>CBDDZE010000003.1:0-151171 GCA_965235815.1 Candidatus Pelagibacterales bacterium | reverse complement strand
CACCTCAAATTTTGGGTTCAGTAATCTAAAACTCCAAAACATGGAATTTTATATCGCTCTGTCTCCTGAATTAAAAATGAAGTAATTGAAGCCTCTACAAGCGTATACAAAATAATTGGATTTTCTACTTTATTACATTTTTCTAATAATGTTGTGATTTGGGCATCTGTTCTAACAAAAGAAAAATGGTGTAGAGAATTATTAAAATTTTCAAATTGAGCTTTTAACGCAAGAAATATTCTATCTAAGGTTTCGCCGGTCGAGTCGGATACTAAAAAAACGTTATATTTTCTGTTCATAAGACTGTGGAAAAATCTTTATAATTATTCTTTATACATTTTTAACTTTAAAATTAGAAAGGGTTAACAGCTAATAAATTATTGTTATTTAATTAATAACATTAATAAGTTTGTTTGTGTTTATTTGAATATTGTTAATAACTTTGTATTATTGTTATAAATTAAAAGTTAGGTTGATATTTTTACTAACAAATTCTGTTAATAAACTGTTGATAAAAATATAAACACACTACTAACATAACCATATACTACTACTATTTTAACTAATATTTATTAATGAGTAGTTCTCTTCAGAAAAGCTTAATACTTAAGAAAAAAAATTTACCTATTTGGTTTATGAGGCAAGCAGGAAGATATTTGCCCGAATATCAAATAATTAGAAAAAAAAATAAAAATTTTATTAATTTTTGTTTAAATATTAAAGACGCAACAAAAGTCTCTTTACAACCTATAGAAAGATATAATTTAGATGCAGCAATTGTATTTTCGGATATTTTACTAATTTTAAAAGCAGCAGGACAAAATATAAAATTTAAAGAAAATATAGGACCAATTTTAGAAAATTATAAACCTGAGGTAAATTTTATAATTTAAGTAGATAAAGATTTTATAAAAAAGTTAAAAAATGTTTATAAAATAATAAAAAATATAAAAAAAAAACTACCCAAAGAAAAATCTTTAATAGGATTTGCCGGAGCGCCGTGGACACTGTTAGTTTATATGATTAATAAAAGTTCACCAAAAGGAAATAGGAAATTTATTAATAAATTTAAAAAAAGAGGAGATATTAAAAATAATTAAAGAGATTAGAAAATTTAGTTTATATTCACTGCAAAGAGCAAATACTAGCTGGGGCAGACGTTATACAATTATTTGATAGTTGGGCGGGTTTAATAGATAAGAAAAATTTAAAACAATTTTGTATTAATCCAAATAAAAATATTGTTAAAAAAATTAAGAAAGAATTTCCTAGCAAGGCGAGTTGTGTGTTTTCCAAAAGGAATAAACGAAGAATATTAACGCTTTTATAAGAGACGGTAAGCCCCAGACGGAATTAATCTTGATTATGATATAAATCTTAATGATATTAAATTTAAATAATAATGTAGTTTTTCAAGGCGGTTTAAACCCAAAATTTTTATTAGGAAGTCAGCAAAGAATGTTTAAAGAAGCAAAAAGATATTTAGATTTTTTTAAAAACAGGCCTTATATTTTTAATTTGGGCCATGGAATTTTGCCACAAACAAAACCAGAAAATGTTAAAAAATTAGTTGAGTTTGTAAGGGGTTATAATTTATGAGTTTTGACTTAGATAAAATAAATCATCCAAAGGTAAAATTTGGAAAAACTGGAGTCTTACTTGTTAATCTTGGGACTCCAGATTCGACTAGTTGGTGGGATATTAGAAAATATTTAAAAGAATTTTTATCAGACACCAGAGTCATAGAGGTTAACCCAATTCTTTGGCAAATAATTTTAAATTTATTTATATTAACCTTTAGACCAGTCAAAAACAGCGCATGCTTATAAGCAAATTTGGATGAAAGAAACCAATGAATCTCCACTAAGATATTATACAAAAAGCCAAACCAACAAATTAAACGAAAAGAATAGGCAACAATTTTATTCTTGTAGATTTTGCAATGCGTTATGGAAATCCGAGCATTAAAAGCAAGTTAGATTTTTTGCAAAAAGAAGGGTGCGAAAAAATTATTATTTTCCCACTGTATCCACAGTATGCGGCAGCAACTACAGCAACCGTATGTGATGAAGTGTATAGAAATTTAATTAAGATGAGGTGGCAACCTAGTTTACAAACTATCCCTCATTACGAATCTGAGCCCCTTTTTATTGATGCTCTTGTAAACAGTATAAAAAAGAAAATTTTAGAAATTAAATGGAAGCCAGATTTAATTTTAGCTTCTTACCACGGGATACCAAAAAAATATTTTACTAAAGGAGACCCATATCATTGCTATTGTCAAAAAACCACACGACTTATAAAGGAAAAATTTAAAGACATACCCATTGAGACCACTTTTCAATCAAGATTTGGACCAGAAGAATGGTTAACGCCTTATACGGATAAAACTTTAGAAGAACTTCCGTCGAAAGGCAAAAAAAATGTACTTATGATTTGTCCGGGGTTTTCATCAGATTGTGTTGAAACTTTAGAGGAAATAGCAATTCAGGGCAAAGAAAGCTTTATAGAAAGCGGCGGAGAAAATTATGATGTTGTACCCTGTCTAAATGACAATGATGACCATATTCAAATGATGGAACATATTGTTAAAAAATATTTAATAAATTAATGAGTTTATATTTAACACTTAAGGCCATTCATATCATCGCTGTAGTTTCGTGGATGGTTGGCCTTTTATATCTGCCAAGATTATTTGTTTATCATGTTGAAAATAATAATGATCAAACATCAAAAGTTTTTAAAGTAATGGAAAAAAGGTTGATGAAAATAATTATGAATCCAGCCATGATTATTACTTGGATTACTGGTTTATCAATTTGGTGGATTTTAGGATTAGAAACTATTTTCTCTTTGTGGCTTTCGCTTAAGTTTATATTTGTGATTGCTTCTCTCTGGTTATCATGGTTTTTTATCAAAATGTTTGAAAGATTTTGAATTAGATCGAAATATTAGAAGTTCAAAATTTTTTAGGTTTATAAATGAAATACCAACTATAATACTCATAATTGTTGTGTTTTTGGTTATTTTTAAACCCGCTTGAAATATAATTTATAATTGTTATATTCATTCTCACTCTCAAAAGTTTCACAAGACAATCCCAAACATAAATGAACCTACAAGAATTAAAAAATAAGACCCCAGCAGATTTAATTTTAGAAGCAGAAAAACTTGGAATAGAAAACCCAAGCACAATGCGTAAACAAGAAATCTTGTTTGCCATTCTTAAAAAATTTGCTGAAAAAAACGAAAAAATTACTGGAAGCGGAGTTCTCGAGACTCTGCAAGATGGCTTTGGTTTTTTAAGAGCAACTGAGTCAAACTATTTACCAGGACCCGATGATATTTATGTAAGCCCAAGTCAAATTAGAAGATTTGGTCTTAGAAAAGGGGATACAGTTGAAGGAGAGATTAGAGCACCAAAAGATTCTGAAAGATATTTTGCGCTTTTACAAGTTAGCAAAATAAATTTCGAAGATCCTGAAAAATCTAGAAATAAAATTAACTTTGATAACTTAACACCATTATATCCTGACGAACGTATAAATTTAGAAGTAGAATCTAGTAAAGCAGATAAAAAACCAGATCTAACTGCACGATTAATTGATTTAGTAACTCCAATTGGAAAAGGTCAACGAGCTTTAATTGTATCTCCACCTCGAGCGGGTAAAACTGTAATACTTACAAAATATTGCACATTCCATAACAGCAAATCATCCAGAGATTTATTTAATCGTTTTGCTTATTGATGAAAGACCAGAGGAAGTTACAGACATGCAAAGATCTGTAAAAGGTGAAGTAGTCAGCTCAACCTTTGATGAGCCAGCAATGCGACACGTGCAAGTAGCTGAGATGGTAATTGAAAAAGCAAAAAGATTAGCTGAACATAAAAAAGATGTGGTTATTTTATTAGACTCAATCACGCGATTAGGAAGAGCTTATAACGCTGTTGTTCCAAGTTCAGGAAAAGTATTAACAGGGTGGTGTTGATGCAAATGCTTTACAAAGACCAAAAAGATTTTTTGGAGCAGCACGAAATATTGAAGAGGGTGGATCATTAACAATTATTTCAACAGCCTTAATTGAAACAGGTTCAAGAATGGATGAAGTTATTTTTGAAGAATTTAAAGGAACGGGTAATGCTGAAGTAATATTAGATAGAAAAATTGCAGATAAGAGAATATTCCCAGCAATTGATATTACTAAATCTGGAACTCGAAAAGAGGATTTATTATTTAAAAAAGAAGATTTACAAAAGATGAATGTTTTAAGACGATTAATTGCTCCAATGGGAAATATGGAAGCAATAGAATTTTTAATTGGTAAATTAAGAGAGACAAAAAATAATGCTGAGTTTTTTGACTCGATGAATAAGACTGTTTAATTGATTTTTAGTGGATTTGTCTTTCAGATCCAGGATTATTTCCAATAATATAAAAATTTATTATCTGATTAATTAGTAAATTTCTCTCAAGTCATTGTCTTTGCTTCAAGCAAGCCCTGTTTTTCGCTGACAGAAAAAGGACAAATCATTGATAATGAATTTATTAATTGGTCTGGCTCAACTTTTTCAACAATTTTCCAATCCGTTGATAGTTGATGAATTTTAAATAGTTTTCTTGCTTTATCGATAAGCTGCAAAACGTCAATTTTATCGTTAAATTTTATTTTTTCTAAATCATCTAAAAACTCATCATAGGTTACTCTAAATTTTCTATAAGGAAGATCAGTTTCTGCCTCATCTAAAATTCTAAATCTGATTAAACCTTTTAAATTAATTAAATATCTCCCATCTGCAGTTTTGGTGTGATTTTCAATTTTACCAAGGCAACCAACGCTAAATACTTCAGGTTTTTTTAAATTATTACTTTGTTTTGTTTGGATCATTCCAATCATTTTGTTTGATGATAAAGCATCTTCAACCATTTTTTTATATCTTGGCTCAAATATATTTAAAGGCAAAATTGTATTTGGAAAGAACACTGCATTTGCAAGTGGGAAAATAGATATTTCTTGAGGGATTTCTTTTTTATTTAAAGTTGTCATTAACAATCAATATAGTGTTTAATTTGCTTTATTCAATTTCACTTTTCAATTGATTAAAATTTATTTTCATTTAATTTCATCAAATTATTAAGCGGGTGTAGCTCAGTGGTAGAGCGAATCGTTGCCAACGATTAGGTCGTGGGTTCAATTCCCTTCACCCGCTCCAAAAACACAAGTAATCATTAATCTTTTTTCAAATTCCCTTATTTTTTGATGGCAGACAACTGGCAGACAACTTTTTTGATGATATTCTAAACATTAATGAAAAATATTGAAAAATATCTTAACATAAAATTTCTTTTTACGGAAAAAAATAATTTCTTAAAGTCTTTATATTTTTTTAGTTCACAGATTTTATAATAGAAAAAATAGTGTTAACCAATCATTTACTAGATATGGTCTCGATCTGTTTATTAAAGCATTCTTTTAGAGATAAAAAAGAAGGTAATATATATTGATGTAGGTTGTTTTCATCCAATAGTTGGCAAATAATACTTATCTTCTTTATAAAAAAGGATGGAGAGGGATAAATATAGATGTTGATCCTCACACAATAGAGATATTTAATTATTTAAGACCAAGAGATTATAATAAGCAAATTGCCTTTCAGATAAGTCCGAAGAAGTAGATTTATATTTTTATCATGATCGTTCAGCAATTAATACCTTGAGTAAAGAAACATTCGAGTTAGAGGATGGCAAATCTATATGATATAAAAAAAATTACAATCTGAAACATTAAATTCAATTATTGAGAATTCTACTTTTAAAAATAATAAAATTAATTTTTTAACAATTGATGTTGAGGGATATGAAATCAATGTTTTAAACAGGATTTGATATTAATAGATATAGACCAGATATAATTATTCTTGAGTTTATAGATAAATACTTCAAAAAAGCAGGAATTTTATAATAATAAATATATCAAAGTATTTAATTAATTCAGAAATTATATAAATATATGTTGAGAAATAATTATTCATTTGTTAATTGGGTTGGTTATGATTTGGTTTTTATTTCTAAATGATATTAGATTAAGTAATAAATCTCAGGCAGACAACTTTTAAAATAGTCAGACAACTTCATTTAGAAGCATTGATTTTACTATACTAGTAAGATCATTCAATTCTCTTACTGCTCCAAATATGTAAAGACAAGTGTATCAAATTTATGATTAAAACGTAGTAAATTAATAAGAACTGCTTATCATGTAATTAATAGTTTAAATTTATAATAATCTTTAATAACTGTATTGAGCTTATAATCTGATGAATTATGCGCAAATTATGTATAATATAGATCATGAATTTAAAATATGATTGGATTAAGTGCATAGATTATTATTTAATTATTAAAATCTATTAAATGCTTTAAGTATTATTGATTTCATAAGCACATAGTCAACTTCTAGGATCTAATCTAGATATCTATTTAAAAAATTATATGATATCATGTAAATATTTGTTGATGATGATAACATTTATCGATCCAAGAATGTTGCTTGAAATTTTAAATTTTTAAATAGTTATTAGTTTTAGATAATGAGCATTGCATTATAGTTTTTTTAGTAAAAATTTATGATTTAGTAATAGCACAAGGAGCTGATGGATTTTTAGATAAGATTCTAATCATTTAGTATTAGAAATTTTAGTTATTTAGTTACATAACTATCAATATGTTATTTAAGAATATATACAATTATTAGCATTATTATTGAATAGACTAGATTATTTGGATTTCCTTTTTTTCTAAAAAATGATTTAAATTGAATTTAAGCAAGTTTGAAATTCTTTATTGAAGATGTTGTATTGAAATTGATATTAATTGTAAAAATATCAATATTATTAAAAAAATCAATTATGAGCAAATCATTACATAAATTCTATAATAGTCAGACTACTTCATCTAGAACATTAATTATTACTAAATAGTGAGGTTTCAATTCCCTTCACACGCTCCAAATATCTAACAAAAACAAGCAATCTGTTATAGATTAA
The DNA here is from genome assembly GCA_965235815.1 of Candidatus Pelagibacterales bacterium. GTDB lineage: Bacteria > Pseudomonadota > Alphaproteobacteria > Pelagibacterales > Pelagibacteraceae > Fontibacterium. The sequence continues at coordinate 144,126 of CBDDZE010000003.1, read as the reverse complement.
ATTTATGAAACTTCATACAAAAAAAATGCGTTCCTTGTAGAGGTGACATTCCTCCATTTACCAAAGATCAAATTGATGAATATTTAAAATTTTTATCTGATTGGAAAGTTTTAATTAATGAAAAAAAAGCATTTTATTTATCAAAGGCTTTTAAATTTAAAAATTTTGAAGAAAGTTTAGGATTTATTAATAAATTATCGCAAATTGCTGAAGAAGAAGGGCACCACCCAGATTTAAAATTCGGTTGGGGTTATGCTGAGGTAAATATATTATACCCATGCAATTAAAGGACTTTCTTTAAGTGATTTTATCTTAGCTTCTAAGATAGATATGATTAGTGTCTAAAGTTTCTAATTCCAGTAAATACCATTGCAATTTGAGCTTTATCGGCTGCTGCAATTACTTCATCATCTTTAATTGATCCGCCTGGTTGGATAATACATTTAACACCAATCTTGATAAGTTCATTTAATCCATCCGCAAATGGAAAAAAAGCATCAGATGCCGCAACACTTCCTTTAATTTCATCTTTGAAAAACTGAGTGGCATTTTCACATGCAATTTTACTTGAAGCTAATCTATTAGTTTGTCCAGCACCAATTCCAAGGGTCTTGATTATTTTTTGCAATAACAATAGCATTAGATTTTACAAATTTACAAACTTTGAATGCAAATATTAAATCATCTAATTCTTTATCACTTGGTTTAATTTTTAGTTACAAATTTTAATTCTTTTTTATTAATTTCAATTTGATCTTTGTCTTGGATTAAAAAATTATCACCTAAAAAAGTATAAGATAAATTATCTTGCTCATTAATATTTTCTAAAGAAATTAATCTTAAATTTTTTTTCTTTTCAAAAATCTCCAAGCTTTTTTTACTGAAGCTTTTTGCAATAATGACTTCGTAGAATGTTTTGACAATTTCATTTGCTAGTTTTTCATCAACTTCCCCATTAAAGCTGACAATCCCCCCAAAAGCACTAATAGGATCGCTCTGAAAGGGCTAATTCGTAGGATTTAAGGGCATTTTCTGCCATGGCGCAGCCACAAGGATTGTTGTGTTTTACAATAACGCAAGAACTGCCTTTTTCACCCAATTCCTTAGAGATAGATACGGCTGAATACATATCTAAATAATTATTATAGCTCAGCTCTTTGCCTTGGATTTGTTTTATTTTTGATAGAAAATCATTTTTATAATTAATTTTATAAACAGAGGCTTGTTGATGTGGGTTTTCTCCATATCTTAATTTATCTTTAAGTTGTCCTGCTATTGTAATTTTTTTTGGAAATTTATTATCCCTTAAATTATTCATCCAGTTAGATATTACCGAGTCGTAATAAGCAGTTTCAAGAAAAGCATCGGTTGCAAGTTTTTTTCTAAATTCAAAAGATGTAGATCCTTTATTATTTTTTAATTCATTAATTAAATCAGAATACTGATCAATGCTTGATATAACTGTTGTAAATTTAAAATTTTTGGCAGACGATCTAACCATGGCAGGACCACCAATGTCGATATTTTCAATCATCGTGTCAAAGTCTGCTTTTTCTAAAAGCTTTTTCTCAAATGGATAAAGATTAACAATTAGTAAATTTATAAAATCTATACCTTCTTTTTTGATTTGATCTTGGTGTTCTTTATCATCTGCTTTAGCAAGAAGACCTCCATGAATTTTTGGGTGCAATGTTTTAAGTCTACCATCTAATATTTCAGGAAATTTTGTATATTCTGAAATTTCAGTACATTTAAAACCAAGATCTTTTATAAATTTATAGCTGCCGCCAGTGCTGATTATTTCAACATTATTTATTTTTAAGCATTCGAGAACTTCTTTTAGATTTGTTTTATCAGAAACAGAGATTAAGGCTTTTTTAATTTTAATCAGTTGCATGAAGGAGCATTGGGTATACGATTTTTATTTGGCTTTTTCTAGATGCCAAATAATATTAGTGTTCTCATTTTCTATATTCCCTTCAAGCAGAATAAATGAGGTTTCCTTAATATTGTCTGAATTACCAAAATAAAGATTTTTCTCAATTTTAGTTGGTATTTGAGGGCTTCTAAATATCCAACCCTCACCACCGCTTGAGCTAAGCAGAATATCATTCCCCATGGTTTTAGTGATGCGAATATCAGGATGAATATGAAATCTTACACTAAAAGTTAAATTTTTATTCTCAAGATTTTTGCATTTTAAACTATCAATTCCTTCAATGTGATTTTTTAATTTAAATAAAGTGATTTGTCGTTCGTGCAATATTTTAAATCTTTTTTCATAACCATCATGACCAACAATGCATTGAATAAATTCTTTATCATTTTTAAATTCTTGCTTAAAAATATTATGTTTTTCAATAAGAGAATTTCCAAAATATTTTCTAATCAAAGCATTTTTTTGAAATATACAAGACGAAGTATCGTTAATTGTAACTGTTGAATGAGCTGCAGTTGATGAGCTTAAATAAGATAATTCTTCACCAAGATTTTTACCTGATCCAGAATTACAAACAAATTTTACCCCATTAGATACAAGTTCAAAGGATAATGGACCTGCTTGATAATTTCTTGAATGCAACATGGAAGAGGGGTTGTTAGCATCTATAAATAATTCAATTTTCTTTGATTTAATTTTTGCATAACCACAGAAAATATTTTCCATACTTTCAAATTCATAACCTCTAGATTCTAAAAACTCATAAAATTTTTCAGTATTAATTTGATTGGCGCCGTTAAAAAGAGGAAGATCCCCGTTTGAAAATCTTAAAAATTTAAAACAAATTCCAAGGGAATTAATATAAATATTGATAAAAGCAGGGGTTTGTTTTCTAGATAATATTAACCATTCCTTAACAAGAACTAAAAAATATAAAGTCCAAAATAAATCCTCAGGATTTTTAGCTTTTAACAAATCCATCTTTATTTATAAAATTTCGAAATTTCATCTTCTAAATTTTTAAGTCCAAACTGAGTATATTCTTCATACTGTTCAAAGGAATTTCCAACTAAAATTAAGTGCTGCAAGGGATTTGATCTTTATCAATGCCAGTACTAATTAAGCTGATATTTTTAAATAAATGTTTGGTTTGTTTGACAATATTATTAATAACTTTGCTTCTAAAAATAAGATCACTATTTTTAAAAATAATCTCATAACTTGATATCCAATTTATCAAACGCATAGTGATGATATCTAAGGTCCAATATTTTTCATTATAATTTGAAAAATTATTGATCCATTGATCAATAATTAAGACAGCCTAATTCTTTTTCAGTTTTAATATTTAGTGCTGGTAGCCAGCAAAAATTATGAAGTTTTTTTGCTTTATCATTTTCTAAATTGGTAATTTTCCAAACATTAGTTGTAAATTTTCTGACACTATTGAGGATAATGGGATCATGATTAATAAGATCTTGAATTAAAAATATATTAGAGGATTCATAAATTCGATGAGGCTGAATACCGCCTAACGAAACATTATAATTAGAACTTTTAAATTTTTTCTCTCTTAATCGATCTTGAAAGCTTTTTTTTAAAGATAAAAGATAAAGATTAAATGTATTGAGATTGGACACTTAAGCGCAATTTCTTAATTTTTGGATATTATCTTTTAAGGAACCAGAGAAAATAGTTGTTCCAGACACTAAGATATTAGCACCCGCTTTTACTGCAAGGGGAGCTGTTTCAAAGTTAATTCCGCCATCAATTTCAATATCAATTTTAAGTTTCTTATCGTTAATCATTTTTCTAAGTTCAGTTACTTTAGGCAGAACTTCGCCCATAAAACTTTGTCCTGCAAAACCAGGGTTCACACTCATAATTAAAATAAGATCAATATCATTAATAACATCCATTAAAGCACTAATAGGCGTTTTAGGATTTAAAGACACACCTGCTTTTTTTCCAAATGATTTTACAGTTTGAATGGCTCTTTTTAAGTTATCCGTTGCCTCAGGATGAAGGGTAATAATGTCAGATCCTGCATCAGCAAAAGCTTTAATATATTTTTCAACAGGAGAGATCATCAAATGAACATCAAAGGGCAGTTTTGTACATTTTCTAATTACCTTAATAATTGGAGGACCCATGGTAATATTTGGAACAAAGTGGCCATCCATAACATCAATGTGAATTAAATCTGCACCAGCCTTTTCTAAACTTTTAATTTCATCTCCTAGAATACTAAAATCAGCGGATAGAATAGATGGTGATATTTTTATATTTTGTGCCACAGCACACAATTAAATGAATTTAAGGAATTTAAAACGTTTTTTTATAATTATTTCTTAAACAAACTTAAGAAGACTTGAGTAAATTCACTCTCCAATGGAAAAGAAAGCATACCCATTACTGAATAACCTAGAGCCCAAGGCATAAAATAAAATCTGAACATATAAAAAAACCAAGCAACATAAAGTGGCACTAAAGGAGCAATGATAAAACTTGGAGTTATAATACTAAAAGGTTTTATGATTGGATTTGTAAATTTCACGAACATTTTCATAAAAAAGAAATTAGAGTCTTCTCTTTGAAAAATATTCATCGCCGTTCTACCAATAAGTGTCCACATAATCATTCCCATTACATAATCAAGAACAAGAACCCAGACTGGCATAATTTAGAAAATTTTTTTTAGAAATGTTCAAGGGGCGAATAAATCGCCCCTTGAGAAAAAGTTTTATTAAGCCCCTCTTAGAACAGTTTTGCCTGAAGCGATTCTCACTTCATCAACCATGTCCATAACTGCTTTTGACTCTGGTTTTGTGACTAAACTTACAGAAACCATGGCAATCAAGCTTACTAAAGCTCCAGGAATACCAAATCTTAAGTTGTCAACAAATATCCAGTGAATGTCTTTCCAAGGTGTTGCACCCATGAAGAATGTTATGTCCTTATTTGGAACACCAACCCAAACGAGGTAAGCAGTTCCAGCAATAAGACCACAAAGCATTCCAGCGATTGCACCAGATCGAGTTGCTCTCTTCCACCATACACCAAGTACAAGTGGGAAGAACAATCCAGACATTGCAAAGTCAAACGCCCACGCAACGGCTCCTAAGATACCTGTAAGTCTGAATGATGCCATACATGGCAGCAAGCGACGCCAAGTACAACTAAAAGAACACGAGCAACGATTAATCTTTTTTGCACTGAAGCTTTTGGATCAATCATTTTGTAGTAGATGTCGTGAGACACAGCATTAGCCATAGCAAGAATTAGACCGTCTGCAGTTGACATCGCAGCGGCTAATCCACCAGCAGCAACAAGTCCAGAGATCACGTATGGAAGACCTGCTATTTCAGGAGTTGCAAGAACAACCACGTCTTCATTCATGAACCATTCACTTAATTGCAGAATGCCATCATTGTTAAAGTCTACAATCCTAACCTGACCAACTGCCACCCAGTTTTTCACCCACTCGATTGCCATTACATCAGAAATTTTCTTTCCAATAATAGCTGTAGGTAAATTAGGATCCATCAAGCTGATTTTAGACACTGTTGCAAGCATCGGTGCTGTTAAATAAAGCAATCCAATGAAGAATAGTGACCAACCAACAGATCTTCTAGCTGAAGTTACAGTAGGAGTTGTGAAGTACCTCATTAAAATGTGAGGTAAAGACGCTGTGCCGACCATCATACAAATTGCAAGAGAAATATATCTCCATGCAACTTCGTGACCTGCAGGAACTGCTGAGTGACCGCCTACAATGTATTTAAGCGATGTAGCATTTCCAAGTGCATCACTTGGTATTTTGGCAGCATCCATGACATCTTTAGTATGCTTCGTAAGTCCATATTGTTGTTCAAGTGCGGCAAGCCTTTGCACCTCATCTCCTAACATTATATGTGGGAATACTCCGAAATTATATTTCCACGATATCCAGAAGACAGGAATCAAGTAAGCTATAATCAACACGATATACTGTGCAACTTGCGACCAAGTAACAGATCTCATTCCACCAAGCATAGAGCAAAGTAGAATAGTAATTAAACCTGTCCAACAACCAAATTCAAATGACACCGGGAAAGCTGGCGTACTTAAAGCTTTCTGTGCAATGCTTCCAGTTGCTGTGATTTGTGCAGTCACATAAGTAAATGATGCAATTAATAGAATTAATACCGCGCAGAATCGTGCAAGGTTTCCACCGTATCTAGCTCCAATAAAATCTGGAACTGTGTAACATCCAAATTTTCTAAGATATGGAGCAAGAAGAGTTGAAACCAACACGTATCCACCAGTCCAACCAATTAAGAATGCCATGTAGGTATATCCACCAAAGTAGATTCCGCCTGCCATTGCAACGAAAGACGCACCTGACATCCAGTCAGCCGCAGTTGCCATTCCGTTAAACACTGTTGGAACTTTTTTTCCTGCTAAGTAGTATTCATCAACATCAGTCGTTCTTGAGATCCAACCAATCAACGCATAGATGAAAATTGTGAAACCCACAAACGCTAGTCCAATGTTTCTTCCAGACACTCCCATTTTTTCAAGGACGCCCATCAATAAGATGAACACCAAGAAACCTCCGGTATACGTACCGTAGATTTTAGGTAAATCTTGGATAAATTGTTTTGAAGTTTTAGCCATTGTTAGTCTTCCTCCCTATCTTCATCAGAGAAACCAAATTCTCTGTCAATTTTTTCTTGTCGGCTATTTGACCAGAAAATTAATATGATAAACGCGAGCATCGAGCCTTGCGCTGTCATATAATATCCTAATTTATAACCTAAAAAGCTTGCGTGTTTAAATCTGCTGCAAACATGAAGATAACTGTTGAGAAAAAGAACCAGATTGCTAAGGTTATAAACATTAAACCTTTAGTTTTCTGCCAATGGGCTTCTTGTTTTGGTGTAGCCATTGTTTCCCCCTTTGTTTATTTGATTAAACACTAATTGAGTTGTATTTATTAGTAAAGATGAAATTTTTCCAAAAATTCAATATTTTCCTGCAATTTGATCCAAAAAATATGGTCAAACAAGTACAAGGTGTATTTAAAGATTTTTTAATAGACCCTGCAAAAAAAACATTTTTAGGGGAAAAAAAAATTACAAATTTTGATGATCTTAGAAATTTTATAAGCAATAAATCTGCTTTTGTGTCTCAGTTTACTCTTTATGGATATTTAAGAACTAGAATGGGAGGAATTAATTTTTATAAATCATTAAATGATGTGCCCTTTGGAACATCAGTGAATATTGCAAGATGGAATATTTATTTAGTTTCGGTTCAAGATTTGTTGCTATTTACATTTTCCTACATTTACAACAAGCAAGACAGAAGCATTATTACACATGCAAACTTATTTTTTAAAAAAATTTTAGAAGAACAGCTGCCCTTTGGCCTTGAGATTGAATTAAAAAATAAATCTATTCAGGAATTTGATGAAAGAATTAAAAAAGTAAATTGGCACATGGCTTATAAACAAAGGCCATTTGAGAAAAGTTGTGAAGCTCTTTTGAGTTGGGCGCCCATTGCAGATCAGCTTAAAGATTTAGACAAAGAGATTGTAATTAACTCTATGAATGTGCAGTGGCAAAATATTATGACTGATTTTGTAAAACTTCTCAAACCTTTAGATGTCAATGTCAGATAAATTTAAAAAATATGCAGAGCAATCTTTAAAAGAAGCCTCTGAGAGAAAAAAAAATAAAAGCCCAATAAAAAAAAAAGAGATTAATGGACCAAAGGGATTAGAGCCTACTCGTTATGGAGATTGGGAGACTAAAGGAATAACTTACGACTTTTAGATTATTTATTTAATCTATTATCAATTAAACTTTGCACTACCGTTGGATCTGCAAGTGTTGAAGTGTCACCAAGATTTTCAAATTGGTTTTCAGCAACTTTTCGAAGAATTCTTCTCATAATTTTACCAGATCTAGTTTTTGGCAAACCAGGTGTAAAATGAATAAGATCAGGCGTTGCAAGTGGTCCAATAATTTTTCTAACTAAGTCTTTTAATTCTTTTGTTAAAGCATCAGATCCCGCTTCACCAACTTTTAAAGTTACATAACAGTATAATCCTTGCCCTTTAATATCGTGTGGATAGCCAACAACTGCAGCTTCAGCAACCTTTGGATGGGCAACAAATGCACTTTCTATTTCAGCGGTTCCAAGATTGTGACCTGATACAATAATGACATCATCTACTCGACCTGTAATCCAATAGTATCCATCTTCATCTCTCTTACATCCATCACCTGTAAAATATTTACCGTCATGTTGTGAAAAATAAGTATCAATAAATCTTTGATGGTCTCCATAAACTGTTCTCATTTGACCAGGCCAAGATTCTTTCATGCATAATCTTCCTTCGCATGAACCATCTAATTCTTTGCCTTTTTCATCAACAATTACAGGAACTATTCCATAGAATGGTTTCGTTGCTGATCCTGGTTTTAAATCAACGGCGCCAGGCTGAGGAGATATTAAAATTCCACCTGTTTCTGTTTGCCACCAAGTATCAACGATTGGACAACGAGAGTCGCCAACAACTTTATGATACCAAATCCAAGCTTCAGGATTAATTGGTTCACCAACTGAACCTAAAAGTTTAAGTGATTTTCTACTTGTCTTTTTAACCATCGCATCACCCTCACGCATTAAAGCTCTAAGAGCAGTTGGCGCTGTATAGAAAATATTTACTTTATGTTTATCAATCACCTGCCAGAAACGACTTGCATCAGGATAACTTGGAACTCCTTCAAATACTAAAGTTGTTGCTCCATTAGATAGCGGACCATAGACAATATAACTGTGGCCTGTCACCCATCCAATGTCTGCAGTACACCAATAAATATCCCCGTCTTTATAATCAAAAATATATTGGTGAGTCATTGAAGCATAAACTAAGTAGCCACCTGTTGTATGCAAAACTCCTTTTGGTTTTCCAGTAGATCCTGATGTGTAAAGAATAAACAATGGATCTTCCGCATTCATTTCTTCAGGTTTGCATGTTGTAGACATTTTAGAAGTTAACTCATGATACCAAACATCACGTTTTGCATCGAAAGGCACGTTGCCCCCAGTTCTTTTTAGAACAATACATTTTTTAACATCGGGGCATTTCTTTAATGCTTCATCAATATTTTTCTTTAAAGGAATAACTTTTTGACCTCGTAATCCTTCATCAGCTGTAATTACAAATTCTGATTTACAATCTAAAATTCTGTTAACAATAGAGTCGGGAGAAAAACCGCCAAATACTACAGAATGAATTGCTCCAATTCGAGTACAAGCAAGCATGGCGTAAACTCCTTGCGGAACCATTGGCATGTAAATTGTAACTCGATCACCCTTTTTAATTCCAATTTCTTTTAATCCATTTGCAAGTTTGCAAACTTCATCACTTAATTCTTGATAGGTAATATTTTTAGATTCTTTTGGATCGTCTCCTTCAAAAATAATTGCAGTCTGTTTTGCTCTTTTTGGTAAATGTCTATCGATGCAATTGTAAGATACGTTAGTGGTTCCGTCATAGAACCATTTAATAGAAACTTTTTTTGTGCTGTAAATTACTTCTTTAATTTTTGTGTAAGGTTTAAACCAATGAATTCGCTTTCCTTCGTCCGCCCAAAATTTTTCATTATTGTTAACAGATTCTTTATACTTGGCCTCATATGACGATTGGTTAACATAAGAATTTTTTGCCCAATCCGCAGGCACTTTGAAAAGTTTGTCGCTCATTAATCCCTAATTCCCCTTTTATTTTTTAAATTCTACCCATCTTACATATTATTTTCCAGCTTTTTGAATCTATAGGCATTACTGATAATCTGCTCTGTTTTATAAGAGGTAAGTGGGAAATTTCTATATTTTCTTTTATATAGGCAAGTGAAACCGGCTCTATTAAGTCTTTATAGTAAGCAACCTTAACCGCCACAAACTTTTTTTCTTTATCTGTTGGGTCCATAAATGCTGGTTTAATAATTTTAACTATCCCAATAATTTTCTTATCCTCATTAGAATGATAAAAAAAACAAAGGTCATTAGATTTCATTTGTTTTAAATAATTTGCAGCTTGGTAATTTCTAACCCCATCCCAAACAGTTCCTTTAGAACCTATTTTTTTCTGGTCATTAAATGACCATACCGAGGGTTCTGATTTTATTAACCAATAATTCATGAAATTTTTTTACTTTTAAGAGGTACCCGTGTCAAAACAAAGCCAAACTTATCTATATAAATCAATGATTTTTTAAAATTAATAATACAAAAATTAGTATTTTACTCCAGCCCCTTTTAAAAAAGGCGCATCAGGATCTAAAGGCCATCTTGGCTTTGCAAGAACATCAAGATTATCTTCAATCCCTTTTTTAAATCTTTCAATTCCAGCCCAAGCAATCATTGCTCCATTATCACTACAAAGTTCAATGGGGGAAAGAAATTTTCAAAATCCATTTCTTTACTTAATTTATCTAAATTATTTCTAATGCTTTTATTTGAAGCGACTCCACCAGATATTACAAAAACTTTTTTATCTTTTTTGTATTTAGAAATAAATTCAGTCATGGCTGATTTGCATTTGATATATAGAATTTCATTAATTGTTTTTTGAAAAGAGGCTGCAAGATTTTCTTTATCTTTTTTAGTTTTTATCTTTGGTAATAATCGCAAGATTGCTGTTTTTAAACCTGCAAAAGATAAATTACATCCTGGATGATTTAATATTGGCTTAGGTAGAACATAAGTTTTTTCATTACCGTTTTCTGCAAGCTTTTCAATTTTTGGTCCACCTGGAAATTCAAGACCAATCATCTTTGCTGTTTTGTCGAAAGTTTCTCCAAGAGCATCATCAATGGTTGTTCCAATTCTTTTATATTTTCCAATTCCTTCAACAATCAAAAATTGTGTATGACCACCCGATACTAGAAGTAGAAGATAAGGAAATTCTATTTTATTAAAAATTCTTGGAGTAAGCGCGTGACCTTCTAAATGATTAATTGCAAGAAATGGTTTTTTTAAAATTCCTGCAATACTTTTTCCAGCGCTCAGACCAACCATTAAACAAACTAACAGACCAGGACCTGCTGTTGCTGCAACACCATCTAATTCTTCAAATTTGCATTTACTATCGTCTATGGCTTTTTTTATTATAATATCAATTTTTTCAGCATGAGATCTTGCGGCGTTTTCTGGGACCACTCCTCCAAATTTTAAATGCTCATCAACTTGGCTAGAGATCACATTTGATAATATTTTAACATTTCCTTTCGCATCTTCTCTTACAACTGATGCAGCAGTTTCATCGCAACTAGTCTCGATTCCAAGGAATGTTAAATCTTTTTTCATAGATGTATTGAGTGTGATTACCTGTCGCTATAAAAAGTAGCGATAATATATAACAAAATGTTATTAAATCAGCAAAATGTTAAGAAATAGAAAAATTATTATTGGTACTAGAGGTAGTAGACTGTCACTTGCGCAAACAGAACACTTGAGAGATGAGCTATTACTTGCTTATCCAGGAGTTACAGCTGATCAACTTATTATTAAGATTATCAAAACATCAGGTGATAAATTTAAAACTGAAAATTTAGGAATGATGGGAGGCAAAGGGCTTTTCGTTAAAGAACTAGAAGAGTGTTTGCTTGAAAAATCAATTGATGTTGCGGTTCATTCTCTTAAAGATGTGCCAACTTTTTCATCAAATAAATTGTCACTTGCTTGTTTTTTAAAAAGAACAGATGAGCGAGATGCATTCTTATCTCCTGTTGCAAGTTCATTCGCCAATTTAAAACCAGGCTCTACCGTTGGAACTTCTTCTGTTAGAAGATTTTCTCAATTAAAAAGACTGAGAGATGATTTAAAAATGGTTCCAATAAGAGGAAATATCGATACTAGAATTAATAAAATGAAAGAAGGAATTTACGACTCCATAGTGCTTGCAGCATCCGGATTAAAAAGACTAGGATTTCATTCTGAAGTAAAAGAATATTTTGAGAAAGATGTAATCATCCCATCCGCGGGACAAGGAATTATAACTGTTCAGTGTAGAGAGGAAGATTCTGTTGTTAAAGAGATCTTAAAAACAATAAATGATAAAGAAACGCAAATTTTAGCAGAAGCAGAGCGTTCATTATTAGAAGTATTAAATGGTGCTTGCGATACTCCAGTTGGAGCCAATGCTGTCATTAACAATGAGGGAGAATTATTTTTACAAGCAGAATTGTTATCTTTAGACGGAAAGCAATGCTTTAGAGCACACAAAACTGGAATTTTAGAAAAAGCAAAAAGTATAGGAATAGATGTGGCTGAAGAAATCTTATCTAAGGCTGGAGACAACTTTATTATTTCGGAGACAAAACTTGCACATACTATTTACAAAAAGTCAGAATAGTTCTGAAGTCTTAGTTAATAAATTTACTTCAAAAGGTCATAACGTCACTAATTTCTCAATACTTAATGTTAAACCAATTATAACTCCTGATATAAATTTTAAAGATTTTACTTCAATAATTTTTACAAGTTCTAACGCGATTAATCATTTAGCAAAAATAGAAAATATCGGTCATCTTAAATGCTTTTGTGTTGGTGAGCAGACGGCTGCGGTTGCAAAAAAAAAAGGTTTTTTAAATATTCATGTTGCAAGCGGAAATTATATTGAATTAAAAGATCTTATTTTTAAAACTTTGGATAAAAGTAGAGAAAAATTTATTTATGTTAGAGGGGAATTTGTTTCTAATGATTTAGAAAATGATTTTAAGGAAGGCGGTTTTCTAATTAAAAGCGTAATTAATTATACAACTGAACCCAATCTAAATACTGATTTAAAATTAATTGAAGATTTAAAAAGCAAGTTAATTGATGTCATCTTTGTTTATTCAAAGAGAGCAGCCGATCAATTATTAAAGATAATTTTAAACCATAAAATTGAAAACAATCTTGATAACTGTACTTTGAATTGTATTAGTATTAATGTTGCAAATACTCTAAAAAGACTAAGATGGAAAAAAATAAAGATTTTCTCACCTGGCGATGAAGAATTATCATTATTATAAAGAGGTTTTCTGGTGATTATAGATGGAAAAAAGTTTGCACAAGAATTAAGAAATGAAATCAAAAAAGAAATTGAAAGTATAAAAAAAACTAGGAATACCACTCCGGGCTTAACCGTAATTTTAGTTGGAAATCATACTCCAAGTGAAATTTATGTAAGAAATAAAGAACTTTCTGCGAAAGAAGTTGGAATTACTTCTGAGGTAATAAGATTTGAAAGTTCTATTACTCAAGAAAAACTCATTGAAGTTATTCATGGACTAAATAAAGATAAAAAAGTTCATGGTATACTAGTCCAGTTACCTTTGCCTCCACACATAAATGGAAGTAAAATTATTGAGGAAATCGACCCAAAAAAAGATGTGGATGGTTTTCATCCTGTAAACGTTGGTAATTTGTCTTCCGGAAAAGATTCTTTAGTTCCCTGCACTCCTCTTGGATCTTATCTTCTTATAAAAAATGTTCAAAAAAATTTAACAGGATTGGAAGCTCTAATTATTGGAAGATCAAATTTGAATGGAAAACCTATGGCGCAATTATTACTCAAAGAGGATTGCACCGTTACCATTGGTCATTCTAAAACTAAAAATTTAAAAGAATTATGTCAGAAAGCAGATATCGTTGTTGCAGCTGTTGGACGTGCAAATTTAGTAAAAGGTGATTGGGTAAAAGAAGGAGCAATAGTTATTGATGTTGGAATTAATCGAGAAGAAGATAAAACAGAAAAAAAAGGTTATAAAATAGTTGGTGACGTTGAGTTTGATTCAGTTGTAAAAAAAGCAAGAGCTATAACTCCAGTTCCAGGTGGGGTAGGACCGATGACGATTGCTTGTCTTTTAAATAATACTTTAAAAGCTTTTAAGAATATTAATTAATTATTTTCTAAGTAAGCGTGCGTTCATTTTAATAAAATTTTCTACTTTTTTTTTATTAAAAGTTTTATTTTCTTCAAAAGAAACATTTTTCATTGAGTAAATACTCCTATCGGACATTCTTGAAACAATACTTACATTTCCTTTGTAAATTTTTAACTTAACAGTTCCTTGAACTCGAGATCTTTTTTGATCAATAATCTTTTGTAATCTTAATCTTTCTTTTGAATACCAAAATCCATTGTAAATTAATTCTGCAAATCTAGACATAACTGCATCCTTTTTATGAGCAGTTTCTTTATTTAAAGTAAGAGATTCTATGGCCCTATGAGCGAATAAAAGTATAGTTCCGCCAGGAGTTTCGTAAACACCGCGAGATTTTATTCCAATAAATCTATTTTCAACAAGATCTACTCTACCCACTCCATTCTTGCCGCCAATATTATTTAAAAGTGAAAGTAATTTACTTGGAGAACATTTTTTATTGTTAATGCTAATTGGATCACCATTTTTAAAACCAATAGTTACATAAGATGGTTTATTTGGAGCCTTCTCAGGAGAAACTGTCCTTTGGAAAATAAATTCTGGAGCTTGTTTTGATGGATCTTCTAAAATTTTACCCTCTGTTGAAGTATGGAATAAATTGTCATCTACAGAAAATGGAGGAGCTCCTTTTTTATCACTTGGTACAGGAATATTATTCTTTTTAGCATATTTAATTAGATCGCTTCTTGATGCAAAATCCCAATCACGCCATGGAGCGATAATTTTAATTTTTGGATTAAAATAGTAATAAGCAAGTTCAAATCTTACTTGATCATTACCTTTTCCTGTTGATCCATGTGATACCGCATCTGCTTTAAATTTTTTGGCAATTTGAATTTGACGTTTTGCAATAAGGGGTCGAGCAATAGAAGTGCCGAGTAAATAAATACCTTCATACAAAGCATTTCCTCTAATCATTGGAAAAATATAATCTTTTACAAAAACATCTTTTAAATCTTCAATAACAATATTTTTAACACCAAGATTTGTTGCATTTCTGATTATTTTTTTTCGATCTATTTCTTGTCCAAGATCTGCTGTGTAAGCAATAATTTCTGCATGATAGTTTTCTTGTAACCAACGTAAAATTACAGAAGTATCAAGACCACCAGAATAAGCTAAAACAATTTTTTTAACCTTTTTTTTCATTATTAAATGAAATTACATTTCTTTTTAGCAGCCTCATAGGCATCACTAAAACCACTTAATGAAAAAGTGTCGATAGTTTTGGAGCCTTTAGCTGAGGTTGCGCTAATTTTGGCTTGAGAGGATTTTCTCATCAATTCTATCATTGCAACTTCCTCTTCATATTTTGTAAGCCAAGCAAAATTATCTTCAGTTTCAAATTTGAATTCTTTTTTATCGATAGCAACATTTACTCTAGAAGAGGCTTTGTAATTATACCCGCTAGTAACGCTTATCTCGTTTTGTATTTTGTCGTTAGGTCTAAAACTTACAAATATTCTAGATTCTGCTCTGTTAAGACCTTTTGGATCAGAGGCCACAGGACTTGATACGGCATAACAAACTTGCTGACCGTTAATATTAGTATTTTGTGCAGTCCAGTTTTTAAATTGTCCATCGAGTTTAATTTGAGCAAATATTTTTTGTTCAAAAGACAATAGACAGATTATAGAAAAAAATAAAATTCTTAAGGACATGGGTTTGAATATATTAATTGAACATTATTAATGTCTTTTATTACATCATTAGTTAGTGACAGATCAATACTATCAATATTTTTCTTTAACTGCTCCATTGATGTTGCACCAATAATCGTTGAGGTTACAAATTTTTGAATAATGCAAAATTGAATTGCCATTTGTGCAGGATCGATATTGTGTTTTTTGGCAACTTCGTAATAAGCCTTAACTGCTGGCTCTGTATTTCGAGTTCTATATCTATCAAATCTATTGCCCCATAAAATTTCTCTAGTTCCAGCAGGTTTTTTGCCGCCTAAATACTTACCAGTCAAATGTCCACCACCCAAAGGTGAGTATGCAAGTAATCCAATTTTTTCTCTAATTGAAATTTCAGAAAGTCCAACTTCATAACTTCTATTAATAAGACTATAAGGGTTCTGTATTGTTATAGGCTTTGGAATATTATGTTTATCTGCAAGTTTTATATATTGGCTTGTACCCCAAGGAGTTTCATTTGAAAGTCCGTAATATTTTATTTTTCCAGATTTAATTAAAGATGCCATTGTTTCCATAGTTTCAAGAATAGGTATTATATCGTTAGTTTCAGTGTGCTCATATTCAAGTCCACTGAATACATTTAAAGGTCTATCAGGCCAGTGCAGCTGATAAATATCAACGTGATCAATTTGTAAATTTTTTAAACTATTATCAATTGCAGTGTTAATTTGTTTTTTATTAAGTCTAGTTTCTTTCTCACCCGGCCTAATCCAGTCCATTCCAGATCTGCCCGTTACTTTATCGGCGATGATGATTTCATCTCTCTTTTTTGTTTTCTTTAACCAGTTACCAATAATTTTATTTGTTACACCGCACGTCTCTTTTGTAGGTGGTATGGAGTATAATTCTGCGGTATCAAAAAAATTAATTCCTTTTGAAACAGCATAGTCCATTTGATCAAAACCATCCTGCTCGGTATTTTGCATGGAACCCCAGGTCATTGTGCCAAGACAAATTTGGCTAACGTTTAAATCCGTATTTGGTATTTTATTAAATTTCATACTTTTTTATCTCCAAAAAGATAATGGAATAGTCTTTTTTTAAGCTTCTTGAAACGAACATATTTTAATATTATATAATGGGTCAAACAAACATATAGGCAAAAAAAAAATGAACTTAAAGTATGGTCAAACAAGAACTACGACACGTGCAGAATCGGGTGCCATAGATCAGGGCCTTAGATCCTACATGTTGAAGATCTATAATTACATGGCAACAGGTATTCTGGTGACAGGTTTTGTAGCGTTATTTTTATTTAAATATTCTGTAGTTACAAATGATGCCGGTTCAATCACTGGTCTAACTAATTTAGGTAATGCAATTTACAATTCTGCATTAATGTGGGTAATCGCTTTTGCTCCATTGGGTATTGTATTGTGGATGAGTTTTGGACTTGCAAAAATGAGCGCATCAAAAGCTCAAACATTATTTTGGGTGTTTGCAGGATTAATGGGTGCATCACTTTCTTCAATATTTATGGTTTATGTTGGAGCAAGTATTGCTCGAGTATTTTTCATAACAGCAGGAACTTTTGCTGCGATGAGTCTTTACGGATACACAACAAAATCTGATTTAACTAAACTCGGATCATTTTTAATGATGGGTTTAATTGGAATCATAATTGCTATCAATCGTAAATATTTTTCTTAAATCTACACAACTAGAATTCATCGTTTCATTACTTGGAGTTATAATTTTTGTTGGTCTTACAGCGTATGACACACAAAAAATTAAAGAAATGTATTTAGATGGAGGCGATTCAGAAACAATGGCTAAAAAATCTATTATGGGTGCTTTAACTCTTTATTTAGATTTCATTAACCTTTTTGTAATGTTGTTAAGATTCTTTGGACAAAGAAGAGACTAATCAATCAATTCTATTTTATAGCCCCGAATAATCGGGGCTATAAAATTAACTTAAAATAAAATCTCCAATTCCTGTGAATAAATAACAACTAAAGAAGAAAATTATTAAAATTAAAGTCCAGTAACAATTAACCAATCTATCTCTAAAAATTTTTTTATTTATAACTTCTGATGTTTCTTTAGGTTCCCAAATTGATTTTTTGAATTTTCTAATATCACAACTATATTTCCAAAAATCTTTATTAGTTAGATCTTTATCACCTGTTTCAAATTTTTTTAGATAATTTGATACAAAAATTAATAAATAAATTGCAATAGTTAGAACTAAAATTGACCAAAATGCTTTTGTTCCTAAAATAAAAATTAAAATTATTGCTCCAATTATAATTATAAATGGATTTTTCATTTAATCATTTTTCTGATAATAAAAAAATTGAAACTAAAATTATTTTCAGAAGAATAGCGCCTATATAACCATATTCATCTAACACCCAATTCAAAAGAAAAAGAAAACAGGCTATCCCAGCCAAAACAGATAACAAATAAGTAATAAAATTTTTTGTCATATAATTATTATAATTTAATTAGAGTATAATTTCATTAAATTTAAAATTATTTTTTATTTAAGTTTAGTTTCCGGAGCATTTTTTAGAACAATATTTAACGAAATCCCAATTTTTTTCCCATTTTTTTCTCCAAAGAAACTCTCTGTTACAATTTAGACAAATCTTTTTTGGCAATTGATTTTTTTTTTTCAAGTTATTTAATAACTTTTAAATATTTAGCAGAATGTTTTTTTGAAATAATTTTTAATATAGAGCTTAAATTGTCAGAACTTTTAATTATTAAACCGCTCGCATCTTTTAATTGATATTTATTTTTATCTTTTTGATTAAGTTTCTTTAATATTTGAAAAAGAGGATTTTCAGTTGCTTTTCTATAGATCTCAAAACTAATCATAGTTTTACTCATATAAATTCCATAGTCTTTCCATTCACCAACAGAAACCATTGAGCCATAAAGATTTAAAATTTCTTGAAGTTCTTTTTTATTAAAAAAGTTTTCTTTATTAAGATTATTGTTTTTAATTAGATGAAGTTTCATTGATCAGTCCTGTGTTTTTGAATAAGAGATATCTGCATAATTGTGAATATTAAAGTGATTGGTAATAGTCCAAATACTTTAAATTGAACCCAAAAGTCCTCACTTTGCGTTCTCCAAACAAGCTCATTGAGTATCGCTAAAAAAATAAAAAAATATATCCAGCGTTTATTTAAAATATTCCAACCTTCGTCTGAAATTTTAATTGATCCATCAAATAATTTTTTTAGCAAAGGCTGTTTTAGAAATATTTGTCCATACAAAAGAATAAGTGCAAAAATTATATTTATAATTGTAGGCTTCATATAAAAAAATATTTTATTATCAAAAAGTAATGTTAAACCACCAAACAGAGCAACAACAACAGCCCCTAATATTGGTATTGTTGGTATTTTTTTATCTATTCGGTAAACAAAAAATACCGATATAATAGTTGCAATAATTAAAGGAAGTATTGCATAACTCATTCCATGTTTTTTATAGAAATAAAAAAAGATTAATAACGGACCTATATCCAAGAAAAATTTTATGAGACCTTTATTCATTAAATTTTTAATAATTATTTCTGCAATTATTTTAAACTTTAATTCATCTTTAGCAAAAGAATTTAGATATGAAGTCCGGGCCTATAATCTAAATGTTATGGAGATTAATTTTAATATTGATGATGAAATAAACAACAAGATTACTTTTAGTGCTGAAAGCGTGGGTATCGTTGGATTTTTTGTAAAAGTTTTAGCAAAATCTAAAGTTGAATTTAATGATAAAAGTAAAAACACTTGGAAGTATGAATATCGTTATGAAAAACCAACAACCAATAAATATAGATTAAATAAAATCAATTTTTCTAAAGAAAAAGTTCTTAATTTTGAAACAGATCCACCCAGAACTGAAGATTTAACTAAAAAAGTTCCATACAACAAAGAAGACTATTTTGGTGTCATTGATCCAATCTTTGCTGTTAAAAAATTATTTTTAATCGATAAAAAAATCTTGATTGTGATAAAAAAATTAAAGTTTTTGATGGTAATATTTTTTATTACTTAGTGATGAAGAAAGAAAACGTTCAGATAGATTTTGATTCAATCTTTTCTAATTATAAAGGAAAATTACAAAAGTGCATTTTAACTTATCAGCCAATATCCGGATACACTCCAGGAGATCCAAATACTCCCGAGCAGTTTAAAGTTGATCTTTATTTTGGAATTGTTGGGGATAACTATTTTCCAATTTATGCGACAACTAAAGGAAAAAAAGGAATTAGACTTAAGATGTATTTAGATACAATCCAGTGACCTATTGAATTTTTTATAAGAATCACTACTTTAAATTTTAATGTTAGAAAAAAAATTAAACAAAGCCAAATTCTCGATTGGAGAAGTGGTACGACATCGTTTGTTTGATTTCAGAGGTGTTATCTACGATGTAGATTTTCAATTTAATAATTCAGAGGAGTGGTATCAATCAATACCAAAAGCAGCACGTCCTAGAAAAGATCAGCCTTTTTATCATTTACTAGCCGAGAATGATGAGATCACCTACGAAGCTTATGTTTCGGAACAAAATTTAGTAGGAGATGATCCAAACGAGCCTGTGAGACATCCTTTGGTTAATGAAATATTTAGAGGGAAAAGAGGAAATCTTTACTTTAAACCATCAAATTAGTCGCAATTCTTACCGCCTTAATTCAAACAATTTTAACACAAAAGTTTGACAGATTATTTTATTAGATTTCAGTTAATACCTAACTGAGTTATTTTTGATCCCCAATCTCCCTTATCTCAGTTAGGTACACTTTTAATCTCCCCAAACATGTAGTAAAAAAATTCACTTAAATGTTTGGAATATTTAAACCTAGAACTTTTTTTAATTTAGCAAACTCTAGTCTTTTTTGGTTAAAGATAATTTTGGTTTTTGCGCTTATTACTGGTTTAATTTTAGCATTACTTTTTTCACCAATTGATTATTTACAAAAAGATACGGTAAGAATTATGTATGTTCATGTCCCGTCTTCTTGGATTTCTTTATTTATCTTTTTAATTATTGGAATTTCATCATTTATAAGTTTAATTTTTAAACTTAGAGTTTTTTCAGTTTATGCAAAAAGTTTAGCACCTATAGGGTTAGTTTTTTCTTTAATCTCTGTTGTCACAGGATCATTATGGGGTTACCCAACATGGGGAACTTTTTGGAGTTGGGACGGTAGACTAACTTCAATGTTTGTTCTGGTGTTAACTTATTTTTTATATGTTTCTTTGTGGTCGTTTATAAAAAATTATAATTCAGCAGAAAAAATTACTAATATTGTTGGTATAGTAGGATTAATAAATATTCCTATTATTAAATTTTCAGTTGCATGGTGGAATACACTTCACCAACCAGCAAGCATTACACTAACTGCCGCACCCACCATACATAGTTCAATGTTAGCGCCATTACTTATTATGTTTTTTAGTTTTTGTATTTTATCACTGATTATTTTCTTGATTAGATATAAATATGAAATTATTAATTTTAGAGTTAATAAAAAATGATTTTAGAATTCTTAAATATGGGTGGTTACGGATTGTACATATGGTTATCATATGCATTTGCCGCGTTATCTTTAATTTCTCTTTATTACGTTTCAGTTAAAAAATTAAATTCTATTAAAAACATCGAACATCTTTATCAGTCTGAAAAAGTTGAAGAAGTGTCAGTTTCAGCGCAATCTAATAGATTTTAGTTTGATATCTAATTAAGCCCCGATATCTTTTTAAAAATTTTTTTTAAATACGATTATGATTTTTAGCAAATCTGCAAAAAATAGATTAAAAATTTTTTCCTTAATAGTAATAGCTGCAACGATAATATTTTTCTTTATCTATAATAATTTACAAAAGAATGTTGTGTATTTCTATGCGCCTCAAGAAATAAAGAATTTAACAAATACCCCTTCTAATAAGATTAGACTTGGAGGTCTAGTTAAAGAAGGTTCATTAAAGAAAAATAATAATAATTATGTTTTTATTATTACTGATTTGAAAAATGAAATTTTCGTTGAGTATAATGGTTTGTTACCCAATTTGTTTGTTGAAGGCAAAAGTGCTGTCACTGAGGGTATTCTTAAAGATAAAAAATATTTTATTGTTAGAATGATATTTGCAAAGCATGATGAGAATTATATGCCGCCAGAAGTTGCTAACAGTTTGAAAAAAAATAAATTAGGTAAATAAATATGGCTGGTTATATAGGTAATTTAGCTTTATTTTTTTCTTTAATATTTAACAGTTTCCTTAATTTTTTCATTAATTAAAGGCATAAGAAATAATGACTTCAAAAATTCAAAAATAATTAATTTTTTTAATAATAGTATTTTTTATTTATTATTAATTTCATTTTTAACTTTAATATATTGTTTTATTGTTTCTGATTTTTCTAATGTAGCCGTTTATCAAAATTCTCACACTACTAAGCCTTTAATCTATAAAATATCAGGAGCGTGGGGAAATCACGAAGGCAGCATGGTATTATTTATTCTAATATTATCATTCATATTTTTGGCGGAGAGAGAAGTCAGTGAAAAATTAAAATTTTATACGGTTTTTTTTCAATCAATATTAATCTTAATTTTTTTAATTTTTTTAATTTTTACTTCAAATCCTTTTGACCAAATGGATCCAAAACCATCTCAAGGTCTTGGTTTAAATCCTATTCTGCAGGATCCGTTACTTGCGATTCATCCGCCATTTTTATATTTTGGTTATGTTGGTTTTTCTTTAGTTTTTAGTTTTGCGCTTGCAGGATTAGTGACTAATAATTTTGATAAATCATGGAGTAAGATTGCAAATTTTTGGATTATTCTTCCTTGGTCCTTGCTCACTGTTGGAATTGGTCTTGGATCTTTTTGGGCTTACTATGAATTAGGTTGGGGAGGATATTGGTTTTGGGATCCAGTTGAGAACGCATCATTAATGCCCTGGCTTGCAGCAACTGCTTTAATTCATTCTAACATTGTAACTCTTAAAAAAGATAAATTACATTCTTGGACAGCATTACTTTCCATATTTACTTTTATCATGAGTTTACTTGGAACTTTTTTAGTTAGATCAGGAGTATTAAATTCAGTGCATGCTTTTGCAAATGATCCTTACAGAGGTGTATATATTTTAAGTACAATTTTATTTATTACTTTTTTTTCTTTAGCTATTTTTATTATTAAGAGTCCTAAAAAATCTTTATATGGAGAATATTCCTTTTTACAGAAAGACAATTTTATCTTAATTAATAATTGTTTTTTGATCTTTTTTCTTTCGGTGATTTTAGTTGGAACAGTTTATCCTATTATTTTAGATGCTATTAGTGGAAAAAGTATTTCGGTTGGCCCTGTTTATTATCATACTATTTTAGCTCCATTTTTATTTGCATTTTTATTTTTCATGTCGCATGGACCTCTTGTTAGTTGGAATAAAGAAGATAAATTTTTACAAATAAAAAATTTTAAAATATTTTTTCCAATTTCCATTGCGATCTCATCAGTGATTATTTTTTGGTTTTTTGATTATAAAGATATTATTTCGATATTAGGGCTGTTGTTTTCAGTATACCTAATTATTTCAGTTATATTTGACTGGATTTCACAAAAAAAATTAAGCTTAAATTTTGGAAGATTAATTTCTCATTTAGGATTTGGTACTTTGATTTTTGCTATATTTATTAATGCTTATTTATCAAAAGAAATTAATGCAGCGATGAAGGTGGGAGAAGAAATTACAATTCAAGAATTTATTATTAAATTTAAGAGTATTAATAGAATTAAAAAAGAGAATTATGAGGAAGTATTTGGGAACTTTTTAGTAACTAATAAAAAAAAACAAGTTGAACTGACACCGTCTATTAGAAAATATGATCAGCCAGTTCAATTTACTTCTGAGACAAGCATTAAGACTAATTTTATCGTTGATTATTATTTTGCAATTAATTTGTCTGAATTTGAAAAAGATAAAATTATGATTAGGTTTTATTATAAACCTTTAATGTTTTGGATTTGGCTTTCTATATTATTAATTGCATTTGGTGGAATTTATCAAACTTTTAGAATTAAAAATGAATAATAAATATAAAATTATAATTCTTGGAATAACAATTGTCATAATTTTTATTCTTTTTTTGAGAGTTTTAAATTCTGATAAAACTTATCAACCTAATCAAATGATTGGTAAAAAAATTCCAGAATTTATTTTGGAGAATCTTTTAAATAAAAATTCAAAGTTGGATAGTAATATTTTATCAGGAAAAGATTTCGCCGTTTTAAATATATGGGCATCTTGGTGTATTCCTTGTCGGATTGAACATCCTTTTTTAATGGATTTAAAAAATAAAAATCAAATCGATATTATTGGCCTTAATTATAAAGATGAAGGTGTGAATGCGAAAAACTTTTTAAAAAAATATGGAAATCCTTATAGTTTAATAGGTGTTGATAAAAAAGGAGAAGTTGCAATTCAATTGGGTGCCTATGGGGTTCCGGAAACATATGTTTTAAAAAAAGGAAAAATAATTTTTAAACATATTGGCCCACTGAATGAAGATATGATTAATAAAATTTTAGAATTACAAAATAAATGAAAAAATATTTTTTAATTATTATATTTTTTATTTTTTCTTCTAATGTTTTTTCTGCAAGTGAAGAATTAAAGAATAAAATTTATAAAAATATTAGATGTATTGTTTGTCAAGGACAGTCGATTTATGAATCAAATTCTGATTTTGCAATTGATCTAAAAAAATTAATTTCTAAGAAATTAGAGAATGGAGAGAATGAAAAACAAATTTACGAGTTTTTAATAAGTCGTTATGGCGAATGGATTGTCTATAACCCAGGTTTAAATATTAATAGTCTAGCCTTATGGTTATTACCTTTAATCATCTTTATTACAGGCGGTTTCTTAATATTCAGATTAAATAGTAAGAAAAAAAAGTAGAATCTTTATTGCATTTCCGCTAATTTTATTAAATAAAGGCTCATAAAAATGAATTCAAAACTTACTAAATTTTTTGGAATAATTTCTTTGTTGTCTATCTCTCTAGTTTCAACAGCTAGATCAGAAGGCTTCACTTTTTCAGTTGGAAAATTTGATCATAGTGATGACAAAAAAAATGCTGCAATGTGATAAGTTTAGATTATGATTTTGATAAAACTCTTTTTGGCTTCGCCAATTGGCGATTTTAAACCTGTGGTAGGATTTTTAGTAACAGATGATAGTGCCAAGTATGGTTATGCGGGCGTTAGATTAGATTATAAATTAGCTAATAATTCAGTTTTAATTAGCCCAAGTTTTACACCTGGAGTTTACGGAAAAGGTGATGGAAAAGATTTAGGCCATAGTATTGAATTTAAAACACAAGTTAGAGCGGCTTTAAACTTAAGCTCAACATCTAATATTGGTGTTTCTTACAGTCACATCTCAAACGCTAGTTTAGGTGATAAAAATCCAGGCGCAAATAATTACAGCATCAGTTTTCAAAAAAATTTCTAAAACTTTATAATGTCATTAGCTAGATGCTTTAATGTTGATGATTTTAGAAAGTTAGCAAAAAAAAGACTCCCTTCTCCAATTTTTAATTATATTGATGGTGGTGCAGATGATGAAGTTACTTTAAAAAGAAATACTTCTGCATTTAATGATTGTGATTTAGTTCCAAGTGTTTTGAGAGATGTAAGTTCAGTTGATATGTCCACAACTGTTTTTGGACAAAAAATAGATATGCCTCTATTTCTTAGCTCCAACTGCAATGCATAGATTGTATCATCATGATGGGGAGAAAGCGACTTCAAGAGCAGCAGAAAAATTTGGAACTTTTTTTGGAATGTCGACAATTGCGACAACCAGTATTGAAGAGGTTGGAAACTTAACAGGTGGTCCAAAATTATTTCAACTTTACATACATAAAGACAGAGGTTTAACAGATAATTTAATTGAGCGATGTCAAAGAGCTAACTTTAAAGCATTATGTTTAACAGTAGATACTATTGTTGCAGGTAATAGAGAGCGAGATCATAGAACTGGATTTACAACTCCGCCAAAATTAACTTTGGCAAGTTTGATAAGTTTTGCATTACATCCCGAGTGGACTTTAAATTATTTAATGCATGAAAGATTTAAACTACCTAATCTTCCACACACAGAGAAAGGTGGACAATCCATAGAAACTTCAGTGATCAACTATATTAATAGTCAATTTGATCCTACAATGAATTGGAAAGATGCAGAGTATGTTGCAAAAAAATGGAAAGGTGCTTTTGCTATAAAAGGAATTGTATCTGTTGAGGATGCAAAAAAAGCAGTAGATATAGGCGCAACAGCAATCATGATTTCAAATCACGGCGGAAGACAACTAGATGCCTCTATGTCACCATTTGATGTTCTTGCAGATATTGTTGATGCTGTCGGAGATAAAGTAGATGTAATTTTAGATGGTGGAGTTAGAAGAGGAACTCACGTTTTAAAAGCTTTAGCACTTGGAGCAAAAGCATGTTCATTTGGAAAAGGTTATTTATACGCATTATCAGCGGGTGGTCAGCCTGGTGTTGAAGCAATACTTAAAATTATGCATGCTGAAATCAAAAGAGGAATGACTTTAATGGGTTGCAGAAGTGTAAAAGAAATTACTAGAGATAAAGTAATTTTCAGAAAAAAATGAAATTAGCAAACAGTCTTTTTAAACTTGGCACTGAAAATGCTTTTGTTGTTCTTGCAAAGGCAAAAGCTTTAGAAGCTCAAGGAAAAGAAATAATTAATTTAGGAATAGGTCAGCCAGATTTTAGAACACCAAAGCACATCGTTGATGCTGCAAAAAAAGCCTTAGATGATGGTTTTCATGGCTACACACCATCAAATGGTCTTTTAGAATTAAGACAAGGAGTATCTCGTCATATTAAAAAAATGTATGACGCAAATGTAGACGCTTCAAGAGTAGTAATCATGCCAGGAGGAAAACCTACAATGTTTTTTGCAATGTTAATGTTTGGTCAGCCAGGTACAGAAATTATTTATCCAGAACCAGGATTTCCAATTTATGAATCAATGATTAATTATTCAGGAGCAAAAGCAGTTCCAATGTATTTAAGTGAGAAAAATAATTTTTCTTTCAAAGCTGAAGAAGTTTTAAAACTAATAAATGACAAAACTCGTTTAATTATAATTAACAATCCACAAAACCCAACGGGAGGTCTTATTGAAAGAGAACAAATTGATAAACTTGTTGTAGGTTTAAAAAAATTTCCAGATGTCGCAATTTTAAGCGATGAAATTTATAGCAGACAAATTTACGATAATAAAAAAATGCCTTCTTTTTTTAATTATCCAGAACTTTTTGATCGATTAATTGTTTTAGATGGCTGGAGTAAAACATATGCAATGACAGGCTGGCGTTTGGGTTGGAGTGTATGGCCAGAAAAAATTATCGAAGACATCACTAGATTATGTGTGAATGATCATTCATGTCCTTGTGCCTCAACTCAAATTGCAGGTCTCGCTGCATTAGATGGGCCTCATGATTTTTTAGATGAAATGATGAGTCAATTTAACAGAAGAAGAAAACTAATTGTTGATGGATTAAATAGTATTAAAGGGCATTACTTGTAATAATCCTGGTGGAGCTTTTTATGTATTTCCCAATATTAGTGGGACTGGAATGAATGGTAATGAGTTTGCAGATAAATGTTTAAATGAAGCGGGTGTTGCAATTATCCCAGGCGTTAGCTTTGGTAAATCTGCTAAAGATTTTGTAAGATTTAGTTTTGCCAACTCTTACGAGAATATAGAAAAAGCTTTAGAAAAAATTAAAAAAACTGTTGTCAAATAAAGTTTTTTTTTTAATCTTAAAGACCTATATATATATCAATCAAAATAATATAAGTTTTAACTATGTCTACTTTAGTAATGCCAAAAATTGATCAATCAGTTTTAAATGATAGAGAAAAAATTGTTCGTGATTTAAAAAGATTTACTAATCCAATTAATATTGTTTCAGATCCCGAAGGTATAATTCCTTATGAAACGGACGCATTGAGCGCTTATAAACAAAAGCCAATGGTTGTTGTTCTTCCTGAAAATACAACTGAAGTTAGTAATATTTTAAAATATTGTCATGAAAATAATATTAAGATTGTTCCAAGAGGATCTGGCACAGGTCTTTCTGGAGGAGCATTGCCTTTAGCAGACTGTGTTTTGTTAGGTCTTAGTAAATTCAATAAAATTTTAGAAATTGATTTTGAAAATAGATGTGTTGTTACTCAGCCTGGAGTTACCAATTTATCTCTAACAAAAGCTGTTGAGCACAATGGTTTTTATTATGCGCCAGATCCTTCAAGTCAAATCGCCTGTTCAATTGGTGGAAATATTGCTGAGAATTCTGGAGGAGTTCATTCTTTAAAATATGGAACCACAACTAATAACGTTCTTGGTGTTGAAATTGTTTTGATGGATGGAACAGTTATGAAATTTGGTGGAAAAAAATTAGAATCTGAAGGTTATGATTTATTAGGTTTAATTACAGGATCAGAGGGATTGCTTGGAGTTTTAACAGAGGTAACGGTTAAAATTTTAAAAAAACCACAGTCAGTCAAAGCTCTACTTTTAGGTTTTCAAAGCGTTGAAGATTCTGGTCAGTGTGTTTCAGATATTATTTCAGGCGGAATTATTCCTGCGGGAATGGAAATTATGGATAAGCCTTTAATAAAAGCAACAGACAATTATGCCAAGGCTGGATATCCAAAAGACGTTGAGGCAATTTTAATTGTGGAATTAGATGGTACAGAAAGTGAAGTAAATATTTTAATAAAAAGAGTAGAAGAAATTGCTAAAAAAAATAAATCAACTTATTTACGCATAAGCAAAAGTGATGAAGAAAGATTAAGATTTTGGTTAGGAAGAAAAGCTGCATTCCCAGCAATTGGAGATATGTCGCCTGATTATTTATGCATGGACGGAACAATTCCTAGAAAAAAATTAGCTGAAGTTTTAAAAGAAATTACTAAGCTTTCACAAAAACACGGTTTAAAAGTTGCAAATTGTTTTCATGCGGGAGATGGAAATTTACATCCTTTGATTATGTTTGATTCAAATATTAAAAGTGAACTAAAAAGAGCTGAAAAATTCGGCGCTGATATTTTAAAATATTGTGTAAAAGTAGGTGGTGTACTCACAGGAGAACATGGAGTTGGAATTGAGAAAAGAGATTTAATGTGTGAAATGTTTAACGATGAAGATATTCAGCAGCAACTAAATATTAAACAAGCATTTGATGAAAAATCTCTTTTGAATCCAGGCAAGGTATATCCAATTCTTCACCGTTGTGCAGAAGGCGGAAAAATGCATGTTCATAAAGGAGATACAAAGTTTAAAGACATCCCAAGATTTTAATGTCAGAAATTTATTCGCCATCAAGCGAACATGAAGTTGCAGATTTTATAAAAAATTGTAATTCACAAGAGATTCCAATTGAAATTACCGGACATAATTCAAAACCAATTGGTAGATTAATTCAGTGTTCAAAATCTTTAAATTTAAAAAACTTAAGTGGAATTATCGAATATTTTCCTGAAGAACTTTACATTAAAGTTAAATCAGGAACGCCGCTTGATTTAATTGAGAAAGAGTTAGATAAAAAAAATCAGGAATTATCTTTTGAACCCTCCGACATGGGATTTTTATATAATGGTAAAAGCAACAAAGGATCTGTTGGTGGAGCTGTGGCGTGCAATTTATCAGGATCACGCAGATTTAGAGCGGGCGCTTTAAGAGATCATATTCTGGGATTTAGAGGAATAAATGGCAAAGGTGAAATTGTAAAATCAGGAGGAACCGTTGTTAAAAATGTAACAGGTTATGATGTGAGTAAACTTATAACTGGATCGTATGGAACTTTAGTTGCTTTGACTGAGATTGTGTTGAAAGTTCAGCCAAAAAATGAAGAAAGCCAAACTTTATTGGTTAATAATATTAATTTAAAAAAAGCTTTAAATATTTTTTCAAAATCAATGCAAACTTCTGTTGAAATTTCTGGCGCATGTTTTTATCCAGCAAAAATGTCAAAATTTTTTAAATTAAACGATCTAGACACAACAACTTCCATTACAGCCATACGTCTTGAAGGACCAAAAATTTCAGTGGTTGAAAGAATTAATACTTTAAAAAAATTATTTGATGAATATAAAAAAACAATTTCAGTTCTTGAAAATTATCAATCAAGAATTTTTTGGCAAAACACAACAGATCTGCAATTTTTTAATAATAGTACAAATGTAGTTGTAAAAATAATTTTACCACCCATTAATACTGATCAGTTTATAAATAAATTTGAAAATGAAGAATTGAAATATGTAGTAGATTGGGCGGGTAATTTAATTTGGGCTGAAATACCTGAAAATGATAGCGTACTACTAAGACAACTAAGAATGGAAGTCATAAAACTAGGTGGGCACATGACAATTATCAAGGCGCCAAATCACGTCCGTATCAAAGAAGATTTTTTGACAATTGTTGATGAGAATATTAAAGTTTTATCTTTAAAGATCAAAGAAAGTTTTGATCCTAAGAAGATTTTAAATCCAGGAAAAATGTATTCAGGAATATAATGCAAACAAATTTTACAAAAAAACAATTACAAGACAGCAACATTAGTTCAGCAGATGGAATTTTAAGAAAATGTGTGCATTGTGGATTTTGTAATGCAACTTGTCCAACCTACCAGATCGTAGGAGATGAACTTGATGGTCCGCGTGGTAGAATTTATTTAATCAAAGACATGCTGGAAAACGACAAACCAGCTAATGAAAAAATAGCAAAGCACATTGACCGATGCTTATCTTGTTACGCTTGCATGACCACTTGTCCTTCAGGTGTTAATTATATGCATCTTGTAGATCACGCGCGAAATCATATAGAAAAAACTTTTGTTAGACCTTTCTTTGACAGATTTATAAGAAATTTGCTTTCCAAAATTTTACCAAGCCCAACTTTATTTAGAATGGCTGGTTACTCGGCTAGATTATTTTATCCTTTTAGATTTTTATTCCCAAAAAAAATTAAAAATATGATGAAGTATATGCCAAATTCTTTTCCAGTATCTAGACAAGAAAATAAAGAAATATACTCACCAGTCGGAAAGACTTATGCAAGAGTTGCTTTGCTTACTGGTTGCGTACAAAGAGTCATTTCTCCACAAATTAATGATGCAACAATTGACATTTTGAACAGGCATGGTGTTGAAGTGATTGTGCCAAAAAAAGTGGATTGTTGCGGTTCGTTAAACCATCACTTAGGCAAAGAAGAGCTTGCTCACAAGTCTTTCATAAACAATATTAATTCATGGTTTAAATGGTATGAAGAAAAAAATCTTGATGCAATTTTAGTAACCACTTCTGGCTGTGGGACTACTTTAAAAGATTATGGTTATATTTTTAGAGATCATCCTGACAAAGAACTTAGAAGAAAAGCAAAAATGGTCTCATCGCTTGCAAAAGATGTAACTGAATATTTAGGAAAAAATATTAAATTAAATTATGTGAAAAAAGATAAAAAATTTACAATTGCTTATCATTCCGCATGTTCAATGCAGCACGGACAAAAAATACATAATCAACCAATGGATTTATTAAAAAAAACTGGCAATGAAATAGTTGAGATACCGGATGGTCATTTGTGCTGTGGATCGGCTGGGACTTATAATTTGCTCCAAGATGAAATGGCCGCAGAACTATTAAAAAGAAAAGTTTCAAATATTGATAAAGTAAAACCTGATTTCATTTCAACAGGAAATATCGGATGCATGACACAGATTTCATCTGGAACAAAAATACCGATTGTTCATACCATAGAAATTTTAAACTGGTACACAGGTGGAGAAAAACCCACAGCGATTAATTTATTATGAAAAAAAAGATTTTAGTTACTAAAAATTTATTAAAAGAAACTGAAGGGCGTGTTCAGAAATTATTTGATGTGAAATTAAATAAAGAAGAAAAGCCTTATACAACGGAAGATATTATTGAGCTTTCCAAGGACTGTGATGGAATTTTATCTTTTAGTTCAGATAAAATAGATTCTGCAGCTATTAATAAATTATCAGATAAAGTAAAAATTATAGCAAACTATGCTGTAGGGTTTGGAAATATCGATACTAATGCTGCAGCAAAAAAAGGGATAGTTGTAACTAATACTCCAGAAGTTTTATCAGAAGCAACCGCTGATATTTCTATTCTTCTTTTGTTAGGAGCATCGCGAAGAGCTTATGAGGGAAGAAAATTTGCGGAAGGACAAAGTTGGAGTTGGAATACTGACTTTTTACTTGGCAAGCAAATGTCTAATAGAAAATTAGGAATTCTTGGGATGGGAAGAATTGGCAGAGAAGTCGCAAAACGTGCTCGAGGCTTCGGTATGGAAATTCATTATCACAACAGAACTAAATTGGCGGCTCACTTAGAGGAGGGTGCAATTTATCACGACAATGTTAAATCGTTATTTAGTAACAGTGAATTTCTGTCTATTAATTGTCCTGCAACTAAAGAGACTACCAATTTAGTTAATGAACAATCGATTAATTATTTACCTGATGGTGCTGTTGTTACAAATGCAGCGAGAGGAGATATTATTGATGATACTGCTATGATTAAAGCAATGAAGAGTGGAAAAGTTTTTGCTCTAGGTCTAGACGTTTATAATGGAGAACCAAAGATTAATCCTGAATACTTAAAATTAAATAATCTTTTTTTACTTCCGCATATTGGTAGCGCAACCTTTAGAACTAGAATTGATATGGGCGATAGAGCAATCGATAACCTAGAAAACTTCTTTAATAATAAAAAACCCAAAGATCAGGTTAATTAAAAGTATTTAGGAATTAATATTACTGCATCCGCATAAATAAGTTCTACAGCAACCCACAAGATTGCAAATAATCCAATCCAAGCAATCCATTTGAATTTTTTAATATAAATTGAGATAAAATTGGCAAGTGTTGCCATGATAATAATTGAAAGAGTTAAACCAAATACAAGCGCCCAGTAATGACCTTTTGCAGCACCCGCAACTCCTAAAACATTATCTAGGCTTAGGGTGATGTCTGCTAAAGCAACCGTTAAAATAGCTTTGCTTAATTTAGATCTTTCAGTTTCTTTGACTGCAAACTTATTATTGTCGTCACTTTCTTTTTCTTTAATAACATCCTGGTAAAGTTTGTAGACAATCCAAAGCAATAATATTCCGCCAATTAATTTTACACCTTCAAACTGAAGTAAAAAAGTTACAATTGCTGTAAAAACTAATCTCATGACAACAGCCACAAGAGTTCCATAAAATAATATTTTTTTTCTTAAAGAACCTTCAAATTGAGAAGCAACCATTCCAATTACAATGGCATTATCACCAGATAAAATTACATTAACTAAAATTATCTGTAAGAAAATTATAGTTTCTTGAGAAAAAATATCCATTTTTATTAAATTATTATTCCGATTAATTAATTTAATATTAATAAATAAAGCAAATTTATATTTTTTAATACAACCAATAGTAGTGTTGATTATTCATTCTATGGGTATTTTTAAGATGTTTTTTTAGAGACTCTAACATCTGTTTTTGCTTTAATCGCTCTTAGTTAATTAACAAAATAAGGGAATATAAATGACAAAACTAAAAGACGAAGTTACGTCGTTGGAGTCTAAAAAAACTTCAAGACGTAAGTTTTTCAAAGCTGCCGCAGCTACAGGCGCTGTTGCCGCTGCTTCTCTTGCAATGCCAAATATTTCGGTTGCGCAAGGAACTGTCACTCTTAAAATGCAAACAGCTTGGGGCCCTGCAGATGCAGACCCATTTTTTGAGATGGCAAAAGATTACGGCACGAGAGTAAATCAACTTTCTGGTGGATCTTTAAAATTAGAAGTTTTAGCCGTTAACTCAGTTTTAAAAACAGCTGAAATTGCAGATGGAGTTAGCACAGGCGTTGTAGATGCTGGTCACTCTGTTACTGCATATTGGTATGGTAAAAATGCATCATCATCATTATTTGGAACAGGACCTTCTTACGGTTTCTCTTCTCAAGAATTGATGGGATGGATTGAGTACGGCGGAGGAAGAGCATTGTATGAAAAAACTTTAGCAGCGACTAAATTAGATGTTGTTGGTTTTTTTGCGATGCCAATGCCAGCTCAACCATTTGGTTGGTTTAAAAAAGAAATTAAATCTTTAGCTGACATTAAAGGTATTAAATACCGTACAGTAGGACTAGCTACAAACGTTCTACAAGGTATTGGTATGACAGTTCTTCAATTACCAGGTGGAGAAATCCAACCAGGAATGAAAACAGGTCTTATCGATGCTGCGGAATTTAATAACCCTTCATCTGACAAAAACTTTGGTATGCAAGACGTTGCTAAATTCTATCACTTAGCAAGCTTCCACCAATCACAAGAGATGTTTGAGATAACTTTTAATAAGAAAAAATTTAATAGTTTATCTAAACAGCACCAGGATATTCTGAGAATTGCTGCGGAAGCTGCAAACTCAGATAACTATTGGAAAATGACAAAACGATACGCTGATGATTTAGTAAAACTAGTTAAAGATTCAGGTGTAAAAGTTGTTGTAACTCCAAAAGATATCTTAGCTGAGCAAATGAAGTCTTGGGATAAAGTAGTTGCTGAATTCAGCGCAAAAGATCCTTTATTTAAAGAAATCATTGATTCGCAAAAACGATATGCAAAAGTAGTTATGTCATATCTTCTTATGAATCAGCCAGATTATACTATTGGATTTAGAAATACCTTTGGCGATCCAGCTAAAGCTATTGCATAATCAAAATTAAATTTAAACATAAGCGTGGAATTATATTCCACGCTTATGTTTTATTTGATTAATCTGTTGACTAAAATTTTATAAGTACTATTTTTTATTTTTTAAAAATTAAAGGGAATTTACTTGAAAGCCTATATTAATTTTGCTGATCAATTTGTAGTTTGGATTGGAAGAGCTTTTGCTTGGGGTATCTTTATTCTTACAGCAGCTGTGATGTATGAAGTTATTATGAGATATTTTTTTAACGCCCCAACACTTTGGGCTTTCGATTTTACAATTCAAATGTACGGCGCCGTATTTATGATGGGTGGAGCCTCAGCAATGAGCACAAAGACTCATGTTAAGGCAGACATGTATTACAATAAGATGTCAGAAAAAGGACAAGCAATTTTAGATTTAATTTTATTTATTTGTTTTTATGCACCAGGAGTTTTTGCATTAACTTATGCTGGATATTTTTATGCTAAAAAAGCTTGGATTGTTCATGAAACAAGCTGGAATAGCCCTGCGCAAATTCAAATTTATTTTAGTAAAAGTCTAATACCAATTGCTGGATTGCTTTTAGTAATTATAGGTATTTCAGAAATTTTTAGATGTATCATTTGTATTAAAACAGGAAAATGGCCTGAAAGAATAGATGATGTTGAAGAAACTGAAAAAATGATTTTAAGAAAAATTCAAAAAGGCGAAAGCGTGAAAGGATTAGTATCGTAATGGAGTGGGCAGCAAATTTAACAACAGCTAACTGGGTTGGTTTAATACAAGTTAGTCTTTTCGTATTTATTATTTTGCTTGGTTTCCCAATGGCTTTCACGCTTCTTGCGATGTCAGTTATTTTTGGTTACTACGCTTTCTTTGATCCAAAATTATTTGCAGAGTCAGGAATTTTTGCAAATAGAATATTTGATTTAATTGTAAAAAACGCCTTTTCGACCATGGAAAACCATGTGTTGATTGCCATACCTTTGTTTTTATTTATGGGTTATGTGGTTGAGAAAGCCGGAATTGTTGCAAGATTGTTTAACGCGATAAGAGTTGCAACATATAAACTTCCAGGAAATTTAGCAGTTGCTTCTTTAATTACTTGTGCAATTTTTTCAACAGCAACAGGTATTGTTGGCGCCGTTGTTACTTTAATGGGACTACTTGCTTGGCCTGCAATGGTAAACAATGGTTACAATAAAACATTTGCTTCAGGGGTTGTGACAGCTGGAGGATGTCTTGGTATTTTAATTCCACCAAGCATTATGTTTATCGTTTATGCAGTTGTTGCAGCATTATCTCCTTTAAGGTTGTTTGCTGCTGCGATGTTTCCTGGTTTAATGTTAGCAGGACTTTATATTATTTACGTAATTATTGCGGCAACCTTAAATCCTAAGCTTGCTCCAAAACCAAAAATGAGCGAAATACCACCTCGAGCTAAAGTTTATAAAGATCTTGCGGTTTCTTTTTTACCATTATTTTTAATTATAGTTCTAGTTTTGGGAACTATTCTTGGTGGACTTGCAACAGCGTCAGAAGCTGCCGCAGTTGGAGCTGTAGGAGCAATTGGTCTTGCTTTTTTCTATAGAACTATGAACTGGAATATGTTCAAAGATTCAATTTATTTAACAGCTAGAACTTCAACGATGATCATTTGGTTATTTGTTGGATCATCATCTTTTGCTTCAGTGTTCGCGTATCTTGGGGGACAAGATATTTTTGAGGCGTTCTTTAAATCATTAAATCTTGCACCTTGGCAGTTTTTAATTATTACTCAGCTTTTGATTTTCATATTAGGATGGCCGTTAGAATGGACTGAAATCATAATTATATTTGTTCCTATATTTTTACCTTTGGTTAAATTCTATGGAATAGATCCTTATTTCTTTGGAATTCTTATTGGTTTAAATCTACAAACTTCTTTCTTGTCACCACCTATGGCCATGGCAGCCTTTTATTTAAAAGGAGTCCAGGGCGACAAAGTAAGCTTGAAGGAAATTTTTAAAGGGGGCTATCCTTTTATATATCTCGTAATATTCTCAATGGTTTTATTATATACTTTCCAAGGATTATCAACTTGGTTGCCAAATTATCTTTTTGGTCAGGGCGGTTAATAAAAAAATTTAATAATAACAGTAGATGAAACCTTATCTTTTATCTGCGAAACAACTCATAGACAAAGTTAAAAAAAGTGAACTTTCTTCAGTTGAGGTAGCAAATAGTTTTATAGAAAGAATAGAAGAGTTTGAAAAAAATGTTCATGCGTGGGCATTTTTTGACAAAACATCTTTTTTAGAAAAAGCTAAGGAAGCGGACGATTGGAGATTGTCAGGAAAACCTTTGGGACCACTACATGGACTTCCCGTTGCTATAAAAGATATTTTTAAAACTGATGATATGCCAACAGGCTACGGCACTCCTATAAAGGAAGGTCAGCGTTCTAAAAATGAATCTGAAGTTGTTAAGTTATTAAAAAACGCAGGTGCTATTATTATGGGTAAAACCGTAACAACAGAACTTGCGTACTTTGATCCTGGAAAAACTACAAATCCACACGATTATTCAAGAACACCAGGTGGTTCCTCAAGTGGATCAGCTGCTGCTGTTGCAGCATTCATGGCCCCAGTTGCAATTGGTTCTCAAACAAATGGATCAGTAATCAGACCCGCATCTTACTGTGGTGTCATGGGTTACAAACCTTCTTATGGATTGATTTCAAGAAGCGGAGTTTTAAGATTATCTTTTTTATTAGATCAGATTGGTATTTTTGGAAGAACTATTGAGGACATGGGTTTAATTTCAAAAATTATAATGAATAAAGATCCTAAAGATAAATCTACAAGAACTTATCCTACAGAAAATATGGAGTCTTCAGTTTTACAGGATCATCCTTTTGATCCAAAATTTATTTTTGTACAAACTCCTAAGTGGAAAAATTTAGACAACGATTCAAAAAAAGCTTTTGATAAATTAAGGAAAAAATTAGAAAAAAATGTTGTTGATTTTCAAGATCCATCTTCTTTTGAAAAAATTTTTGAATATCAGCAAGTTATTATGGAAACAGATATGGCTCATAATTTATCTTATTTTTATGAAGCTCATAAAAACAAGATCGGAAAAAAATTACGAGAAGCAATTGAAAGAGGACAATCCTATAAATCAAAAGATTATGCAGAGGCAGTTGATAACATAGAAACTATTTATGATAATATGAGCGAGCTCTTTCATCATTTTCATGCAATTATTACTCCTGCAACTACAGGTGAGGCACCAAAAGGTTTGGCTCATACAGGAAGTCCAGAATTTTGTACGATTTGGACTTATTTAGGCATGCCATCTATTTCATTGCCTATACTTGAGGGATCTAATAAAATGCCAATAGGGGTTCAGGTGGTTGGAGAAAAGTTTGATGACGTTAGATTTTTGCGTTCAGCTAATTGGCTCTTTAAAAAATTAAATAAATAAAAATATGATTGGAAAATTTTCAGCAATAATTGGAGGGATCGGTTTTATTGTATATCTAGGTTCGATCATGCATTCGGTTTTAAAATCATCTATTATTTCCTTCTCGGCATCAGTGCCAGTACTAATTGTTGTTAGCGTAGGTATTGCTATGATGATTTATGATTTTGTGAGAATGTTATCTTTGTCTGATAACAGCAAATCTAAGAGCAAAAGATAATATTTAAGTAACTGTAGATACAATCTTGAAAGATCATAAGGTTAGTTTTTTACCTTTATTGTTTTTGTTTATTCAGCCTATATTTATGACAGGAAATATTGCTGTTGCACGTGGTGCAGCAGGATTAGTTCCACCTGTGTCACTTGCTTTTTGGCGATGGGTTCTTGCTGCGTTAATACTGTTACCATTCATATACCCTTCTCTTAAAAAACAATGGAAGGATGTATTAATTGAATTTCCTAAATTATTAGTTCTAGGTCTTACTGGTTTTGCATTTTGTGGAGCTTTTCCTTACATCAGCGGACTTACAACTAGCGTTGTAAACATGGGAATTATTTATTCTGCTTCTCCTATATTTATTATTTTACTTTCAGTTTTTATTTATAAAGAAAAGTTAAGCAAACTTCAGATATTTGGAACAGTTTTATGTTTATCTGGAATTATGGTTATAGTCTGCAAAGGTCAGCTTGAAACATTAATGAGACTGCAATTTACTAAAGGAGATTTTTGGATTTCAGGAGCAATGATTAGTTGGGCGGTTTATTCAGTATTTTTAATGAACTGGAAAAGTAAATTTGATCTACTAACTCGTTTTGGCCTTATGGCAATTGCTGGAGTTATTTGCTTGTTACCAATGTATTATGTTGAAGAAGTTTTTTTCTATACCACTTCCTTTAATAAAGATTTTATTTTTTGGACTGTTGATTGCCGCAATTTTTCCAGGCATCATTGCTTTTTTAATGTATTCAAAATTACAAAAATTAGTTGGAGCGTCAATAACAGGATTAGTGGTTTATTTGATGCCAATTTATAGTGCGTTATATGGCTATTTTTTATTTAATGAAAAATTACAAAGCTTTCATTGGTTTGGTGGTTTGTTTGTATTAACAGGTATAATTTTAGCTAATAAAAATTTATTTAAAATTAAATGAGTAGTTCAATCAAAACAGTAGGATTTATTGGCACAGGTTTAATGGGTTTACCTATGGCGAAAAACATTTTATCTAAAAAATTTAAATTAAATGTTTGGAACAGAACTCCAGGAAAAACTTTAGAGCTTCAAAAAAAAGGAGCAAAAGTTTTTTAAGATATAAAAGATTTAGTTCAAAATTCTAAAGTAATAGTTTCAATGCTTGCAAATGATGATGTTTGTAAAGCAATTCTTATAAAGAAAATTCATCCATATTTAAAAAAAGGACAGATTGTAATTGATATGAGTTCAACAACTCAAAATACAGCATTAGAAATTGGCAAAGCTTTAAAAAAGAAAAAAGCAATTTTTTTAGACGCACCTGTTTCTGGTGGAACGATAGGAGCAGAAAAAGGAACACTTAGCGATTATGGTGGGAGGAGATAAAAAAATATTTAATGTCGTGATGCCATTATTTAAAAGTATGGGCACTGCAATTTATGTTGGTAAAACTGGATGTGGCCAAGTTGCAAAATTAGCAAATCAAACAATTGTAGGAATTAGTATTGGAGCTGTTTCAGAAGCATTAATTTTAGCAGAGGCAGCAGGAGCAGATCCAAAAGCTGTGAGAGAAATTATGTTACAAGGATTTGCAGGCGGTCCAATTCTTAAAAATCATGGTTTAAGAATATTAACTAAGAATTTTAAACCTGGTGGCAAAGCATCTACTCAACTTAAAGACATGAATAATATAATTGCAACTGCGAAAAAATATAAACTTAATTTGCCAATTGCAAAAAAAGTACAAGAACTTTACGCAAAGACAGTAAAATCTGGAAGAGCTAATCTAGATCACAGCGCTTTATATTTGTTTATCAAAGCACTCAGCAGATAATGAAATTAAGACAAGTTTTTTTATATGTCTTTTTATCTTTAGCCATTCTTTATGCTTGCGTTTGTACTTATATGTACATTTTTCAGAGAAATTTTTTATATCTTCCCGAGCAAAATAATAATTTGCGTGGTGAGAAATTAAACTTAGAAATTAAAGAAATATCCGTACCTTCAACAGAGAATATTACCTTAAAAGCGTGGTTTTATAATAACCCCAAGAATAAATATACCGTTTTATTTTTTCATGGAAATGCCGGAGGATTAGAAAAAAGAATTTATAAGTTAAATGAATTTAAAAATTTAAATTTAAATTATTTAATTATTTCTTGGCGAGGATT
This sequence comes from Candidatus Pelagibacterales bacterium, assembly GCA_965235815.1. Taxonomy (GTDB): domain Bacteria; phylum Pseudomonadota; class Alphaproteobacteria; order Pelagibacterales; family Pelagibacteraceae; genus Fontibacterium. The sequence continues at coordinate 103,891 of CBDDZE010000003.1, read as the reverse complement.
TAGTGGTAACAAAGGAAGTCCAACAGAACAGGGCTTATATAGTGATGCCAGAAGTGCTTTAGAATGGTTAGAAAAGAATAATATTTCAAAGAATAAAATTATTTTATATGGAGAATCATTAGGCACAGGCGTTGCGGTTGAAGTTGCTCAAAATCAAAAATTTGCAGGAATTATTTTAGAGTCCCCCTATACTTCTATTGTTGATGCCGCAAAGATTTATTATCCTTATTTACCTGTAGATCTAATATTAAAAGATAAATATTTAAGTTTAAAAAAAATTAAAAATATTAATTCACCAATTCTTATAATGCATGGTGGAGCAGATATAATAATACCTATTGCTATGGGAAAAAAATTGTTTGATGAAGTTCAGTCAAAAAAATATGGATACTTCCCACAATTTGATCGTCATATGATGACTTATAATTCTGAGCTTAAGTTAGAATTACAGAAATTTATAAAAACTTTAAATTAGTTTTTAATAAAAGCTTGCACAAAGTCTTTTGCAATAAAGTTGTCTAAATCTTCTTCTTTTTCACCTATGCCAATTGCATAGATTGGAATTTGAAATTGTTTTGCAATAGCAACCAGAATACCTCCCTTTGCAGTTCCATCTAATTTAGTCATAATAATTCCAGAGATAGGTGTAATTTTTTTAAATTCTTCAATTTGATTAATTGCATTCTGTCCTGTGGTTGCATCAAGGACTAAAATAGTTTCATGAGGAGCGTCTGCATCAATTTTTTTTAAAACTCTAATAATTTTTGAGAATTCTTCCATTAAGTTCTTTTTGTTTTGAAGTCGTCCTGCCGTATCAATTACACAGTAATCAGCATTGTTTTGCCTTGCGTATTCAAAACTTTTAAAAGCAACAGAGGCTGGATCTGAGCCAATATCTGATTTTATTATTTCTACATTAATTTTTTTACACCAAAGTTCTAATTGATCGATGGCTGCAGCTCTAAAAGTATCACCAGCTCCAACAATAACTTTATTTCCTTGGACCTTGAGTTTTTTACATAATTTGCCAATAGTTGTTGTTTTACCAACTCCATTAACTCCACAAACTAATACCACTGTGGGTTTGTTATGCTTTTTCGTAAAAAAATCTTTTTGCAGAGGTATTAAAATTTCTTCTATTTCTTTAGCAATAGCATGAAAAAAATTTTCCTTTGTTAATTCTTCTTTGCTGTATTTTTTATTGGCTATATTTTTTCTAAATTCTTCTACAAAACCAATACCAACATCTGCCTGAATTAGAATATCTTCTATATCTTGAAGAATTTCTGCTTGTGGTTTGGATTTATTAAAAATTTCATCAATTCCTTTTGTGAATTTTTCTGAAGTTTTTCTTAGACTTTCTTGAAGTTTTTTAAAAAAATTCATTAAGAATTATATTTTAAGACTGATATTTTTAATATTTGAGACAGATCCTGTCATAATAATATGTTTGTCTTTAGCCCATTCAATATGAAGCGTTCCATTTTTAAAATGAATATTAACTTTTTTTCCAGTCAGACCTAATTTACTTGCAGCTACTGCAGTAGCGCAAGCAGCTGTGCCGCACGCAAGCGTCAAACCAGCTCCTCTTTCCCAAACTTTTACTGCAATATTTTGTTTATTCATTATTTTAGCAAATGTGACGTTGCTTCTTTCTGGAAAAAATTCGTGATGTTCAATTTGAGGTCCAATTTTTTTAAGTAATTCAAATGTTATATCTTTAAAAAAAATAACATGAGGATTGCCAACGCTTAAAGTATATCCTGATAAAACTCCAAAATGTTTAGTTTTAATTTTAACTTTTGTGTTGTCCATTTTTTTTACTAAAGGAATTTTTTGCCAATCAAAATTTGGAGTTCCCATGTCAACAGACACTTCAGTTTTTCCAACAAGTTTTGCTTTTAGAATTCCACTTTCAGTATTAATTTTAGATTTATTTAATTTTTTTTCACTCATTAAAAAATATGAAATACATCTAGAGCCATTTCCGCATGCCCCTGTTTCCCCACCGTCAGAATTATAAAAAGTTATTTTAGCATTTGTTTTTTTTTCTTTATCTTTATCTATAAGAATAACTTGATCACAACCTGGGCCCTGTTTTCTATTTGCAATATTTATGATTTGTTGTTTTGAGATATCAATTTTATCTTTTCTTCTATCAATGATGATAAAGTCATTGCCGAGGCCATCCATTTTATAAGCTTGTATTTCGATCATCTGTTTTGCTGTTGTATCTTACAAATATTCTCAATTATTGACTTTTAAAATAGTAAAATATACTTTTAAGAAAATTTTCCACAAAAATAAGCAGGTTTTGTGGTGTCCTTCTAATGAAGGAGATCAACACTAGTCAGCGATATTCGCCCACTAGTGCGATTGCTGCTGGAGAAAAAAAATGTTTGAAAATTTAACAAGTAAAATTGAGTCTGCCTTTTCTTTTTTTAATAAAAGCACTCAATTAGATGAAAAACAGGTTGATGAAGGATTGCGAAAGATCCGTCAGGCTCTTCTTGAGTCCGACGTTGCTCTTTCTGTTGCTAAAGACTTTATTGCAAATGTTAAACCAAAAGCAATCGGCCAAGAAGTTTTAAAATCTATAACTCCAGGACAGTTACTTGTTAAAATTGTATACGATGAACTTGTTAAAATTTTAGGTAGCGAAAAATCAGAAATTAATCTTAATGCAGTTCCGCCAGCAAAAATATTAGTTGTTGGTTTGCAAGGCTCAGGAAAAACGACAACTTCAGCAAAGATTGCAAAATTTATTGAAAAGAATTTTAATAAAAAAGTAATGTTATCGAGTTTAGACGTTTACCGTCCAGCAGCTCAAAAACAATTAGAGTTATTAGGTAGTCAAAATAATATTCAAACAATTCCAATTATAGAAGGACAACTTCCAATAGAAATTACCCAAAGAACTTTAGCAGCCGCTTCCTTATCCGGCTCTGACGTAATTATTTTTGATACTGCGGGACGAACACAAATTGATAGCATGATGATGAGTGAATTAAGTAATCTTAAAAAGATAATTAATCCAATCGAAACTTTTTTAGTTGCTGACTCTTTAACAGGACAAGACGCCGTAAATATCGCTAGTGAATTTAAAAAAACAGTCGATTTAACAGGAATAATATTAACAAGAATAGATGGAGATGGAAAAGGTGGTGCAGCCCTTAGCATGAAGTCTGTTGCCAATTGTCCTATTAAATTTTTAGGAGTTGGTGAAAAAATTGATGATTTTGAAATATTCCATCCAGAAAGAATTGCAAACAGAATTTTAGGAATGGGAGATGTTGTTTCTCTTGTTGAAAAAGTATCTGAAAATTTAAAAAAAGAAGAAGTTGAAGAGTTAGAAGAGAATTTTAAAAAAGGACAATTTACTTTTAATGATTATTTAAAGCAGATCAGACAAATGAAAAAAATTGGTGGCATGGGAAAAGTTTTAGGAATGATTCCTGGTATTTCAAAAATTAAAAAACAAATAGACGAGGCTGATATTGATGAGAGTCTTCTTGGAAAACAAGAGGCAGTTATTTTATCAATGACTCCTAAAGAAAGAGACAACCCAAAAATTATTGATGGATCGAGAAAAAAAAGAATAGCGAATGGTTCAGGAACTGACATCGCTTTAGTAAACAAGCTTCTAAAACAACATAAAATGATGACAGGAATGATGAAAAGAATGTCTCAAGGTGGCGGAAGAAATTTTGGAGGTTTAGGTGAAATACCTCCAGAATTATTTAACAAACTAAAATAGAAAGGCAAATAAATGTTAAAAATAAGACTATCTAGAGGGGGAACTAAAAAAAGGCCCTTCTATCAAATCGTAGTTGCAGATTCTAGAAATCCAAGAGATGGAAAATTTATTGAAAAACTTGGATACTTCAATCCGTTATTACCAAAAAGTAAACCAGAAAGATTAAGCTTAGAGTCAGAAAGAATTACTCATTGGATTAAAATGGGAGCTCAGCCTACTTTAAGAGTTGCAAAATTTTTAGGTGCTGCAAATCTTGCTCCAGTTCCTGAAAAAAGAAATAATCCAATTAAAGCTTTACCTAAAAAGAAAGCTCAAGAAAGATTAAAAGCTGCACAAGCACCAAAAGAAGCACCAGCAGCAGCTCCAGCGGCAGAAGCAGCAGGCCCCAGCAGCTGAACCAGCTCCTGTAGAAGCTCCAAAGGTTGAAGAAAAAGCACCAGAAGCCGAGGCACCAAAAACAAATTAACTATTATGTGGTCTGTAAAAATATTCACTTTATATCCGGAATTTTTTCCAGGGATTTTAGATATCGGGCTTTATAAAAGAGCTAGAGAAAATAAAATCTGGTCACTAGATGTTATTAACATCAGGGACTACGCTTTAGATAAGCATGGAAGCGTGGATGACACTCCTTTTGGAGGAGGAAGCGGAATGGTTATGCGTGCCGATGTAATAGATAGTTGTTTGGATAAAAATATTAAAAACTCTAAAAATGAACTTATTTATCTAAGTCCTAGAGGTGAATTGTTAACGCAAAAAGTTGCAAAACAATTATCACAAAAAAATGGAGTAGATCTTATCTGTGGACACTTTGAAGGAATTGATCAGAGAGTTATAGAAGAAAGAAAGATTAGAGAAATAAGTATTGGTGATTTTATTTTATCCGGTGGTGAAACAGCAGCGTTTGTTTTTTTAGATTCCATACTTAGATTGTTGCCAGGCGTTCTTGGCAATTCTTGTTCATTAAATGAAGAGAGTTTTGAAAATAATTTATTAGAATATCCTCAATATACAAAACCCCAAGAGTGGAAAGGAAGAACTGTTCCGGAAGTACTTTTGTCTGGGAATCACGCTAAAATTAAGGACTGGCGCTTAGCACAATCCGAGGATATAACACGACGCCAGAGACAAGACTTATGGGAAAAATATCACAAATAACTAAATTTTAATGCAAATTTCTACAATGAGAATAGACGAATTAGATAAACTTCATATTAAGAAAATTGGTGAAAAAAAATTACCAGAATTTTCTCCTGGAGATACTTTAAAAGTAAACGTTCGAATTATCGAAGGAAAAAGACAAAGAATACAAGCTTACGAAGGAGTTTGTATTGCTAAAAAAAATAGAGGAATTAATTCTACTTTTACAGTTAGAAAAATTTCTTTTGGTGAAGGTGTAGAAAGATTATTTCCAGTTCACAGCCCAAACGTAGAGTCTGTTGAAGTAATTAGAAACGGAAAAGTAAGAAGAGCAAAACTTTATTATTTAAGAGAAAGAACTGGTAAATCAGCTAGAATTACAGAAAAAATTAGAAAAAAAATTGGTGTAGATATTATTCAACCTTTACCAAAAAAAGAGGCAGTCCAAAATATTGAAGCACAAGCAGCTGTAGCTGCTGAACAGGCTCCAAAAAATACGGAAAAAGCTTCAGCGCCAAAGACAGAAGCTCAGAATAAAAAGAAGTAATACTAGTTTTTATTTAATGGCAAAGACAATTTACGACAAAATATGGGAGAGTCATTTAGTTGATGAGCAAAATGACGGAACATCACTTTTGTACATTGATAGGCATTTAGTTCACGAAGTAACAAGTCCACAGGCATTTGAGGGATTACGTTTATCTAATAGAAAAGTAAAATTACCTGGTTCAACATTAGCAGTTGTAGATCATAACGTTCCAACAACTGATAGATCAAAAGGAATAGCAGATAAAGAATCTGCAATTCAAGTTGAGACTCTTTCTAAAAATTGTAAAGATTTTGGTATAGAATTTTTTGGTTTAACAGATAAAAGACAAGGCATTGTTCATGTTATTGGTCCTGAACAAGGATTCACTCAGCCTGGAATGACAATTGTTTGTGGAGATAGTCATACTTCAACGCATGGCGCATTTGGTGCATTAGCTTTTGGAATTGGAACTTCAGAAGTAGAACATGTTCTTGCAACGCAAACTTTAATTCAAAGCAGAGCCAAAAATTTTAAAATTAGTGTTGATGGAAAATTACCATTAGGTGTTACTGCTAAAGATGTAATCTTATCTATCATTGGAAAAATTGGAACAGCAGGTGGAACCGGTTACGTTATTGAATACTGTGGAGAAGTTTTTAGAAACTTTTCTATGGAAGAAAGAATGACGGTTTGTAATATGAGTATCGAAGCAGGTGCTCGAGCTGGACTTGTTGCCCCTGATCAAAAAACATTTGATTATATTAAAGGAAGACCATTAGCCCCAAAGGGAGATAATTGGGAAAAAGCACTTAAATATTGGAGCGCTTTATATACTGATAAAGATGCAAAATTTGATAGAGAACTTTATTTACAAGGAAAAGATATTGAGCCAACAGTTACTTGGGGAACAAGCCCTCAAGATACAGCATCTATTAACGGTAAAGTTCCTGATCCTAATTTAGAAAAAAATGAGGATAGAAAAAAATCTATTCTAAGATCTTTGGATTATATGGGCTTAGAACCCAATACTGCTATTCAGGATATTAAAATTGATAAGGTTTTTATAGGCTCTTGCACCAATGGAAGAATTGAAGATTTAAGAGAAGTTGCAAAAATAGTTAAAGGAAAAAAAGTAAATAAAAACGTTGATGCAATTGTTGTTCCAGGTTCTGGACTTGTAAAATTACAAGCTGAAAAAGAAGGCTTAGATAAAATATTTAAAGATTCAGGATTTGAGTGGAGAGAACCTGGATGTTCAATGTGTCTTGGAATGAATCCGGATCAATTAAAACCAAAAGAAAGATGCGCCTCTACTTCAAATAGAAATTTTGAAGGAAGACAAGGAAGAGGTGGAAGAACACATCTTGTGAGTCCAGTTATGGCAGCCGCTGCTGCAATTGAGGGTAAATTTGTAGATATTAGAAAGATTATCTAATGGAAAAGTTTGCAAAAGTTAAAAGTATTGCAGCCGATCTTCAGATTTCAAATATTGATACGGATATGATTATTCCAAAACAATTTTTAAAGACAATCAAAAGAACAGGCCTTGGTTCTGCTTTGTTTTATGAAATGCGCTATGATGAAAAAGGCAACGCAATAAAAAGTTTTATTTTAAATAATGCCCCTTTCAACAAAGCAAAAATTTTGATTTCAGGTAAAAATTTTGGTTGCGGATCATCTAGAGAGCATGCGCCCTGGGCATTATTAGATTTTGGTATTAAATGTATCATTGCTGAAAGTTTTGCAGATATTTTCTATAATAACTGTTTTAAAAACGGAATTTTACCAATCGTTCTTCCAGAAAATCAGGTTAAAGAATTATCTGAGGCTGCAAAAAAAAATAAAGAAATAGAAATTGATTTGATTGATCAAAAAATTCATAAAGGGGACAATAGACCTTTCGATTTTGAAATTGAATCATTTAGAAAAGAATGTTTATTAAATGGTTATGACGACATTGCTCTTACTCTAAAAAAAGATGCTAAAATTAATATCTTTGAAAAAAATAAAAAAAATCTAACTCCTTGGTTATATTAATGAAAAAAAAACTTCTTATTCTTGCTGGAGATGGAATTGGACCGGAGGTAATGAATGAGGTTAAAAAAATTATTGTTTGGTTTAATAAAAATAAATCTACTGATTTTGATATTACTGAAGAATTAGCAGGAGGAATCTCCTTTGATAAGCATGGAGACTCCAATTACTGACAAAGTAATGGAAATTGCAATGGCAAGTGACGCAGTTTTATTAGGAGCCGTGGGTGGCCCAAAGTGGGATAAATTAGAATTTTCTAAAAGACCTGAGAGAGCCTTATTAAGACTTAGAAAAGATTTAGAATTATTTGCAAATTTAAGACCTGCAATTTGTTTTAAAGAACTTGCTAATGCATCTACTTTAAAGCCAGAAGTTGTTTCTGATTTAGATATTATGATTGTGCGTGAGCTTACAGGAGGTATTTATTTTGGAACTCCAAGAGGAGTTGAAAAATTACCTAATGGTGAAAAAAAAGGCACAAATACTCACACTTACACATCAAGCGAAATTCAAAGAGTTGCAAGGGTTGCTTTTGAACTTGCAAGAAAAAGAGGCAATAAAGTTACTTCTTGTGAAAAATCTAATGTTATGGAAGCCGGTTTATTATGGAGAGAGGAAGTAGAAGAGTTGCATAAAAAAGAGTTTAAAGATGTAGAACTGAGCCATATGCTAGCAGATAATTGCGCTATGCAATTAGTTAGAAATCCTAAACAATTTGATGTGATCGTAACTGATAACTTGTTTGGAGATATGCTTTCAGATGAGGCTGGAATGTTAACGGGTTCACTTGGAATGTTGCCTTCGGCATCATTAAGCGGACAGAATAAAAATGGAAAATTTAAATCAATGTATGAACCTTGTCATGGCTCCGCACCTGACATAGCGGGTAAAAATATTGCAAATCCACTTGCGTCAATCTTGAGTTTTTCTATGGCTTTACGTTATTCTTTTGATATGGACAAAGAAGCGGATATGCTCGATCAGGCAGTTAAAGATGTTCTTAAAGATGGTCACAGAACGCAAGATATAATGGAAAAAGGTCAGAAAAAAGTTTCAACTTCAGAAATGGGTGATTTGGTTATATCCAAACTAAAATAATGAGAGCAAATATTGCAATCGTAGGAAGCACAGGAAACGCAGGCAGAAAAACAATCGAAGTTTTAGAAAGACGAAAGTTTCCAGTAAATATACTTTATTTATTAGCTTCAAAAAAAAGTGTTGGAAAATTTATAAAATTTAGAAATAAAAATATTCAAGTTAGAAGCTTAGAAGATTTTGATTTTAGAAAAGTAGATATTACTTTTTTTTGTGCAGGATCTAAACTTGCAAAAACTTGGGCACCAAAGATTGCAAAAGATTCAATTGTAATTGAATATTCAAGTTATTTTAGATCATTCAAAGACATCCCATTGATTGTTCCTGAAGTGAATGAACATGCAATTAAAGATTATAAAAAGACAAATATTATTGCTAATCCAAACTGTTCAACAGCGCAATTAGTTGTGGCTTTAAAACCTCTCCACGACAAATTTAAGATAAAAAGAGTTGTAACATCGACTTATCAGTCAGTATCAGGAGCAGGAAAAGCTGCTATGGATGAACTAATTTCTCAGACAAAAGATTATTTAAATAATAAGAAAATTAAACCCAAGAAATTTACAAAACAAATAGCATTTAACGTTATTCCTCACATCGATATTTTCATGAAAGATGGATCTACAAAAGAAGAGTGGAAAATGGAAAATGAGACAAAAAAGATATTAGATAAGAATATTAAATTAACAGCAACATGTGTACGTGTTCCAGTGCTTGTTTCTCATTCAGAAACTGTGAACGTTGAATTTAAAAAGAAATTCGACATTCAGCAAATACGCTCAACTTTAATGAAAGCGCCTAGTTGTAAAGTTATTGATCAAAAAAAGAACGGAGGCTATGCAACCCCCGTTGAGTCTGCCGGAAGCTTTTTAACTTACATTTCTAGAATTAGAAGAGATCCTACAAAAAATGCTGTGAATATGTGGATTGTTTCTGACAATTTATTAAAAGGCGCGGCCTTTAATGCAGTGCAAATAGCGGAGGTTTTAGTTAAAAAGCATATAAGAAATAATTAAATATTTTTTATGGAAAAAAACTCTGGTCCGCTATCCCCACATATCCAGATTTATAAGTGGCAGTTTTCTTCTTTACTATCAATTACTCATAGACTTACCGGCACAATTAACACTGCGGGATTTTTTTGTAATTGTTTTATGGATCTTATTCTTAGCTTTAGGACCTGAATATTATAATTTTTATCAAAAATTTTTAAGAAGTTTTATAGGCAAATTTATTCTTGTAGGTTTTACTTGGTCATTTGTTTATCACATGTTTAATGGTATTAGACATCTTGCTTGGGATTTTGGTTATGGTTACGAAATTAAGACCGCAAATCTTTCTGGAATAATTGTTTTATTTCTATCTATTTTAACAACATTTTTTATTTGGATTATATAATGAAAAATCATGCTTTAAATAAATGGATAATACAAAGAGTCAGTGCAGTTGTATTAATGCCTTTGTTATTATTTTTTTTATATTCTTTAGTCGATTTAGTTAACAAGGATTATACAGGCGCACTAGATTTTTTTGATAATTATTTCTCAATAATTATTTTTACTTTATTTTTAATATTTGCAGGCCTGCATTTAAAATTAGGTTTAGGTGAGATTATTGAGGATTATATTCAGGACGAACGTTTGAAAAGATTTTTAAATAAAATTATAATGTTATACTCGGCTGTACTTCCCGTTGTTGGCATTGTATCATTGATTATAATTATTTTATGAGCACTTATCCAATTATTGATCACGAATATGACGTTATTGTTGTAGGAGCTGGTGGCTCGGGATTAAGAGCAGCCGTTGGTTTAGCTGAGGCTGGACTTAAGACAGCTTGCATTTCAAAAGTATTTCCAACAAGAAGTCATACCGCTGCAGCGCAAGGTGGGATCTCTGCTGCATTAGGAAATATGTCGGAGGACGATTGGCGCTGGCATATGTATGACACGGTAAAAGGGAGCTGATTGGTTAGGCGATCAAGATGCAATTGAATATTTATGTAAAGAAGCTCCAAGAGCAGTTATTGAACTTGAAAAATATGGAGTTCCTTTTAGCAGAACTGAAGAGGGAAAAATTTATCAAAGACCATTTGGAGGAATGACAGCTAATTATGGAAATGGTATTGCTCAAAGAACTTGTGCCGCTGCAGATAGAACCGGACATGCAATTCTTCATACGCTTTACGGTCAAGCACTAAAAAAAAATACTGAATTTTTTATAGAATATTTTGCACTTAGATTTATTAATGCATAACGGAAAGTGTCATGGAGTTACTGCTTGGAATTTGCAAGATGGAACTATTCATCGTTTCAGAGCTAATATGACAATTCTTAGCAACGGGTGGTTATGGAAGAGCATATTTTTCAGCAACTTCAGCGCATACTTGTACAGGAGATGGTAATGCGATGGTTTTAAGAGCTGGCTTGCCATTACAGGATATGGAATTTATTCAATTTCATCCAACAGGAATTTATGGAGCTGGATGTTTAATTACGGAAGGTTCTCGAGGAGAAGGTGGATTTTTAGTTAATTCTGAAGGGGAAAGATTCATGGAACGATATGCACCTTCAGCAAAAGATCTTGCATCAAGAGATGTAGTTTCAAGATCTATGACAATTGAAATTAATGAAGGTAGAGGAGTTGGTAAAAATAAAGATCATATTTATCTACATTTAAATCATTTAGATCCCAAAGTTTTACATGAAAGACTTCCTGGAATTTCTGAATCTGCAAAAATTTTTGCTGGCGTAGATGTAACAAAGGAACCAATACCAGTTGTTCCAACAGTTCATTACAACATGGGAGGAATTCCAACTAATTATTATGGTGAAGTAATATCGAAAACTGAAAATGGAAAAGATGTAACTGTGCCTGGTTTAATGGCAGTTGGAGAAGCAGCCTGCGTTTCAGTACATGGAGCAAATAGATTAGGATCTAATTCATTAATTGATCTTGTGGTATTTGGCAGAGCTGCCGCAATGCGAGCTGCAACAATAGTAAAACCAAATTCAAAACATGAAATAATTCCTGAAAGTGAAACACAAAAATCAATTTCAAGATTTGATAAATTGAGAAATTCAAACGGCGGAACACCAACTTCTGTACTTAGAGATAAAATGCAAAGAACAATGCAAAAAAATTGTGCAGTATTTAGAGATGCTAAAATTTTAAAAGAAGGCATGGAAGAAATTAGAAAACCATGGCAAGGAATGGACGACATTTCAGTTTCAGATAAATCTTTAATCTTTAATACAGATTTAATTGAAACTTTAGAGTTTGATAATTTAATAAGACAATCTCTTGTTACAATGGCATCCGCTGAAAATAGAAAAGAAAGTAGAGGCGCACATTCTAGAGAAGATTTTAAAGAGAGAAATGATGAGAATTGGATGAAACATACACTAGCTTGGCAAGATGGTGAGAAAGTAAAAATAGATTACAGAAATGTACATAATTTTACTTTAACTAATGAAGTGCAATATTTTCCACCGAAAGCGAGAGTATATTAATGGTTCAGTTTGCATTGCCAAAAGATTCAAAAGTTATTGAAGGAAAATATTTTAAAGACAAAACTAATGGAAATAATCTAAAAAAAATCAAAGTTTATAGATGGGATCCTGAGACAAAACAAAACCCAAGACTAGATACCTATGAAGTTAACATGGATGAATGTGGGCCAATGGTTCTTGATGTTCTTATTAAAATTAAAAACGAAATTGATACTACATTAACGTTTAGAAGATCTTGCAGAGAAGGTGTTTGTGGCTCTTGTGCCATGAATATTGATGGAGTTAACGGACTTGCTTGTACAAAATCGGCATTGGATATTAAAGATGAAATAAAAGTTTATCCCCTTCCTCATATGCCAGTGATTAAAGATTTAGTTCCAAATTTAAATCAACTTTACAAACAATATCAATCCATTGAGCCCTGGCTACAGGTTGAGAAAAAAAGTGAGGTGAGTGATAAAGAAATATATCAATCAAAACAAGATAGAGAAAAATTAGATGGGCTTTACGAGTGTATAATGTGTGCATGCTGCTCAACATCTTGCCCAAGCTATTGGTGGAATGGTGAAAAATATTTAGGACCCGCTGTTTTATTGCAGGCTTATAGATGGATTATTGATAGCAGAGACGAAGAGAGAGTAAAAAGATTAAAAAAAGTTGCAGATGAACTTAAACTTTTCAGATGCCATACAATCATGAACTGTACTAACAGCTGTCCAAAAGGATTGAATCCAGCAAAAGCAATCGGTTCAATAAAAAAAATGTTAGTTCAACATAGTAAAGATCTGTAGTTTTTTAACTTCATTATTTGACAGCTTAATTCTGTCCCTATATTTTCCTATTAATTTAAATGAAAACTATTGAACATTTCGTTAACGGAAAATCCTTTTCTGGCACTTCAAAAAGAACCTCCGATGTATTCAATCCAGCCACAGGAGAAGTTTCTGCAAAAGTAAATTTAGCTACAAAAAAAGACGTTGATGATGCAGTAGAGATTGCAAGTAAAGCATTTATAAAATGGTCTCAAGTTCCGCCGTTACAAAGAGCAAGAATTTTATTCAAATTTAAAGATTTAATAGAAAAAAATTCAGATGAACTTACAAAAATAATTGTTTCGGAACATGGCAAAGTTTATGATGATGCCAAAGGATCTCTAACTAGAGGTTTAGAAGTTGTTGAATTTGCATGTGGAATTCCACATTTATTAAAAGGAGAGTTTACAGAAAATGTAGGAACGAATGTTGATAGTTGGTCTATAAGGCAACCCCTCGGAGTTTGTGCTGGAATTACTCCTTTTAATTTTCCAGCAATGGTTCCAATGTGGATGTTTCCATTAGCAATCGCATGTGGAAATACTTTTATTTTAAAACCGTCAGAGAAAAATCCAAGCTGTTCTTTAAGATTAGCGGAATTATTAAAAGAAGCAGGTTTACCAGATGGAGTCTTTAATGTTGTAAATGGAGATAAAGAGTCTGTAGATGCATTGCTTTCAAATTCAAATGTTAGCGCAATTAGTTTTGTAGGTTCAACTCCAATAGCTAAATATATTTATGAGAATGCAGCAAAATTTGAAAAGAGAGTTCAAGCACTAGGAGGTGCTAAAAATCATTGCGTAGTAATGCCAGATGCAGATTTAGACCAAGCTGTTGCAGGACTTATGGGTGCTGCTTATGGATCAGCTGGTGAGAGATGTATGGCTCAATCCGTAGCAGTTGCAGTTGGAAATATTGGAGATGAGTTAGTTAATAAACTTACGAAAGAAGTTAATAATTTAAAAGTAGGTCCTGGACTTGATAAAGGCATGGACATGGGACCATTGGTTACGGCTCAACATTTTGAAAAAGTTACAAGTTATATAGATATTGGAGTGAAAGAAGGCGCCAAATTAGTTGTGGATGGAAGAAAAATTAAAAAACCACAAGGTTATGAAAAGGGTTTTTATTTAGGGGGTTGTTTATTCGATCACGTAAAAGAAAATATGAGAATTTATAAAGAAGAAATATTTGGACCAGTACTTTCGGTTGTAAGAGCAAAAGACTTTAATGAAGCTATGGATTTAATTAATAAACATGAATTTGGTAACGGAGTAAGTATTTTTACAAGGGATGGTGATAGCGCAAGAACGTTTTCAAGTCATATTAAGGTTGGAATGGTTGGTATAAATATTCCAATACCAGTGCCAATGGCCTTTCATAGTTTTGGTGGATGGAAAAGATCTTTATTTGGTGATCAACATGTTCATGGAATGGAAGGAGTTAGATTTTATACTAAATTAAAAACTATTACTTCAAGATGGCCTTCTGGTATAAAAGCCAACTCAAGTTTTACAATGCCAACAATGAGTTAATAAAATGAGAAAAAAAATATCACTTATAGGATCAGGACAAATTGGTGGAACTTTAGCTCATTTAGTTTCTTTAAAAGAATTAGGAGATGTAGTTATTTTTGATATTGCTGCAGGTTTGCCCGATGGAAAATCTTTAGACATCGCTCAGTCAGGGGCTGTTGAACGTTTTAATGCAAATCTTAAAGGCACAACAAGTTATGCTGATATTGCAAATTCAGATGTAATTATTGTAACTGCAGGCGTTCCAAGAAAAGAAGGAATGAGTAGAGATGATCTTTTAGGAATTAATTCAAAAGTAATGAAACAAGTTGGTGAAGGAATTAAAAAATATTCTCCAAACTCATTTGTGATTTGTATAACAAATCCTTTAGATGTTATGGTTTTAGCATTACAGAAATATTCAGGTCTACCTGCTGAAAAAGTAGTCGGAATGGCAGGAGTTTTAGATTCTTCTCGTTTTAGATTATTTTTGTCTGAAGAATTTAAAGTTTCTATCGAAGATGTAACTGCTTTTGTTTTAGGAGGTCATGGAGATACAATGGTTCCACTTTCTAGATATTCGACAGTTGCAGGAATACCAATCCCAGATTTAATAGACATGAAGTGGTCTACTAAAGAAAGAATAGATAAAATTATACAAAGAACTAGAGACGGAGGAGCTGAAATAGTAAAATTATTAAAAACAGGTTCTGCTTATTATGCTCCAGCTAGTTCAGCTATTGAAATGGCAGAGGCATTTTTAAAAGATAAAAAGAAAATTTTACCATGCGCAGTTTATTTAGATGGCGAATATGGAGTTGATGATCTTTATGTTGGTGTGCCCGTTATAATTGGCGCAAAGGGATGTTGAAAAAATTATTGAGATTAAATTTAATCCTGAAGAAAAAGAGATGTTTTTAAAATCAGTTGATTCGGTTAAAAAATTAACCCAGGATCTTTTCAAGCTTGATCCAGAAGTTGCAAAAATTAAAACTACTAAGCCAAAGTATTAATTTTTCATGAATATTCATGAACATCAGGCAAAAGACTTAATAAAAAAATTTGGCGCTCCAGTTTCAAAGGGTGTTGTTATTTTTAATTTAAATGAAATTGATGAAAAAATTAAACAGCTAAATAGTAAAATGTATGTGGTGAAAGCCCAAATACATGCTGGCGGAAGAGGAAAAGCTGGAGGTGTAAAATTAGTTAAAAATATCGATGAATTAAAGCAAAAATGCAAAGATTTACTTGGAAAAGTTCTTGTAACCCATCAAACCGGACCACAAGGAAGAGAAGTTAAAAGACTTATATATAGAGGAAGCCTCAGATATTAAAAAAGAATTTTATTTATCATGTTTAGTCGATAGGGCTTCTTCAAAGATTGCATTTATTTCTAGTGCCGAGGGAGGAATGGATGTTGAAGAAGTTGCTGACAAAACTCCTGAAAAAATTATTACAACACGTGTTTCATTATCAGCAAAATTAAGAGATGAAGATTTAGAATCAATTGTAAAACCTTACAATTTAAGTGGAGAACAAAAAAATCAGGCAAAAAAAGTTGCTCAGGCTTTATATGATACTTTAGTTAATACTGATGGAAGTTTGATTGAAATCAATCCTTTAATTCTTACAACTGAGGATCAAGTTAAGTGTCTGGATGCAAAAATAAGTTTTGATGATAATGCACTTTTTAGGCATCCAGAAATTAAAGAACTTAGAGACTTGAATGAAGAAGACCCAATGGAAATTGAGGCTAGCAAATATGAGTTAGCTTATATTAAATTAGATGGAAAAATTGGTTGCATGGTTAATGGCGCAGGTCTTGCAATGGCAACCATGGATATCATAAAACTTTATGGTTCAGAGCCTGCAAATTTTTTAGATGTAGGGGGTGGCGCTACAAAAGAAAAAGTATCAGCTGCATTTAAAATTATTTTATCAGATAAAAATGTTGAAGGAATTTTAATAAATATATTTGGTGGAATTATGCGTTGCGATATTATTGCACAAGGAGTTATTGAGGCGGCAAAGGAAGTTGATCTTAAAGTTCCTCTTGTTGTCAGATTAGCAGGAACAAAAGTTGACGAAGGTAAAGAAATTTTAAAAAAATCCGGTTTAACAATTATTTCTGCTGACAATTTATCAGAGGCAGCAAAGAAAATTGTGGAGGCCACATCTTAATATGTCTGTTTTAGTAAATAAAAAAACAAAAGTTATTTGTCAGGGCTTTACAGGAAAACATGGAACATTTCATTCTGAGCAAGCGCTTGCGTATGGAACAAATTTAGTTGGAGGGATTACCCCTAAAAAAGGTGGACAAACTCATTTAGGTCTTCCAGTTTTTAATACAGTTGCTGAGGCAGTAGACAAGGTAAAGCCTGATGCAACTATGATTTATGTTCCCGCAGCATTTGCGGCGGCAGCTATTATTGAAGCATTAGATAGTAAAATTCCATTAATTGTTTGTATTACAGAGGGTATTCCAGTTTTAGATATGGTTAGAGTTAAAGAAAAATTAATGAAGTCTAAAAGCAGATTAATAGGACCAAATTGTCCAGGAATTATTACCCCTGATGAATGCAAGATTGGAATTATGCCAGGGCACATTCATAAAAAAGGATCAGTTGGTATCGTATCAAGATCAGGAACTTTAACTTATGAGGCTGTTGCGCAAACTACAGCATTAGGATTAGGACAATCGACATGTATTGGAATTGGCGGTGATCCCATTAACGGAACCAATTTTATTGATTGTTTAGATTTATTTTTAAAAGATGAAGAAACTAAATCAATCATCATGATAGGAGAAATAGGTGGAAGCGCTGAAGAAGAAGGAGCTGAATTTATTAAATCTTCAAAAATTAAAAAACCAATAGTTGGATTTATTGCTGGAGTAACAGCCCCTCCAGGAAGAAGAATGGGGCATGCAGGAGCTATTATTTCTGGTGGAAAAGGTCTTGCTAAAGACAAGATAGAAACAATGAAATCTTGCGGTATAACAGTTGCAAATTCACCAGCTGATATTGGCAAAACTTTATTTGACAAACTTAAGACTTAATATTTTATTACGAATATAAAATTATATGTCGTCACAAGAAAATAATATTATTTTTGAAAAAACTTCCTTTTTGTCAGGAACAAATTCTTCTTATATTGAAAAACTCTACGCTAAATATGTAGAAAATCCTGCAAGTATTCCAGATAGCTGGAGACAATTTTTTGAGGGTCTTGGTGATTTAAAAGACAACATTGTAGACAATCAAGGACCTAGTTGGGCTCCATCAAATATTAAATATATTTCTAATGGAGATTTAGATGTTTATGAAAAATACCTTCCTACAAATTTAAATGGAAAATCAATTGAAGAAAAAATAACAGAAGCAAACAAAACCTTATCAAGCGATGAAAGAGTAGATGTAGAAAGATCCACTATTGATTCTGTTAGAGCAATAATGATGATTAGAGCTTATAGAATAAGAGGACATTTAATTGCCGATTTAGATCCTCTTACAACTTCAAGAAAAAAATTATCATCCAGAACTTAATCCAGAAACGTATGGTTTTAAGAAAGAAGACAGAAATAGAAAAATATTTTTAGATAAAGTCTTAGGTTTTCAATATGCAACTATTAACGAAATATTAGAAATTTTATTAAAAACTTATTGCGCAAAAATAGGAATAGAATTTATGCACATGTCGGATCCAGAAGAAAAAAAATGGATTCAGGAAAGAATTGAAGGAAAAGGTAAGGAAGCAAACTTTACTCTCGAGGGAAAAAAAGCCATTTTTAAAAAACTAGTAGAAGCAGAAGGATTTGAAAATTATTGTCATACCAAGTTTGTTGGAACAAAAAGATTTGGTTTAGATGGTTGTGAATCTTTAATTCCTGCACTCGAGCAAATTATTAAAGTTGGAGGAAATTCAGGAGTGAAAGAAATTAAAATTGGAATGCCACATAGAGGTAGATTAAATATTCTTGCCAACGTTATTCAAAAACCTTTTAAAAAGATATTTAAAGAATTTTCAGGAGATCTAGGCAAAGATACAGCTGGTGTCTCAGGTGATGTTAAATATCATTTGGGAGCATCTGCAGATAGAGATTTCAATGGAAATAATGTTCATGTAAGTCTGACTGCAAACCCTTCTCACCTTGAGGCGGTAAATCCTGTAGTTTTAGGACAAACAAGAGCTAAGCAATTTTTTCATAATGATCCACAAAGAGTAAAAGTGATACCGATTCTTTTACATGGCGATGCAGCATTTGCAGGACAGGGAATCGTTGCTGAATGTTTCGCTATGTCTGGTTTGAAAGGACACAATACTGGAGGGACAATTCATATCATTGTTAATAATCAAATTGGTTTTACTACCAGCCCTTCTTTTGCAAGATCTTCACCCTATCCATCTGAAGTAGCTAAAATGGTTCAAGCTCCAATATTTCATGTTAATGGGGATGATGCAGAATCCGTTGTTTATTGTGCAAGAATTGCAACAGAATATAGACAAAAATTCAAAAGAGATGTTGTTATAGATATTATTTGTTACCGAAGATTTGGTCATAATGAAGGGGATGAACCTTCTTTTACTCAGCCTTTAATGTATAAAAAAATTAAATCTCAAGCCACTACCTTAACAATTTATGGAAACCAACTTATTAAAGAAGGTGTTTTAAGAAATGAAGAATTTCAAAAAGAAAAAGATAATTTTAAAAAATTTTTAGATGCAGAGTTTGAAGCATCAAAGAGCTATATTTCAAGCCAAATAGATTGGTTTACAGGAAGCTGGTCAAAATTTACAACTGAAATTGGCTCTGACCGTAGAGGAGTAACTGGCGTTGATTTAGATTTAATTCATCAAGCCGGAGAAAAAATTTGTAATCTTCCATTAAATTTAAATTTTCATTCAACAATAAAAAGACTTTTTGAAGCCAAGAAAAAAATGTTTGATACTGGCAAAGGTTTTGATTGGGCAACAGCTGAGAGCTTAGCCTTTGGGACATTACTGATAGAGGGTTATCCAGTAAGATTTGTAGGACAAGATTCATCGCGAGGAACTTTTAGTCAAAGACACGCTTGTATTCTTGATCAAGATACTGGAGAAAAATACTATCCTTTAAAAAATCTTAGTTCAAAACAAGCCCAGTTTGAAATTATTGATAGTTTTCTTTCAGAATTTGGTGTTTTGGGATTTGAGTATGGATATTCAATATCATCACCCGAGACATTAGTTCTATGGGAAGCTCAATTTGGTGATTTCGCAAACGGCGCTCAAATTATAATCGATCAGTTTATCACTTCTGGAGAAAAAAAATGGACTCGAGCAAGTGGTTTAGTGATGCTTCTACCACATGGTTATGAAGGACAAGGACCAGAACATTCCTCAGCAAGAATTGAAAGATATCTACAATCTTGTGCACAAGAAAATTTACAAGTAGTTAATTGCACTACGCCCGCAAATTATTTTCATTTATTAAGAAGACAAATTCATAGAAAATTTAGAAAACCACTTATAGTATTTTCTCCAAAATCTTTATTACGGCACAAAAAATGCGTTTCTGAAATTGAAGATTTTTTACCAGAAAATTCTTTCCACAGAATATTACCAGATCATGCAGATTTTCCAGAATATAATTTAATTAAATTAGCAAATGATGAAGAAATTAAACGCGTTGTTCTTTGTTCTGGAAAAGTTTATTTTGATATTTCTGAAAAAAGAGAAATTATAAGAAATCCTAAAGTTCAATTATTAAGAATAGAACAGCTATATCCATTCCCAGTAAAAAAATTAGCTAGTTTTTTAAAAAGATTTAAAAATGCTGATGAATTTATTTGGTGCCAGGAAGAGCCAGAAAATATGGGTGCCTGGAGTTTTGTTGAAAAATATATCAATTGGACATTAGATTTAATTAGCGCCAAATCTAAAACAGTGCAGTATGTTGGCAGAAAACCTTCAGCTTCAACGGCTACCGGATATTTGAAAAAACATGTACAACAGCAGGACGAAATAATATCAAAAGTACTTTTATAGAATAATGGCAAAAGATTTAGTTGTACCAACTCTTGGAGAATCAGTAACTGAAGCAACAGTTTCTAAGTGGCTAAAACAAGTTGGTGACTCAGTGAAAGCAGATGAGCCAGTTGTTGAATTAGAAACAGATAAGGTTAGTGTATGCCGTACCATCTCCAGAAACAGGTGTTTTATCTGAAATTAAAATTCAAGCCGGCAAAACAGTTAACGTAGGAACAGTATTAGGTTCCATTGGAGCAGGCAGCGCTGCAGTTGTAAAAAAAGAATCCGTTAAAACAACAGAGCCCTTAAAACCAAAAACTGTGGAAGCTCCTATAAATAAAAAAGAAATATTATCTCCAG
Organism: Candidatus Pelagibacterales bacterium; assembly: GCA_965235815.1. Taxonomy (GTDB): domain Bacteria; phylum Pseudomonadota; class Alphaproteobacteria; order Pelagibacterales; family Pelagibacteraceae; genus Fontibacterium. Next base: position 83,130 of record CBDDZE010000003.1, on the reverse strand, counting down.
CTGTTAAAAGAATTGTTGAAGAAAAAAGAATTGATATTAGCACAATTAGTGGATCGGGCCGAGATGGAAGAATTTTAAAAGGAGATTTATTAGAGTCTATGGGCTTACCTTCTGCTCCATCTTCAGCAAGAGCTACTAAGGGAGACGAAGAACGAGTTAAAATGACTCGACTAAGAGCAACTATCGCCAAGAGATTAAAAGAGGCTCAAAATAATGCAGCGATGCTTACGACATTCAATGAAATTGATATGTCGAGAATTATCGAAATGAGAGCTGAATATAAAGAAGGTTTTCAGAAAAAATACGGGGTTAAATTAGGATTCATGTCATTCTTTGTAAGATCTTGCGTTGAAGCTTTAAAAGCTTTTCCAATTATTAATGCAGAAATTCAACAAGATGAAATTGTTTATAAAAATTATTACAATATTGGAGTTGCTGTCGGAACAGAAAAAGGATTAGTTGTTCCAGTAGTTAGAGACGCAGATGAACTGTCATTTGCAGATATTGAAAAACAAATTGTCGCTTTAGGTGAAAAAGCAAAAACAGGACAATTATCTATTGAAGAACTTCAGGGTGGAACTTTTACAATTACGAATGGTGGAATTTATGGTTCGATGCTATCAACACCAATACTAAATCCTCCTCAATCAGGAGTGTTGGGGATGCATAATATTGTTCAGCGAGCAGTTGTAGTTGAAGAAAAAATCGAAGTTAGACCTATTATGTATCTGGCTCTATCTTATGATCACAGAATTATTGATGGAAAAGATGCTGTATCATTCTTAGTTAGAGTTAAAGAATATTTAGAAGATCCAAGAAGACTTTTTTTAAATTTATAATTCATGGAAGAGTTTGATTTTTTAGTTATAGGCGGAGGTCCAGGAGGATATGTTGGGGCAATTAGAGCTGCTCAACTAGGATTAAAAACTGCATGCATAGAATCTAGAGGAACATTAGGTGGAACCTGTCTTAATGTTGGATGTATACCTTCCAAAGCTTTATTACATTCATCAGATCTTTATAAAAAAGCAAAAACAGAATTTAAAAATATAGGTATAAATATTAATGAGCCATCATTAGATCTTGCGAAAATGATGAGTCATAAAGCAAAAGGTGTAGAAGGACTTACTAAGGGAATAGAATTTTTATTTAAAAAAAATAAGATTACTTACATTAAAGGTTTTGGATCTTTTAAAGATAAAAATACAATTTCAGTTATCGATCAGTCTAATAATCAAAAAGATTATAAATTTAAAAATGCAATTATAGCAACTGGTTCGGTTCCAACTTCTCTTCCAAATATAGAAATTGATGAAAAAACAGTAGTGTCTTCAACAGGGGCATTAAATTTAAGTTCTGTGCCTAAAAAACTTGTTGTTGTTGGGGGTGGTTACATTGGACTGGAAATGGGTTCTGTATGGCTAAGATTAGGAGCGGAAGTTCAGGTCATAGAATATTTGGATTATATAACTCCCGGTATGGACAGAGAAGTGTCGGACACTTTTTTAAAAATATTACAAAAACAAGGAATGCAATTTAATCTATCGACAAAAGTAATTAGTGTTAAAAAAAATAAAAATGGTGCAACGGTCACAGTTGAGAAGAACGGTGCCAAGAGTGACATTGATTGTGATATCGTATTAATGTCAGTTGGAAGAAAACCTAATACCGTAGGATTAAATCTTGATAAAATTGGAGTAAAATTAGATTCAAAAGGAAGAATTCAAACAGATAATAAGTATAAAACTAATTTAGATAACATTTACGCAATCGGAGATGTAATCGATGGTCCAATGTTAGCACATAAAGCTGAAGAAGAAGGAATTGCCATTGCAGAGCTACTTAGCGGAAAATCTGGGCATGTAAATTATAATGTTATCCCTGGCGTTATTTATACCTCTCCAGAAGTTGCTTCAGTTGGCAAAACAGAAGAACAGTTAAAAGAGCAAAAAATATCTTATAAAGTTGGTAAATTTCCTTTTGCTGCAAATGCTAGAGCAAAAATTAATGATGAGGGAGATGGGTTTGTTAAAATTTTAGCTGATGAAAAAACAGATAGAGTCCTAGGTGTACATATGATCGGACCAGATGTTGGCAATATGATCGCAGAAATTGCTTTGGCTATGGAGTTTGGTGCAAGTGCTGAAGATATAGCAAGAACATGTCATGCACATCCTACTTACGCTGAAGCAATTAAAGAAGCCGCTTTAGCAGTTGATAAAAGAGCTATCCACTTTTAAGTTAAAATCTTCATTCCTGATTTTTTCCAATCAGCAGTAAAAATATCCACACCTTTGTCTGTAAGATGATGTTTATGAAGTTCTTTAAAAATTTTAACAGGAACTGTGGCAACATCAGAACCGATAGTTGCAACAGCATTAAAATGATCAACGGATCTAATAGATGCTGATAAAATTTTTGTTTTTATATTTTTATAATTATTAAAAATTTTTTTAATATCTGCTATAAGCTGAATTCCATTATCTCCGATATCTTCTAATCTTCCGATGAAAGGCGAAACATAAGTTGCTCCAGCTTTCGCAGCAAGCAGGGCCTGTGATGTAGAAAAACATAAAGTAACGTTTACTTTAATTTTTTTTGCTGAAAGAATACTGCATACCTGCAAACCATTCCAGGTTAGCGGAACTTTAATTACGATATTTTTTGCAATTTTTTTTAGAACGTCAGCCTCTTTTAACATTGAATGAACATCCGGAGCCGTCACCTCAGCGCTTACTGGACCTTTTATTTCGCTACAAATTTCTTTTAATAAAATTTTGAAATTAGTATTTGCACTTGCAAGTAGAGATGGATTTGTTGTGATGCCATCTACTAAATTAGCTTTGTTTAATCCTCTAATTTCTTTAATATCTGATGAGTCTAGAAAAATTTCCATGGATTTAGATTATAAAATTTATAGTAAGAAATAAACAATTAATAGAATTTTTTGATGACTTTAGATGTGTTACTGCCGTTAAAATTTGATCATCCTTTTACATATAATGTTCCAAAAGATATTAATGTAAAAATTGGAGACTTTGTTTTGGTTCCTTTTCAAAATAAAGATATTATAGGTGTCGTTTGGGCTAAGAGTGGTCCCATTAAGAGCTCAATTAAAATTAAAGATATTAAAAAGAAATTTGATTTTGCGTCTTTATCTAAAGATACTTTAATTTTTTTAGAAAAGTTTTCTCGATATAACTTAGTTGATTTAGGCATTGCTTTAAAATTATTTATTTTTAAGAAAGCATTTAAAGAAATATCTAAAAAAAATAAACCAGAAGAATCTTTTAAAGAATACTCATTAAAAAAAGACATTAGTTTTGATGTAAGCCAGAAGAAAGCTATTAAGATTTTAGATGATCAAATTTCTTTTGATAAATTTTCAACAGTTTTATTACATGGAATTACAGGATCAGGAAAAACATTAATATACTTTAAAAAAATACGAGATTTTTTAGAAAAGGGTTATCAAGTTTTAGTCCTACTCCCAGAGATTGCATTAACAAATCAAATTAAAGAAAGATTCAAAGAGTATTTCGGGAACTACCCTGCATTGTGGCACTCAGATATTTCTGAAAAAAATAAAAGATTAATTTGGCATGGAGTTGCTAGTCATAAAATTAATTTAGTTTTAGGCGCCAGATCATCTTTATTTCTACCTTTTAAAAAATTAGGTTTAATTATTATAGATGAGGAGCATGACCAATCTTACAAGCAAGAAGATCAAATAATTTACAATGCTAGAGACATGGCTGTGTTAATGGCCTCTATAAAAAAAATATCAGTTATTTTAGTTTCGGCAACACCCTCTCTTGAAACTTACTACAACACAGTAAATAAAAAGTTTTCTTATATTAGTTTAGATAAAAGATATGGCGACGCTGAATTACCTGAGATTAAATTTGTAGATTTAAAAAAAAATCCACCTCTTAAATCCAAATTCATTTCACCCTCTATTATTCCAGAACTTAAAAATATTTTAGACAAAGGAAATCAAATTCTGTTTTTTTTAAATAGAAGAGGATATTCAACATTTGTTATTTGCTCAAAGTGTGGATATCGTTTTAACTGTCTTCATTGTTCAGTTTCATTAATTTATCATAAAGAAACTAATAAATTAATTTGTCACTATTGTGATCACGAAGCTTCACTAGAAAGAAAATGTAAGGAAGGAGATAATTGTAAATTTTCTTTTTATGGACTAGGTGTTGAAAAAATATTTGAGGAAGTTAGAGAAATTTTTCCTAATAAAAGAATAGAATTATTTTCAAGTGATTTTATTCATAACGATGATAGCTACAAAAAAGATTTTTGAGAGTATCCAAGATGGAAAAATTAATATCATTGTAGGAACACAGTTAATCTCTAAAGGTTTTCATTTTCCAAAGTTAAATTGTATCGTTATTGTTAATTCTGATGTGAATTTTTTAGGAAATGATATTCGCAGTTCAGAAAAAACATATCAATTAATGAATCAGCTTAGCGGTAGAGCTGGAAGAGAAGTTAAAAATTCAACAGTATATCTGCAAACCTTTGAACCAGAAAATCAAATACTAAAGTCAATATGTGATCCGAATATTTTAGCTTTTTATGAAAATGAAATTATTTTTAGAGAAAGATCTAATCTACCTCCGTTTACAAAGCTTATCGCTTTTATTATTTCAGGAAAAAACAGATTTGATGTTGATGAGTGTGCAAGAATTTTAAAAAATAAAATTCCCAAAATGAAAGATGCTTTATTACTGGGTCCCGTAAGTGCTTCTATTTCGCTTATAAAGGGAAAATATCGTTCTAGGTTATTATTGAAATATCCTCAAGAAACATTTCCCCAAAAATTTTTAAAAGATTGGTTAAAAACTATTAAAATTAAAAAAAATATTTTACTAACTGTAGACGTGGATCCAATAAACTTTAAATAATTTTAAAAAAGTACAAAATATCACACTTGATAAGTGCAACTTCGCATGTTACGAAATCTTTTTTCTTTTTAAGTTAACAATAAAAACCGATGAAAAATTTTAGTGAAACGCAAAGATATGCTAAGGCGGTATATAGACTTGCTCATGAAACTAAAAGTTTAGATGTTCTTGAAAGAGATTTTTTAAAATTAAGAGAAATATTGTCTCAAAGTGCAGACTTAAAAAAGTTTATTAAAAATCCAACATATAAATATTCTGTTATTAATAATGTTATTGATTCTTTAGCCAAGCATTTTTCTTTTTCAGATTTATTCTCAAGATTTTTGAAAGTGCTAAATAAAAATAGAAGATTTTTCTTTTTAGAAAAAATAGTAAATAATTTTTTTGATTTGTTATTAAATGAAAGAGGAGAAATTTTAGCAACGCTTAAGTTATCACATTCTATCACAGATAGTGAAAAAGCAGATATTGCAAAAAAATTAGACGATATTTTGAAGAAGAAAATCAATATTTCTTTTTCAGTTGACCCATCTTTATTGGTTGGTTCAATTCTTGCAAATTGGCAGTAAAATGATTGATACTTCTGCGAAAACAAGATTAAATAATTTATTTAATAAATAAAAATGAAAATTAATCCTTCTGAAATTACTAATATTTTAAAAGATCAAATAAAAAATTTTGGAACTGAAGTTGAGGTTTCAGAAGTTGGTCAAGTTTTGACAGTAGGGGATGGTATAGCTAGAGTTTATGGATTAGATAATGTGCAAGCTGGAGAGATGGTTCAGTTCTCTGAAGGCACAAAAGGAATGGCTTTAAACCTTGAAACTGAAAATGTTGGAGTGGTTATTTTTGGAGATGACTCAAAAATTAAAGAAGGCGATATAGTAAAAAGAACAGGGACAATCGTTGACGTGGCAGTTGGAAAATCTTTATTAGGTCGAGTTGTTGATGGGCTGGGAAATCCAATAGATGGCAAAGGACCTCTCGATAAGAATGCAGAAAGAAAAAGAGTTGAAATTAAAGCTCCTGGAATTATTCCAAGAAAATCAGTTAATGAACCTATGCAAACTGGATTAAAAGCTATTGATTGCTTAATTCCAGTTGGAAGAGGACAAAGGGAATTAATTATTGGAGATAGACAAACCGGAAAAACAGCAATTGCTATTGATACAATTATTAATCAAAAAGAGATTAATAAATCTAATGATGAAAGCAAAAAGCTTTACTGTATTTATGTCGCGATCGGACAAAAAAGATCGAGTGTTGCTCAAATCGTAAAAACTTTAGAAGAAGCCGGAGCATTAGAATATACAATTGTTGTTGCCGCCACAGCATCCGATCCTGCTCCATTGCAATTTTTAGCTCCTTATACCGGGTGTACAATGGGTGAATATTTTAGAGACAACGGAATGCACGCTCTTATTATTTATGATGATTTATCAAAACAGGCTGTTGCTTATAGACAAATGTCATTGCTTTTACGTAGACCTCCAGGTCGAGAAGCTTTCCCAGGAGATGTATTTTACCTTCATAGCAGACTACTTGAGAGAGCTGCAAAATTGAATGATAAATATGGTGGAGGTTCTTTAACAGCTCTTCCAATTATCGAAACACAAGCAAGCGATGTTTCAGCTTACATACCAACAAACGTTATTTCTATTACTGATGGACAAATATTCTTAGAAACAGAGTTATTTTATAAAGGAGTTAGACCAGCTGTTAACGTCGGTATTTCGGTATCGAGGGTTGGATCTGCAGCACAAATAAAAGCTATGAAACAAGTTTCAGGATCGATCAAACTTGAATTAGCCCAATATAGAGAAATGGCAGCCTTTGCACAGTTTGGATCTGACTTAGATCCTTCCACACAAAAATTATTAAATCGTGGTTCCAAATTAACAGAATTATTAAAACAAGATCAATATTCACCTTTAACTGTAGAAGAACAAGTGGTTTCAATTTTTTCAGGCGTTAAAGGATTTTTAGATAATGTTGAACTTAATCAAATAAAATCTTTTGAAAAAAAACTTTTAGCAAAAATCAAATCTGAAGCCCCAGATATTTTAATAAACATTAAATCTTCTGGAAAAATGGACGAATCTACTGAAGAAAAATTAAAGAATTTTATAGGTGATTTTAAGAAAGGTTTTCAAAAATAATGGCCAGTTTAAAATTTTTAAGAAATAGAATTACCAGCGTCAAATCAACGCAAAAAATAACCAAAGCTATGAAAATGGTTGCTGCAGCCAAGCTTAGAAAAGCACAACAAAATGCAGAAAATGCTAGACCTTATTCTGAAAAATTAAACTCTATAATATTAAATCTAAAAAATTCAGTTAACGACATAGATTCTGCGCCAAAATTATTAGTGGGCAATCAAAAAGAAGAAACACATTTGTGCGTTGTATTAAGTTCCGACCGAGGTTTATGTGGCGGTTTTAATACAAATATCTGCAGAAAAGCAAAAATATTTTTTGAAAAAGTTATTGAACAAAATAAAAAATTAAAAATTATAGTTGTAGGAAGTAAAGCAAATGATCAACTAAGAAGAAAGTATAGCCAATATATTATTGATAAAATAAGTTTAAAAGATGAAAAAGTTATTTCCTTTGCTAAAGCACAAGAAATTACAGACAAGATTTTAAATTTATTTACTAGAAATGAATTTGATACTTGTACTTTATTTTTTAATAAATTTAAGAGTGTTATTTTGCAAATTCCACAGGCGCAACAGTTAATACCAGTTTCAATCAATGAAAAATTAGATCAAGAAAATAAAAACAATAGTCAGTATGAATACGAGCCAGAAGAAAATGAAATTTTAGAGAACCTTTTGCCAAAAAATATTGCAACACAAATTTATACTGCCTTTTTAGAAAATCAGGCAAGCGAACAAGGGTCCCGAATGACTGCAATGGATAACGCCACTAGAAATGCAGGTGAATTAATCGGAAAGCTTACAATTAATTATAACAGAACAAGACAGGCCGTTATTACTAAAGAACTTATTGAAATTATATCTGGAGCTGAATCTTTATAGGAGAAATTATGGAAAATAAATTTGGAAAAATAGCGCAGGTTATTGGGGCGGTTGTAGATGTTAAGTTTGAGAATGAATTACCGGAAATCTTAACTGCGCTTGAGTGTGATAATAATGGGTTAAGAGTTGTTCTTGAAGTTGCGCAGCACCTTGGTGAAAATACAGTTAGAACAATAGCTATGGATACCACAGAAGGTTTAAAAAGAGGGGATAAAGTTATTAATACTGGAAAAGCAATTACTGTTCCAGTTGGTCCAGAGACACTTGGAAGAATTATAAATGTTATTGGAGAACCAATTGACCAAAGAGGCCCTTTAAATACAAAAGAACGTTGGCCAATTCATAGAGCTGCACCGGCATACGTAGAGCAGTCAACAGAGACAGAAGTTTTGGTTACAGGAATTAAAGTTGTGGACTTGCTTGCTCCATATTCTCGCGGTGGAAAGATTGGTTTATTCGGAGGAGCGGGTGTTGGAAAAACAGTCCTTATCATGGAATTAATTAATAACGTCGCAAAAGCACATGGTGGATATTCAGTGTTTGCAGGAGTTGGAGAAAGAACAAGAGAAGGAAATGATCTTTACCATGAAATGATTGAATCTGGAGTTATTAAAACTGATGGTCCAGGATCTAAAGCCGCTTTAGTTTATGGACAAATGAACGAGCCACCAGGAGCAAGAGCGCGTGTTGCTTTGTCAGGATTAACATTAGCCGAATATTTTAGAGATAAAGAAGGACAAGACGTTTTATTTTTCGTTGATAATATTTTTAGATTTACACAGGCAGGATCAGAAGTTTCTGCGTTACTTGGTCGAATTCCTTCAGCCGTTGGATATCAGCCAACATTAGCAACGGACATGGGAAATTTACAGGAAAGAATTACAACAACTAGCAAAGGATCAATCACTTCTGTTCAAGCGATTTACGTTCCAGCGGATGATTTAACAGATCCTGCACCAGCAACGTCATTTGCTCACTTAGATGCAACAACAGTTTTGTCTAGACAAATTGCTGAACTTGGAATTTATCCTGCGGTAGATCCTTTGGATTCAACCTCAAGAATTCTTGATCCTAGAATTGTAGGAGAAGAACATTATAGAGTTGCTAGGGAAGTTCAAAAAATTCTACAAAACTATAAATCTTTACAAGATATTATAGCAATTCTAGGTATGGACGAATTATCCGAGGAAGATAAATTAGTTGTTTCACGAGCAAGAAGAATACAAAGATTTTTATCTCAGCCTTTCTTTGTTGCGGAAGTATTTACAGGATCGCCAGGAAAATTAGTTGATTTACAATCAACAATAAAAGGGTTTGATGCTATTTGCAAAGGCCAGTATGATCATCTTCCAGAGTCAGCATTTTATATGGTTGGCACGATAGAAGAAGCTATTGCAAAAGCAGAAAAAATGGCAAAAGAAGCCTCAGCTTAATTTAAATGGCAGATAACATTCTTCTAGAAATTGTAACTCCAAAACAAGTGGCCTATTCAAAAGCAGTTGATAGTGTCGTTATTTCTGGAGTTGAAGGGGATATGGAAATATTTAAAGATCATATTTCTTTAATAACTTTTCTTAAAGCAGGAAAAATTATTGCAAAAACAGGAAGTAATATGGATACGTTTTTTTCTACAGGAGGAACGGTAGAATTTTCTAATAATAAATTGAGCATTTTATTAGATAATATTTTTAATAGTTCAGAGTTTCAAAGCGAAGAATTACTAAAATTAAAACAGAATGCAGAAAATAAATTAGGCAATAAGGATATTTCCGATGAAGAAACTTATCTAAATAACCAGATTATTGAGCAGATAAATAATATCAAATCTTAAAGATAATTTTTAAACTCTTCTACAACTTCTTGATAAAGCTTTTTTTTAAAAGGAACGATTAATTTAGGTAGCTCCATAGGTTCGGCCCAACGCCAATCATAAAACTCTGCTTTTTTTTGTTTGATATTAATCTCTTCATCCTCACCCATAAATTTTGCAAGAAACCAAGTTTGTTTTTGTCCTTTATATTTTCCACCCCAAATTTTACCAAGGAGCTCATTAGGTAAATCGTAGATAAATTCTTTTTCTGATTTTTTTATAATTTCAATTGATGTAATTCCTGTTTCTTCTTTAAGCTCTCTTTTGGCAGCGTTCAGAACATCTTCCTTTTGATCAACTCCCCCTTGAGGCATTTGCCATGCCTTAGTACTATCAATTCTTTTTCCGATAAAAACTTTAGTTTCTTGATTTAGAAGCATTATCCCAACACCTTTTCTGTAAGGAAGATTACTTAAATCTTTCATGACGCTTTTAAAAGTTTAAGAGCGTAAATTAGTTGATTGTCGTTTACAGGATCGTTTATTTTAAAATTATCTTTTTGTTGTTCTACTTTGATGTCTGGCTGCACGCCAATTTCTTCAATTGTTTCTCCGCTTGGTAAATAATATTTAGCTGTTGTTAATCTTAATCCTCCACCATTAGATAAAGGTATAATTGACTGAACAGACCCTTTGCCAAAAGATTTTTCACCAACAACAATTGCTCGTTTGTGATCTTTTAAAGCTCCAGCTACTATTTCGGATGCAGAAGCTGACCCCCTGTTAATAAGCACAATGAGTGGCTTTCCATTAGTTTCATCACCTTTTTTAGAATTATAAACTTTTATATCTTTAGGATCTCTTCCTTTCGTAGATACAATTTCTCCACTATCTAAAAATGCATCTGATATTTTAATTGCTTGAGAAAGAAGACCGCCAGGATTGTTTCTTAAATCTAAAATATAACCAGTTATGTTTGGTTTGCTTTTGCTTATTTCTCTAATTTTGTCTATTAATTCATCACCACTTTTTTCATTAAAAGATCTTAATCTTAAATAACCAATATTTTCTTTAATTTCAGAAACAACAGATTTAGTTTTAATTGTTTCTCTAACTATTTTTACAATTATTGGGTCATCGACATCTATTCTTCTTATAGTTAATATGATTGGAGTTCCGCTTTTGCCACGCATTGTATTTACCGCCTCATCCAAAGTTAAACCCTTAACCTGTTTGTTATCTAATTTAATAATATAATCTCCTGATTTTATTCCAGCTCTATCCGCAGGAGTATCATCAATTGGAGATATTACTTTTACAAGTCCAGCTTCCATTGTAACTTCGATTCCAAGACCACCAAATTCACCTTTAGTTTCTGTATTTTGATTCTTAAATGTCTGCGGACTCAAATATGAAGAATAGGGATCTAGAGACTGCAGCATTCCATTTATTGCTCCATCGATTACTTCGCCTTCATTAATTTGTTTAAAATATTCATTTATTTATTGTTTCAAGAATATCTCCAAACAAATCTAATTTTTCATAAAGAACATCTTTTTTTTGTGAAAAAGCGTTTTGTGAAAATAGATTTAAAAATAAAAATACAAGTACTAAGTAAATTTTTTTCATTATTATTGTTTATGGTAGGGATGGTTTACCATAATTGTGGCGCATCTGTAAATTTGTTCGGTGAGTATTACTCTAGTTAAAGAGTGGGTAAAAGTAAGTTTGCTAAGACATATTTCTTCAAAACTTTCTTTATTTAGGTTTTTTTTAAACCCTGTAGGCTCTCCAATAATAAATAATGTTTCTTTAATTGATGAGGTAATTATTTTTGTTAACTTTTTGCAAAAGCTCCCGGTATTAAGATCTTGTCCATTTTCACTAAGAAATATAATTTTTTTTTCTTTTTTATTTTTCATTATATTTTCAAGTTCTTTTTTTGAAATATGTTCTATTGCAAAATTAGTAATGCCGCTATTCTTTAGACTTTTGAGTCTGCTCTCATATCTTTTGCATAACTCATTTTCCTCATCTTTGTTTAATCTTCCTAAACAAAGGATTTTAATTTTCATTAAACAAAGATTTTTTGATTTGGAATAATATCTGCCCACATTTTTTCCAACTCATAATTTTTTCTTTGTTCATGGTGAAAAATGTGAACTATAACATCAATTGCATCAATTAGTTTCCAGTTGTCACTATCTCTGCCTTCAATCTTGCAACCCTTAACTCCTAATTTTTTTAATTCTTCAACTGTATTTTCAGAAACAGACTGAATGTGCTTAGAAGATGTTCCGCTTGCGATAATCATATAGTCAGCAATAGAACTCTTGTTTGCAAGATCAATAGTTACGATGTCTTTCGCTTTATTATCATCAAGAATTTTAATTATTTCTTTTAGAAGAACTTCTTTTTTTTTAATTTGCATTAATTGTTTTTTTTATTTTTGATGATGAAATATTCATACCTTTTGTGCTTAAAAAATACCATCTATGTTGCTTATCTTTTGAAACTAAATTTAAAGATTTGTATTTTTCTAACTTTTTTGCAGCTATAGAATTTAATGATTTTATTGAGTATTCAGGTCTATTAATGATGATGATAGATAGCTTGCTTAAAATTTCATTATATTTTTTCCATTGATTAAATTTAATAAAACTGTCGGCGCCCATAATAAAATAATATTTATGATCTGTAGATTTATTAATTATGTAACCTACATTATCAAACAAGAAATTTGATCCAGTTTTTTCTTCAGTATATTGGACTTTAATTATATTTTTATTTTTTTTTATAAATTCATTACATAATTTTATTCTGCTAGAAATATTATTTTCTGAGTTATTTTTTTTTAAAGGATTTTTTTTTGTAACAAGCCATATAACTTTATTTAATTGGAATCTTTTAACTGCCTCCAATGAAATATTTAAATGCCCAATATGAGGTGGGTCAAAAGTTCCACCAAGAATACCAATTTTCATTATAATTTAATAAAAATATTAAGGTCTAATTTGTCCATTACCTTTTACTAGATATTTATAAGTTACAAGCTGCTCAAGTCCAACTGGTCCTCGAGGATGTAATTTGTTTGTAGATATTCCAACTTCTGCCCCAAAACCAAACTCATTTCCGTCTGCAAATTGAGTAGAGGCATTGTGCAAAACTATTGCACTATTAACTTTAGACAAGAATAATGAAGCATTCTTTTTATTATTAGTAACAATACTATCAGTATGACGTGTCCCGTATTTATTAATGTGTGCAATTGCCTCATCTATCCCACTCACAATCTTCACTGAGATTATAGAGTCTAAATATTCTGTTTTCCAATCCTGTTCTGTTGCTAAAGAAATATTAGAATTCGTGTAATTTTTTTTGGTGACTTGATCACCAATAATTTTACATCCACTAATACTTAATAATTGCAATATTGGTTTTAAATGAGTTTTTATACAAGCCTTATCAATTAACAAAGTTTCTGCAGCGCCACATATGCTAGTATTTCTCATTTTAGCGTTTAGCGTAATTTTTTTTGCCATGTTTAAATCTGCGTACCTATCAATATAGACATGACACAATCCTTCTAGATGGCCAATGGTTGGAATATTGGACATTGTTTGAACTTTTTTGACTAAGTTTTTTCCTCCTCTTGGAATAATAACATCAATAAACCTTTCCATTTTTGAAAGCATATAATCAACTAATTTTCTATTTGTGTTATTAATTAATTGAACGCAATTTTCGTTAATGTTATTTTTTTTTAAAGATTTTTTAAAATATTCAGAAATAACTTTATTTGTCTGAATAGCTTCGCTTCCACCCCTTAAAATAACTGCATTCCCAGACTTAAAACATAAAGTTGCTACATCTGAAGTAACGTTTGGTCTAGATTCGTATATTACTCCAATAACGCCAATAGGAACTGTATATTTATTAATTGCCATCCCGTTAGGCCTTTTCCATTTTGATATTATTTTTTGTGTTGGATCCTTAAGCTTAATAACTTCTTGGATGGACTTAATTATATAGTTAATTTTATTTTCATTAAGAATTAGTCGATCAATTAAATTTTTGCTAAGATTTTTTTTGTTAGCCTTTAAAACATCAATTTTATTTGCCGCTAAGATCTTTTTTTTATTTGATTTTAGATTTTTATAAAAATCTGTAAGAACTTTATTTTTTTTCTTTTCGTTTAAAAGCGCCAAATCTTTTGATGCGTTTAAAGCATTTAAACCTATTCTATCTAAATAACTGTTGCTCATAAAATTTATTCGGCTTGATAAACTAAATTATCTATATGAACCATTTCTCCTCGGCTAACATATCCTAATATTTCTTTAATTTTATCAGTTTTAAAGCCAGCGATTTTTTTAGCATCCAAACTAGAATAAGCACTAATACCTGTTGCTATACGTTTATTTTTTGAATTTATAATATAAACAGCGTCACCGCGATTAAAATTTCCTTCAATTGCAGTTACTCCTATTGGTAAAAGACTTTTTCCGTTTTTTAATGCTTTTTCAGCACCTTCATCAATCATAATCGAACCTTTGGTTGCAATGGAATTTAAAATCCATTGTTTTTTTGCATTCAAGGATGATGATTGAGATTCAAATAAAGTATAATTTTTATTTTTAATAATATTTTTAATAGGATTATTAATCATCCCGCTCGTTAAAATCATATCACATCCAGACTGCATACAAATCTTTGCAGCCTTAATTTTAGTTATCATTCCACCAGTTCCATAAGAGCTGATGCTTTCAGAAGCGAGCGCTTCTATAGATTTATCAATGAGTGTTACTTTTTTAATTATTTTTGCACTCTTATTTTTCTTTGGATCAGCAGAATAAAGTCCATCAATGTCTGAGAGCATGATTAAACAATCAGCGTTGCATATTTGAGCAACTCTTGCTGCCAGTCTATCATTATCGCCATATCTTATTTCTGAAGTCGCAACTGTATCGTTTTCATTTACAATCGGTATTACAGACATTTTTAATAAGTTATTGATTGTTTCTTTTGCATTTAAAGATCTTCTTCTTTCTTCCGTATCTTCCAGAGTAAGTAATATTTGAGAAATTTTTATTTTTTTCTTTTCAAATGCTTTTTTAAAAAGATTAATTAATTCAATTTGGCCAATAGCTGCTATTGCTTGAAATTGGCTTAATTTGGTATTTTTTTTATTAATTTTTAATAAATCGCAGCCAAGAGCAATTGCTCCTGAAGAGACAATAATAATTTGCTTATTTTTTTGTATTAAAAAATTAATATCTTCTATTAATTTATTGAACCAATTTTTTTTTATTCTATTTTTTCCGTCAACAATAAGACTAGAACCTATTTTTATTACAATGGTCTTGTATTTTAAAATGTCCATTTAAATAGCTCGCAATAAATTTTTTACATTAATTTTTTTTTCAACAGATATATCATAAACTTTTTTCTTAATTTTTTTAGTAAAATTCATTATTTTTTCTTTCTTTTCTTCCTCATCTATTAAATCAATCTTATTAAATACAATAAGTTCTCTTTTTTTTATTAATTCAGGGTTAAATTCCTTAAGTTCATTCCTAATAATGTTATATTTATCAACTAAATCGTCTTCATTAATATCAATCATATGAATAATGCTTTTGCATCTTTCTATATGTTTTAAAAATTTATCGCCTAAACCGGAACCACTATGAGCACCCTCAATTAGACCGGGTATATCAGCAATAATTATTTCTTTATTATCAATAAAAACAACTCCAAGATTTGGGTTTAGAGTTGTAAAAGGATAATTAGCAATCTTTGGTCTTGCTCTTGTTGATATTGAAAGCAAACTGGACTTACCGGCATTTGGAAAACCAATAATTCCAACATCAGCAATTAATTTTAATTCAAGCCAAAGTATAAATTCTTCTCCTTTTTTTCCATAAGTAAATTTTCTTGGAGATCTATTAGTCGAACTTTTAAATTTAGAATTACCAAGCCCACCGTTACCACCTTTAGCTATGACATATTCTTGATCTTCTTTTATTAGATCAAATAATAATGTTTTTTTATCTTCTTCATATATTTGGGTTCCAACAGGAACTCTCAAAATTAAATCTTTTCCTGATAGTCCTCTTTTATTATTTCCAGAGCCATTAAATCCATTTTGAGCTTTATGGTGTTGTGCAAAACGAAAATCAACCAAAGTATTCAAACCATTTACGGCTTTGACAATTATTGATCCTCCGGCACCACCATCGCCTCCGTAAGGTCCTCCGAATTCAATAAATTTTTCTCTTCGAAAGGCAACGCAACCGTTTCCTCCGTCTCCGGCCTTAATCATAATTTTAACTTGATCTAAAAATTTCATACAACCATATTATTGATTATTAATAAAAATCTCAGTTTAAAAATAAACTGAGTTTATTGAGGGACTACTGAAATGTAAGTTCTTCCGAGTTTCTTCGTCTCGAATTTTACTACGCCGTTTACTTTTGAAAAAATAGTATGATCTTTTCCCATACCAACATTATCTCCAGGGAACATTTTTGTTCCTCTCTGTCTCATAATAATATTTCCAGCTATTACGGATTGACCGCCAAATTTTTTAACGCCTAGTCGCCTTCCAGCACTATCGCGTCCGTTTTTCGTCGAGCCACCAGCTTTTTTTGTTGCCATTTTATTATCTATTTTTTAGCAGTTACTTTAGCTTCAACTTTTTTTTCTGAAGTTTTTTTTTCTACAGTAGCATTTTTAGCTTCAGCTAAAAGTTTTCCACTTTTACCATAAATCTTTAAAATTTTCACTATTGAAACATGTTGTCTATGTCCACGTTTTCTTCTTGAATTTTGTCTTCTTCTTTTTTTAAAAATAATAACTTTGTCATTTCTCGCTTGTTTTAAAAGTTCAGCTTCAACATAAGCCCCGTCGATCATTGGAGAGCCTATTTCTGTTGTTGTATTGTCCGTTGTTAAAAGAACTTCTTTAAATTCAAATTTTTTACCGGCCTCATCATCAAGCTTTTCAACTCTAATAGTATCATTAGCTGACACTTTATATTGTTTACCACCGGTTTTGATTACTGCAAAAGTCATATGTAATTTCTTTTAGGTCTGGGCAATATATATAGCTACCTTAGCTTGTCAAGATTGTGATTATGAGCAGGTGTATTGTTTTTTAGAAGTTATCTTTTAGATCTCTAATCCTCTTAAAAAAATCTACATCATTTAGATCTTCAAGTCCTATTCTTTTTTTGAACTCTAAATCATCAAATTTTAAAAAAATATTCATTTTAATCTCTTCGCTTATATAAGAAGGTACGCTTGGTAATTTATTTTTAATGTTACTACTTATTTGATTATATTTTTCTTTTAATTGATAATTATTTTTATCTATTTCCATACAAAATTTTAGATTATTAATTGTATATTCGTGCCCACAAAATATTTTTGTTTTGGGCGGTAAAGATCTAATTTTTTTTAAAGAGTTTACCATTTGTAAATAGGAACCTTCAAATAATCTTCCGCAACCAAAAGAAAATAAAGTATCTCCAGTAAAGACAGATTCTTCATTTTTAAAATAATAAAATATATGTCCAGATGTATGACCAGGAACATGTTCTATTAAAACATCAGAACCTTCAAAATTCCAAATCTGTTTATCATTTAAAAATATATCAATTCCTGGAATTCTATTTTTGTCTTTTTCAAAACCTAATATTTGTGAATTAAATTTTTTTTTAAGCTCTAGGTTCCCATTTATATGATCGGCATGATGATGTGTATTTAAAATATATTTTAGATTTAATTTATTTTTTTTTAAAAAATTTACAACAGGCTCCGATTCAGAAGGATCAACAACACATGCATTTTTAGTTTCTTTATTTTCAACGATATAGGCATAATTATCTTTTAGACAAGGAATAATATGAATATCCATAATTAAAAAATAATTAGTTTTTTTTACTAATTAAAAAAATACCAAACTCGGAATAAAGATTTTTTATTTCTAAATTTAAATTTGAAACCACGGAAGACCTATCTTGAGTCACCGCGATTGATTTTATTATATTAATTTTGTCAGAATGGCATAAATCAAAAAAATCTTTAATGGTGCACATATGTAAATTAGGTGTATCATGCCATGTATTAGGCAATGTTTTTGTAACTGGCATTCTTCCTTTAAAAAGTAAACTAAATCTAACCTTCCAGTAGCCAAAATTAGGAATAGAAACAATTGCGTTTTTCCCTATCCTCAGAAGCTCATGCAAAACTTTTCTAGGCTTGTAAAAAGCTTGAAGTGTTTGAGTTAGAATTACATAATCAAAGGATTGATCTGGGTAATTGACCAAATCTTTTTCTGCATCGCCTTCGACAACAGAAAGACCTTTGCTTAGACTTTCTTTAACTTTTTCGTGATCAATTTCAATGCCTCTAGCATCAATTTTTTTTTCCTTTTTTAAATGAAGAAGAATACTTCCATCACCACAACCTACATCAAGAACTTTTGTGAATGGCTTTATAAAATCTATTACTATTTTTGACTCTAGTTTCATTTAAATTAAAAAACACTTGGGAGTGATTTTTACCTTTTAGCTGTTTATGTGCGCTCGCAATTCGGTAAATCAGCGCAAGTGATTTTTATCTTAGGCATAATTTATTGTCAATTTATTCAGTTTTATTGACTGTCTTGTTGTTGTTTTTAAAAATTTTATAAGATTTATTTTTATAAATAGTATCAACCATAATAGCATTGTGTTAATTAAAAAATAAAATCAGTAAATGTTTATAAAAATATGGTTCTAAAATTCAAAAATTTTAATAATTTAAAATATGTAGGTGGATTATCTCAGATAAAAAATATTAAAGATCCAATAAAACTTTCTGCCAATGAATCTGCTTTAGGACCTTCAAAAAAAGCCATCAATGCATTTATTAAAAGTAGCAAACAATTATATAGGTACCCAGATGGAAATTCAGATATTTTAATTCAATCGATATCCAAAAATTTAAAATTAAATCCCAATAATATTATTATTGGTAATGGTTCCGACGAAATTATTAGCTTCGCCTGTCAATTATTTTTAAAACCAAATGATGAGGTTATAGTTACTGAATATAGTTTTTTGATGTACAGGATTTATACCAAAATCCACGGTGGAAAAGTTATTATAGCACCAGAGGATGATTTTAGGGCAAATATAAATTCAATATTAGCGAACGTAACCTAAAACTAAAATTGTTTTTTTGGCTAATCCAAACAATCCAACAGGAACATATTTAGATAAAAATGAAATGTTATTACTTAGAAAAAAATTACGTAGTAATATTTTATTAGTAGTTGATGACGCTTATTTTGAGTTTGTTATTAATAAGGATTATGTATCTGGTTTAGATTTATTTAAAGGCTACAGTAATGTTCTAATTACTAGATCTTTCTCCAAAATACATGGTCTTGCTAGTTTAAGACTTGGTTGGGGTTATGGGTCAAAAAATATCATTTCTGCAATGAAGCTTATTAAGCCCCCTTTTAATGTCAATTCAGCTGCACAAGTAGCCGGCGTAGAGGCGATGAACGATAAAAATTGGTTAAAAAAGAATATAGAACACAATAGTAAGTGGGCTGATATTTTTTTCGAAAATTTTGTAAATTTGGGAATTCTAACAAATATTCCAGTAGCGAACTTTTTCTTAATGCGTTTTGACAATAAACAAGTAACAGCGGATAAAGTTTATGATAAATTTATCAAATCTAAGATTATATTAAGAAAAATGAAGGGTTATGGGTTACCCAATTCACTAAGAGTGACCATTGGAAATAATAAAGAAAATAATTTATTTTTAAAAACTCTGAATAAAATTTTTGATGTTTAATAAAATAACAATAATAGGATTAGGCTTAATAGGATCTTCGATTGCAAGAGCAATTAAAAAAAAACATTTATGCAAAAATTTAGTTGCTCACGATAAGTCTAAAATAGTTTTAAAAAAAATCGTAAAACTAAAGATAACTAAACATATAGAGCCAAATCTAAAGAAAAGCGTTCAAGATTCTGATTTAGTAATTATTTGTACTCCACTAGGAACTTATAAGAACATAGTCTCTGTTATTAAAAATAACTTAAAAAATACTTGTATTTTAACTGATGTTGGTTCGGCAAAAATTTTCGTAACTAATACGGTTAATAAATTAATTAATAAAAATACTATATGGATTCCCGCTCATCCCGTCGCTGGCACAGAACAAAGTGGTCCAGAAGCTGGTTTTGCTGATTTATTTAAAAATAGATGGTGCATCATAACTCCGATAAATAAAAAAAATCCCACCTCTTTAAAAAAATTAAATAATTTTTGGAAAAAAATTGGATAGCAAGGTTCAATATATGTCAGCAGAACATCACGATAAAGTTATGGCAATCACTAGTCATATTCCTCATTTAATAGCTTATAATATTGTAGGAACCGCAGCTAATCTTGAGAAAGATACAAAATCAGAAGTGATTAAATATAGCGCCAGCGGATTTAGAGACTTTACTAGAATTGCATCTTCAGACCCTACTATGTGGAGAGATATTGCTCTTAATAATCGAAAACAGATTCTTCATATGCTGGAAAAATTTAATTTAGATTTAAATAATTTAAAACGTGCAATTATAAAAAAAGATGCAGGTAAATTATTTAAACTTTTTTCTAAAACTAGAAAAATTAGACAGGCAATCGTTAAAGCCGGTCAGGATATCGATAGTCCTAATTTTGGTAGGAAGAATTAATCATAAATTTCTTTTTCAAGTTTATTCATGAAATCATTCATGTTTAAACCTGGCTCAATTGGTTTTTTAAATTCAATGTGGATTTCCCCCGGAAATCTAAAAAAACTATCTCTAGGCCACACATCACCAGTATTTAATTTAACAGGTATGCAGGCAACGTTTGCTTTTTCATAAATTCTTGAAACTCCTCTTTTTAGAGGAACTCTTTCATTATTCTTAACTCTCGTCCCTTGTGGAAAGATAATTAAAGGAGATGTTTCTTTGTTAATGGCTTCAGCGGTTTTCTCTAAAAAAATAAGGTGATCTTTAGTAACTTTTTCTCTATGAGTTCCTATAAATCCTAATTTTTTTATACACCATCCATAAAATGGAATTTTAAATAATTCAGCCTTAACAATAAAAATAGGAGCATTAAGTATTGCATTAAAAACAAAAGTTTCACAAATCGATTGATGTGCAGAAGCTACAAAAAATTTTCTATCTTTTGGTATATTCTCTAATCCTTTAAATATTATTTTTGTATTAATAATAAATCTCACGCAAAAAATAATATAAAAACCTAACATACGAGCTAACCATTGCATTGCCTTTTTTGGCATTATCAGAGTTGGCAAAGCTAATAATGTTGAGAAAAAAGAGCCGCAGTATGTTGCAAAATTAAATACCAGAGATCTTAAAAAGTGCATTTAATTAATCAAAGATTCCAATTTTTGTCTTTGTTTTATTACTTGATATGTATTTTTATTAATTAAAATTTCTGCAGAATAAGGTCTGGTATTATAGTTTGAAGCTAGAGATCTTCCATACGCTCCAATATTATCAATACAAACGTAATCCCCCTCATTAAGTTTTTGATATTTGTTGTAAGAAATAAATGTATCTGAACTTTCGCATACGGGCCCAACAAATTCAGTATTTTTTTTAATAGTAGAGCTATTTTTTAATAAAGGATAAATTTGATGTCTTGCCCCATATAAAGCAGGTCTGATTAGATCATTCATTGCGGCATCTATAATTATAAATTTTTTCACCGGCGCATCTTTTAAGTAAATAATCTTTGATACTAATACTCCAGTATTTCCACAAATAGATCTTCCAGGCTCAAATATAATTTCTACATTATTTATTTTTTTGAATTTATGAACAAGATTTGAGTATTGTTGTAGATTAAAGTTTTTCTCGTTATTTGAATACGGGATACCAGTTCCCCCACCCAGATCGATATATTTTAGATTTATTCCAATTAGATTAATTTTTTTATTAAAGTTTGAGAGTGCATTTAAAACTTTTTTGAAAGGGGTAATGTCCATAATTTGAGAACCTATATGAACACTAATTGCCTCAAATCTTAAATATTCATAATT
This sequence comes from Candidatus Pelagibacterales bacterium, assembly GCA_965235815.1. GTDB lineage: Bacteria > Pseudomonadota > Alphaproteobacteria > Pelagibacterales > Pelagibacteraceae > Fontibacterium. Next base: position 61,245 of record CBDDZE010000003.1, on the reverse strand, counting down.
ATATTGGTTGCTAAATATTTCCAAACAAGCGTTCATTGAAACACCAAACTTATTATCTTTTTTTCCTGTAGATATTTTTTTATTAGTTTTAGCTGAGATATTTGGATTAATTCTGATTCCTACAGAGACAATTTTATTATTTTTTTTGGCAATTTTATTAATAGCTCTTATCTCAGCTTCCGACTCTGCATTGATTAAGAGAATTCCTTTTTTAATTGCAAAATCTAATTCTTCTTCTGTCTTACCAACACCAGAAAAAACTATTTTTTTTGTAGAAATTCCTGCCTTAAGAGCAATTTTTAATTCACCAATTGAAACAACATCTGCTCCAGAGCCAAGTTTTTTTAATTCAGAAATAAGTTTTAAATTTGAATTTGATTTTACAGAAAAGCAGATAATTGGATTGATTTTTTTAAAAGATTTTTTAAAATTATTAAAATTAAATCTTAGTTGTCCTAAAGAATAAAGATAAAATGGAGTTTTAATTCTTGTTGCTACTTTTGATATAGCAATATTTTCAAAAAATAATTTTTTATTTTTGAATTTTAGAAAACTCATTAAATGATTTTGATATCAATTTTAGTTTCTAAAGATTGTTTTTCAAAATTATTATTAAAAGATTGGTAAACAGGATTATTCTTTACACCGCAAGACGTCGTTAAAAATAATATTGATAATACTAATAAAATTCTAATCATTTAAACTCTTTTTGATATTTTTTTATCATTTTATTAACATTAAACGGTGATGTTCCGCCATAAGATTTTTTTGAATTCACCGAATTCTTTAGATCAAACATTTTTAGAACATCTTTTTCAACGCTTTTTTCAACTTTTTTAATCGTTAAAAAATCTAATTCATCAAGTGTTAGATTATTTTTTTCAGCAATATTTACAAGAGTTGCAGATTTTTTATGAGCATCTCTAAAAGACATTCCTTTTTTTACTAAATAATCAGCAAAATCCGTTGCAGTGGTAAAACCTAGTTTTGCCGCAGCTAGCATTTTATTTTATTTGGCTTCATTCCGTTTACTAACTCTGTTGCAAGCTGAATATTTAATAAAAGACTATCATATGCATCAAATACACTTTCCTTATCTTCTTGCATGTCTTTAAAGTAAGCAAGGGGTAAGCCTTTCATAGTAGTCAACATCGAAGATAGTTGACCAAATATTCTTCCAGTTTTGCCTCTAATTAATTCTGCAGAATCTGGATTCTTTTTTTGAGGCATGATTGAAGATCCCGTTAACAAACTGTCTTCAAGAGTGATTAAATTTACAAGATCTGAATTCCAAATAATAATTTCTTCAGCTAGTCTTGAAAGATGCACTGAGCACAAAGAGGCTATAAATAAGAATTCAATAGCAAAATCTCTATCAGAAACTGAATCAATAGAGTTGTCAGTGGGTTTTTTAAATCCAAGTTTTTTTGAAGTAAAGTTTCTATCAATATTATATGAAGTCCCAGCAAGAGCTGCAGATCCTAACGGGTTTTCATTAATATTTTCTAAGAAATTTTTAATTCTTTTTTTATCTCTTTTGAACATTTCTACATACGCCAATAAATAATGAGAAAACAGCACCGGCTGTGCATTTTTAAGGTGCGTAAATCCAGGCATGATTACATCAATATTTTTTTTAGCTTTATTTAAAAAACTTTTGATGAGTAGAGTTAAATTTTTATCAATAATGTTTGTAGATTTTTTTACCCAAAGTTTAAAATCTGTTACCACCTGATCATTTCTTGATCTTGCTGTATGAAGAAATCCAGCGTGATCTCCTATAATTTCAAATAATCTTTTTTCGATATTTAGGTGAATATCTTCATGCTCTTTTTTAAATTCAAATTTATTATTTTGTATTTCTATTTTAATCTTTTTTAACCCAAAAATGATTTTTTTAGCAGTTTCACTTTTAATAATTTTCTGTTTTGATAGCATTTCACAATGAGCAATAGATGCATCAATATCTTCATTGAATAGTCTTTTATCTATATCAATCGAAGAATTAATTGATTGTAAAAGTTTTGATGTAGGTTTTTTAACTCTTGTACCCCACACTTTATTTTTATTTTCTTTAGTCATATTTTTAATAATATATAAAACTAAACTATGTTTTTTTTACGTAATTCTATTAAATATTTAGTTTATTTAACTAGTTTATTATTATTTATTACTAATCACTCTTTATCACAACCAATTAAAGATCTCCCCTTCAAGAACATAGTTGTGCATGAGGTTCCAAATAGACAATTATTGGTGAAGAATGTTCGTAGATTTCGTCTGGAAAAAGAATTAAAATTTAATAAATTTGATCATCAAATAAACTTAATTAATTTCTGGTCAAGCCTGGTGCGTACCTTGCTAAGAAGACCTGCTGCTATTGATAAATTAGTTGATGTTGTAGCAAAGACTTAAGAGTGAAAAATAGTTTGCAATTGATCTTGAAAAAATAAATAAGAAAAAAACTGATAAATTTTTCACTGATTTAAAAATTAAGAACTTTTCTACTTATTATGATCCAGAGTACGTTTTGGCTAACAAAATTGGATTAAGAGGCTTGCCAACAACTTTAATTGTGAATCGCAACGGGAAAGAAATAGCAAGAGTTATAGGATCTATTGATTTTGCTGATGAAAAATTTATTAGTTGGTTAAGGAATCTTTAAATCTAATTTTTGTGAAAATAAAATAGAGTCATTAAAATAACTATAGCGATAAATTGAGCAACAACTCTTAACTGCATTAGCTTGTTACCTTTTCTTTTGTCATCAATATTGCTGCCAAGGAAAAATGATTTTAATCCACGTATAAGAATTACGGTAACAACAATCAATGCAACTATTGCAATAATACGACTTAAATCTGACATTAAGAAATAATTATCATAAAATAATATAAATTATATAAAATAAAATATTAATGAAATTAATTGAAGAAAATATATTTTTAAAGGCAACTTCTTTGCCACAAACTGCTACTAAGGCAAATTATTTAATAGTTTTTTGCCATGGATATGGTGCTGATGGTAAAGATTTAATTAATATTGGAAATTATTGGCAAAGATTTTTGCCAGATTTTTATTTTACTTCACCAAATGCACCAAATATTTGTTCAGTAAATCCAGGAGGGTTTGAATGGTTTGATCTAATGAGTCATGATCGTAAAAAAGATTAATTTAGAACTACAAAACTCAATATTAAAATTAACAGAGTTTATTAATGCAAAACTCAAAGCACTAGTTTTAGACTATTCAAAGTTATTTTTAGTAGGCTTTAGTCAAGGAACGATGATGTCATTACATTATGCGTTAACAAATTCTAATAAAGTTGCAGGAGTAGTTGGTTATTCAGGAAAGATTTATGATCCCGTTCTTTTAGAGCAGAATATTAAATCTAAACCTCCGATTTTTTTAATGCACGGAGATGATGACAGTGTTGTTCCGTTAGAAGAAATGATGGAGGCAAAAAATTTTTTACTGCAAAATAAATTTAATTTAAAAACTAAAATTTTTAAAGGTTGTGGCCATTCTATTCCAGTCGAAGGATTAAGTTTAGGTCTAGAATTTATTAACATCAATAAAAAATAAATGTTTTTGATTACAAATAAAATTGATATATTAATTATATATTAAATGATTATTACAGAATCTAATTCAGTCCCTTTGGATAAGTGTCCAGCTCTTGTATTGAACGCCGACTATAGACCTTTGAGTTATTACCCTTTATCCTTATGGTGTTGGCAAGATGTTGTCCGTGATGTTTTTTTAGATAGAGTGACAATAGTTTCAGAATATGATCGGGAAATTAGAAGTCCTTCTTTTTCTATGAGATTACCAAGTGTAATATCATTAAAGAAATACATAAAACCCTCGGAGTTTCCTAATTTTACAAGATTTAATGTTTTTTTAAGAGATAGATTTTCTTGTCAGTATTGTGGGGATAATAAAAATTTAACTTTTGATCATGTAATTCCAAGATCTAGAGGGGGGATTACTTGTTGGGAGAATGTGGTGTCTGCTTGCTGCACATGTAACGTAAGAAAAGGCGGCAAACTTCCCCAGGTCAGTGGGATGATTCCAAAATCAAAACCATCTCGATCCAACAGTTGAAGAGTTACATGATAATGGAAAATTTTTTCCACCAAATTTTTTACATCAGAGCTGGTTAGATTATTTATATTGGGACGTTAAGCTTGAAAGCTAATATTTTTTTGAAATAGCTATAGCTAATTTAGAAGTATTTTTTATTACGATATCTAAAATAGAATATAAACCATCATTGTTAGCGCCTAAACTTTCAGCAGTATTTTTATGCTCAAGCTCCTCTTCTCTAAATTTAATAAATTTTTCTTTTAGTTCTTTTTCTTCTTTATAATCTTTAGATAAAATATCTATCTGCTCCCCATAATGACCACCAATAACCTCTTCAACAGCTGACGTACATAAAGCTGTAGCTTTTTTCCCAAGTAATGCCGTACCAAAACCAAGAGCTGTACCAAGTACATCCCATAAAGGAAGTAAAGCTGTAGGTCTAACTTTCCTTTCAATAATTTGATTTTCAAAAAACTTTAAATGTTCTAACTCATGATCACGCATGTCCTTAAGAGTACTTTGTAATTCTGGATCTTTATTAAAAAATTGAAGAGCTTTTAATTGCCCTTCATATATTTTTATAGCTCCACGTTCGCCAGCGTGATTGACTCTAATCATCTCAGCTATTTGCTTGTTTTTTTTATCCATGAGAACATTTTATAATATAAAATTGCAAAAATTAAAGACATAATCATATTAATTAAAGCTAAAGACATACCAAATAATTTAAAGTCCACTTGCTTACATGATGGAGCTAATTTACTTTGCAATTCTTTTAAAAGAATATCTTTAGATATATTTTTACTGATCTCTGTTTTGCAACTAGATAGCTCGTCAATCACTCCATATTCAATTCCAACATGGTACCCAGCAAGAAAAAAACCTACTATCGATGTTAAAGTCATTAAAATCATTAATGAGTATTTCCAATTATTTTTTAAAAAAAATAAAGCAGAGAGTAATAAAATTAAATAATAGGGGTAGCGTTGATATATACAAAGAGCGCAAGGTTTAACTTTTAAAATATACTCTATAAATAATGCTGATGAGACAACAAATAGATTGATTACAAAAATATATATAAAATATTTATGAATTTTATTTATCAAGCAACAAAATATTGTGGAAATTTAATATAAAACAAATACATTCCTGCGATTACAATAACAAAGCTCCCAATTACCCACATTACAAAAGATGCAAAATTTTTGTCGATCTGTCTTTGAATTTTAGGTCCGTATTTTGAAAAAAGATAGGTTAGTAAGAAGTATCTGCTGCCTCTAGTAAAAAGAGCAGTTGCAGCAAATAAAAAAAAATTAAAACCAACAAAACCACTTGTTATAGCAAGCAAGTTAAAAGGAAGAGGAGTAAATCCTGAGACAAATAATATAATGACAAAAGCTATCATTGTGCTCTTTTTATAAAATACCGATAAAAATTTTTTAGGATCATCTATTCCTGAAAGTTCAAATATAAGAACACCTAATTTATGAAACATAAAACTTCCAATAGCATAAGCAACAATTGCCCCTAAAAAAGCAGCAACGCTTGCAATCATAAAAGTTTCAAACCATCTTTTTGGTTTGGAAATAGACATGGGAATTACAATAGCGTCCGAAGGAAATGGAAAGAATATATTTTCAAAAAAACACCAAACGGCCAAAAAATATCTAGCCAATTTATGTCCCGCTAGTCTTATAAGTTTATTTAATAGATTTTTTAACATTAACTTGTCATGTATATTTGAATTTATATAATTAAAAAATGAAATTAAAATTTGATATTAAACAATTTGCTATATCTTTAGTTATTTCGCCAGTCGTTTTTTACATCGTTGTTGGTATAGCTAAGTTTTCTGGAGCATCTTATCGCATTAGCCATGGGGAATCTTTTATTATTTGGTTGCTTCTTGCGATTTTAATAAAAATTAGTTTTATTAATAAGAAATAAAAATAAGATTTGCGGAAGTGATGGAACGGTAGACATGATAGACTCAAAATCTATTGCTCGCAAGAGTGTGAGGGTTCAAATCCCTCCTTCCGCACCAATTAAAATAAATATTTTATTATAAAAAAAATTATTAACAATTTTATTAACATTTTAAATTGTAAGAATGTTTAAGTATTTTTCTATAAAATTTTTTATACCTTCTCCATATTTTGATTGTGGTATTGAAAACACTGCCGATCTTGATATGAAGCTGCCAACTAATAAATATCCAAAAATTGAATTGAACAAAACCACTGCCAATAGTTAAAAGTTTGTAAGGAAAAGGAGTGAATGCATAAAAAAATACGATCCAAAACTCCATCTCTTTTGAGATTGAATTTGTGAATTCTATAAAGGATTCTTGATATCCATATAAGCTTATAACTTTTGCTCCAATCGTATCGTAAAAAAAATAACCCAAATAATAGCCTAGGGCTCCACCAAGCACTGAAAATACGGTTACAAAAAAACCGATAGCCATTGCCCTGTGTCTTTTTACTAATTGGACAGGGATCATCAAAAAAACAATTGGAATTGGAAAAACGCTACTTTCAATAAAACTTATAAAATATAAAAATTTTTCAGACTGTTTTTTAGAGCAGATTAATAAAATTTTATTATATAAAGATCTCATTTTAAAAAAGCTTATATATTTAATTTTATTATTAGCATCTAAAATAACTATTGTAGAATAAATAGATTAAAAAAGTAAAATAATGGTCATGCAAATTTCATCTTTTAATAGTTTAAATGAAATATTTTTTTTACAATGTGAAAAATATCAAAAAGAAGATCATTTATTCTTTAATAATTTAAATTTAAAAAAATTTCAGACATACACTTGGTCAGATACTAAAAATAATGTTTTAAAACTTGCAAAATTCTTAAATGAAAAAAATATTTCAAAAGGCGATTATCGAGTATTACTAGTATCGGAGAATAGACCAGAATGGTTAATTGCAGACCTTGCAATATTGTTAAATTCAGCCATTACTGTTCCAAATTATACAACGTACACAGTAAATGATTTCGCATTTACAATTAATGACTGCAAGCCTTCAGGGTTAATTGTCTCAACCCCTCAGCTATTAAAGAATATTTTATTGGCAGCATAAAAAAATTAACTACAATTTTAATTTTATAATTCTTTTAAATCAAGCTAATGAAAGTGTTGCAGACAACATAATTAACTTTTCTACTGTATTAGAAAAAAAAATTGATATTGAGGAAACAAAAATATTTTTTAGGCGGATTAATAAAAGTTTAACAAGAAAAGATCCTGCTTGTATTATTTATACTTCTGGTACGCAAGGAACACCAAAAGGAGTTGTATTATCTCATGGTGGTATATTAAAAAATTGTGAAGGTGCTTTAGAATTTTTATATTTTATTAAAAAAAAACAAAATACCTTTCTTACTTGGTTGCCATTATCCCACTCTTACGAACATACAGTTCAATTTGTTCAATTAAGCCTAGGAGCAAAAATATTCTATTCGGAAAGCTTAGATAAATTATTAACTAATTTAAAAATTGCAAGACCAACTATTATGACGGCAGTGCCAAGGTTTTATACAAATCTTGTTAATAAAATTAAAATTAATTTACAAAATCAAAGTAGTTTTAAAAAAATAATTTTTAACAAAACACTAGAATTAGGCGAGAAAAAAATATTATTTAAAAAAATGACTATTTTTGAAAAATTTATTAACTTTATATTAGATATAGTTGTTAGAAAAAAAATTAAGAACCAATTTGGTGGAAAAATAAAAGCGTTTATATCTGGAGGAGGCCCTCTGGATTATAATGTTGGGATATTTTTAAATTCCTTAGGGCTACCAACGTTGCAAGGTTATGGATTAACAGAGGCTTCACCAGTCGTAAGCTGTAATTCAATTGATAAAATTAAAATAGATACTGTTGGAAAAATTTTTAAAGATGTCGAGGTCAAAATAGCAACAGATGGAGAGATTTTAGTTAAAGGAGAAAATATTATGCTTGGATATTGGAATAATAAAAGTGAGACAGAAAAAATCTTAATAGATAATTGGTTGTATACAGGGGATATAGGAGAAATTGATCAAGAAGGATATTTAAAAATTACTGATAGAAAAAAAGATATTATTGTAAATGCTGGAGGAGACAACATTGCTCCAAGTAAATTAGAAAATTTATTAGCAAATTACCCTGAAATTATTCAAAGCTACATTTATGGAGATAAAAAGAATTATTTAGTTGCGCTAATTGTCGTTGAAAAAGAGCTTCAAGATAGAAAAAATAAAATACAATCTATTTTTGATAAAATTAATAATGAACTAAGTGTTATTGAAAAAATTAAAAAATTTATAATTACTGATAGTCCATTTACTATTGAGAATGAAATGTTAACTCCAACAATGAAAATAAGAAGACATCAAGTAAAAAAAATCTTTGGAGATCAATTAGAAAAGCTTTATTTTTAATTTGGTGCACTCGAGAAGATTCGAACTTCTGACACCAAGTTTAGGAAACTTGTACTCTATCCAGCTGAGCTACGAGTGCAATTAAGTGAAATATAAACAAAATTTAATATTAAAAAAATATTAAAAACTACTGCAAACCAATAAAAATTGAATCAAAAAAAAAATTGATTCAATTTTAAAAATTTTATCCACAAATAACAATTTGACTTAGTAAACGATATGTTTTTAAGTATTTGTAAATGCGAATCACTTAAATTATTTAAGTGATAATTAACGTAAAGGGAGAAAAAAATGGCTAAAAGAAGAAAAGCAGCTAAAAAAACTTCTAAGAAAAGAAAAGCTTCTAGAAGAAAACCAGCTAAGAAAGCAAAAAAAAGAAGAAGATAGTTTTTTAGTTTTCAAGAAAAACGCTCTTCAAAATTTTTTGAAGGGCGTTTTTTTTATATAGGCTCTGCAGTTACGGCCTCTTTTTTACCAAGAGCTTTATCTAATTTCTTTTTAGCATCCTCATTAGTAAGTTGCATTCCAATCGCCACCTCTCCTAATAAACGGTCATAAGCTTTTTCGAATAATTGTCTTTCACTGTAAGATTGATCAACTGGAATTTCGCTATTTTTATTTAAATCTCTTACCACCTCTGCAATTTGATAAATTTCACCAGAGTTAATTTTTTGATCATATTCTTGAGCTCTTCTGCTCCACATAGTTCTCCTAATTTTTGGTTTTCCTTTTAAGATAGAGATTGCTTTATTAATTTGGTTTACGCTTGATATAGGTCTCAAGTTTCCCTGTTGGTTAACAGGAATTGTTAAAATTAATTTGTCTTTAGTTATCTGAATTTTATAATAAGTCATTTCAATGTCAGCAATCACGCTGTTCTCAATTGCAACAATTTGACCAACCCCGTGTTTTGGATAAATAACGTTATCTTTAACTTTATAAATTTTTTTATCAGATTCTTGTTTTGCAACTTTTGTAATTACAATTTCAGCTGTAGAACTTTGAGATGTTGTTTGAGGTTTTTGTTGTGAAGCAGGTTGTTGTGCAGTTTTTTTTAATTCAGGATTTCTAGGTCTTCCACGTTTTCCTTTAGGTTTAATCTCTACCGGAGGTTTTTCTTTTTTAGGAACTTCTTTTATTATTGGTTTTTTTTCTAATTTAATTTTTTTCTTTTTTTTAATAATTGATTCTTTTTTCTTATCTGATGATTTTTTATTCTTCATGATTTTTTTTAGAAATTCCATGGCGCTTAATATAGCATACGATTAGTTAATACAAGCTTACAAGATTATTTGTTACCTGAGCCAGGTTTATCACTAAAGTACTTTTCAAGCTTGTTAGGTATATTTTTAAATTTATCCGCATCAGGAAGTGGATCTTTTTTTTTATTAATATTAGGCCATTTTGCAGACATCTCTTTATTTAGCACTACTAACTTTTCAGTATTTTTATTTGTGTCGGGCTCGATGGCGTTAATAGGACATTCTGGCTCACAAACACCACAATCAATGCATTCATCTGGATTAATAACCAACATATTCTCGCCCTCATAAAAACAATCTACAGGACAAACTTCAACGCAATCAGTTAGTTTGCATTTAACACAATTGTCATTCACTACGTATGTCATTTATGATTCTATAAGAATAAATTATTTTTAATAATAATATTATTATCCTTAAAAATACAGAGCATTATTTAATTATTTAAAGGAAAATTTTTTAGAGAAGCAAAAGGGTTGTTAATAATTTTTTTAACATTATCTCTTTTAATTTTTTTCTTATCTTTGCGTTTGAAATCATAGCTAAATATATCTTTGTCTTTATCTATTTTTTTATAATTCATTAACTTTAGTAATTTTTCAAAATCTTCTTTACCACACCCTAAAAGATTGAGCATTTCAGAAGATATAGAGAATCGATTATTATTTGTTGAACCTAAGATTTTTATAAAGAGTTTTTCTAACATATCAACTCTGACTATATAGTTTTCAAAAGTTTCAAATCCACATATTAATAAAAATTCTTTATTTTTTGTTTCAAAATTCTTTAAAAAATTTAATCCAAAAGTTGGACACTTTTCTCTTTGAGTTTTATTATTAAAACAATTCCAAAGAATTATTTTTAAGTTTACAGCTTTAGGCTTAATCATAAGAGGCTGGTAGATGTGATATCTTCCAATTTTAATTCCGATTTCTTTGATATTAGCTCTTTGTTCTTTATCTAAGTTTTTTAATAAATCTTCGGCATCTAATCTTTTTAATACTCCGTGGTTTTCAAATAATCTGAAACACAAAGCCCGAGCATAGCTGTTTTCTAAATTGATTCTTGAAGTTTTTATTAAATCATTAAGGTGAAGATTTTTCTCTTTATCAATCCACTTTTCTAGATAATTTCTTAATTCAGTTTGTTCATCTACATCCAATGAGTCATCGATTAATAGTCTTATTTTTGGATTTAAATAATCTTTTCCTGGGACAATTGCTGCAATAGGGTTTTCTTTCCAGAATATTTTAAAATCCTCTTTTAGTTTAAGAGCTGCAGTCTCAAGATTTTCTTTAATAATATTGTTAATTCTTTTTTTTAATTCTTCGATAACTCCTTGGCGAGCAGCTTTTTTTATAGATTTGATATCTGTCTGTAGAGCTGTGCTTGAAAAATCCAAATTAAGTCTCAAACCCTTAATAGTACCAATAAATTGTTTATCAATGATTACTTCATCTTTTTCTGAAATTTTAGTTTCTAATTTTGCATCTTGCTTTAAGTGTTTAGAGAGAATGCTTATTCTTCTATCAATAAAACTTTTTGACAACTCTTCATGTAATTTTGCAGAAAGTTTATCTTCAATATCTTTTGTTTTAGCTATCCAATAATCACTATTTTCAACCCAATTTTTTTTATATGAAACATAAGCCCAAGTTCTTACATGTGAGATTCTATTTGCAATCGTATCAATATTTCCAGATTCATTATCAAGACCACTTAATTGTGCTCGCATCCATTCATTAGGTATTTTTCCCTTATCAGAAACTAAGAATTCAAAGACTTTTCTAACAATATCAATGTGCTCGTTATAAGAACTCTTTGTAAAATCTGGTATTTGACAGCACTCCCATAAAATAGAGAGATTGTTATTTTTGTAATCAGTTTTAATTTGATTATTTTTTACTATTAAAGTTTTTAATACATTTTCATCTAGTAGGTCTTTATTTCTTAAAAGACTGTGATCATAAGGTTTTTGATCAAGGCTATTCAAAAGACTTTCTATATTAGAAAAATCTAAATTAGAATTTCTCCAGTAAATATTTATAACACTATCAAACTTATGATTTTCTAATTTGTCTATTTGTTCAGGACTTAATTCGTCACATTTCCCCGTAATACCAAAAGTTCCATCATTCATGTATCTGCCAGCACGTCCAGCGATCTGCCCTACTTCCGTTAGACGTAGATGTCTATTACGCCTTCCATCAAACTTATTAAGATTACTAAAGCTGATGTTATCAATATCCATATTAATTCCCATTCCAATTGCATCTGTTGCAACAAGAAAATCAACATCACCAGATTGATATAATTCAACTTGAGCATTTCTTGTCTTGGGACTTAAAGACCCCATAACAATTGCCGCTCCACCTCTTTGTCGTCTAACAAATTCTGCAAGCGCATAAACTTCGTCAACAGAAAAAGCGATAATCGCTGTTCGACCAGGAAGCCTAGATATTTTTTTATGACCAGAATAAGATAATTTAGAAAATCTTTCCTTAAATATAAATTCAACCTCTGGAACAAATTTTTGTATTATATTTTGCATTATGTTTGATCCGAGAAACATTGTTAATTTATCTCCTCGCATATTTAATAAACGGTCAGTAAAGATATGACCTCTTTCAGGATCAGCGCACATTTGAATTTCATCTATTGCTACAAATTCAGCGTTAATATCGAGAGGCATAGACTCTACCGTACATAAAAAATAATCTGCATAAGGAGGAATAATTTTTTCTTCTCCAGTTATTAAAGCAACTTTTTCAACGCCAACTTTTTGAATGCATTTTTCGTAAACTTCCCTTGCAAGTAAACGAAGCGGTAGTCCAATAATTCCAGAACCAAACTGTAGCATTCTTTCAATTGCAAAATGAGTTTTGCCTGTATTTGTAGGACCAAGAACAGCAATAATATTTTTTTCTAATAAAGACATTTTTAGTATTAAATTTTTTTCGAGATACTACCTGTTGTTATCAGCCAAGAACAAAGCAGGCATAAAATATGACCGAATCACTCGAAAAAATGTTCTCATTTTTGCAAATATTTTTAATTATAATTTTTTAATACGCTTAACACACAATAGTGGCAATTTAGATTTTGAATATATTTTTTTAATAGTTTCTTTTATTCCCATCATAACTACTTTTTTTCTAGCACCAAAAGCATGTACTAATTTTTTATTATTTAGTGCAATTGCAACATGACCTTTCCAAAATAACAAATCTCCCTTTCTAATATTTTTGATCGTAATTTCTTTTTTAAAAAACTTTTTTTGATCCTTAGAGTCTCGAGGACAATATATATTATTAAATTTTAATAATTCTTGAACTAAGGCAGAACAATCTATCCCTCTAGGACTGTTGCCTCCCCATAGATATTTTGCATTAAGATATAATCTAACATTATCAAGAAAATGTTTCGTTTTAAAATTTATAGGTTTAGCATTTCTTTTTAAAATCCATCCAACAGTTGTTTGAATAAAATTATTTTTATTATCTAAAATAGATATTTTAGAATTAAAAAATAATTTTTTATTTGTTTTATGTTTATAAGGATGGCATCTTATATAGGTACTAGTCTTTAGATAATAATCTTGTATGTTTTTTTCTTTTATCTAAATGTAAATCTTTTGCATCAATGAATCCTTTATATTTGTCGTAAGCTTTATATCCTTTATAAAACTTTCCAAATTTACTTTGAGTAATAAAGTTTTCTCCTAAAAGAATTTGGGTAACAATCTCAGATTTATTATTATTTTTTTTGTAAATATTCGCGATGGGGCTTTTGACCGTAAGCAACATATTCTTATAGATCCTTTAGAATAATAACAGATATTTTCGTTATAACTAAAATATATTTTTAGATTAAATTATTTTTTAGGTGCTGGAGGTCGTTTTTTTTTGTTCAGCTTGTTTCTTTTTAGCATCCGCTTCTAATTTTTTTAATTTAGCAATAGCTGCATTTTCTTCTTCTAGAGTAACAACGCCATCTTTATTTGTGTCGGTATTATCAAATCTTGCTGCGGCGTCTTTTAATGGATTTGCATAAAATTCATCTTTTGTAATTTTTCCATCACCATCTTTATCTATGCTGTTAAATATTTTTTCTAATTCTTTTTTATTTGCATCTAAATAATCTTGTCTCTTTAATGGAAAAGGAGAATTTTGAGCAGAAACGGTGTTGCAGATTAATATAGTTAAAATGGCAGATAATAATATTTTTTTCACAAGCGAGATATATGCCCCAATGTTATTTCTGTAAATCATTTTTTATTAATTTTAATAGTTTTGTTTATCCACATAATTAGCAACAGAACTGGAACTCCAATGATAGCAGTGAATATGAAGAATGTTGGATAGCCAAATAAGTTTACAAAACCTCCTGCGTAACCAGCAATTAGTTTAGGCAAAAATAACATTGTTGAACTAAAAAGAGCATATTGTGTTGCGGTAAATTTTATTGAAGTTAATGCCGAAAGATAGACTATAAAAGTAGCTCCCGCAAAACCGCTCGCAACATTGTCGGCGGTAATAACAAAAGCTAAAATTTTAACATCGGCAGTAACAAGCGCCAGCCAAGCAAATAATATGTTACTTAAAGCTGAAATTAATGCGCCAATAAACAAAGATCTCATTACTCCTAAATGAACTGAAGCAAGACCACCTATAATTCCACCAACAATTGTTGCTATTGTTCCAAAAAATTTGGAATAGGTAGCAATTTCTGCAATTGAAAAACCTTTTTCTATATAAAAAATATTAGCCATTACACCCAAGACTACGTCCGAAATTCTATATAAACCTATGAGAAGCAGAATAGATGTTGCTTTAGATCCGTATCTTTTTAAGAAATCTAAAACAGGTTTTGCATAAGCATTTTTTGCAGATTCTTTATTAAGAAATTTTATTTTGATTAATAAAAATATAATTAAGAAAAATATTAAAAAGCAAAAAATAATTTTAATAAATTCATTTAATAAAATTAATTATAGGGTCTTTGCTATTTATTAAATCTTTAAAATATAAATAGCATAAAATAAATCCTGCCAGAGAAACTAAAAAAGCAATAAAGAATTTAATTTTTTGATTATAATTTTTTTCAATATTTCTTTTTATTTTTGGCTCAGAAGAATAAAAAACTGTCAGGACTCCAAATAACATAAGCAATGCCATTATTTGATAAACCTGTTGCCATACCTTTTGATTATAAATTTCTGTTCCTAAGAATGATGCAATCCATAAGCTTCCGGCACCTGCAACAATCATGGCTATGCGGTAGCCAGTCAAGTACATCGAAGATAGCGCTCCTTGTAAATTTTTTGGGGCAGACTCAATTCTAAAAGCATCTAGCACGATATCCTGAGTTGCACTTGAGAATGCAATAAATATTGCTCCGATAGTTGTACATATCAGAGAAGTTTTTGGATCTGTAAAAGAAATAAAAATTAATGAGAAAATTATCATTAATTGAGACAACAATAACCAGCTTCTTCTGTGTCCTAAGTTTGCCTAGTATTGGTAATTTTAAATTATCAACTATAGGCGTCCAAATAAATTTAAAAGAATATGCAAAACCAACCCAGCTAAATAAAGTTATAGTTGCTCTATTTACTCCAGCCTTAAACAACCAAACAGATAGTGTAGAAAAAATTAGAAGAATAGGTAGACCAGCCGCAAAGCCAAGAAACAACATTCTTAATGATTTAGGATTTAAAAGCGGACTTAAATAAGAAAATATCATTAGTAGATAATTTATTTTTTTTTATAGAAAATATAAAGAAAACTATTTAAGCGTACTTAAATATGCAATTAGATTTGCTCTTTCTTCATCTTTTGCAATACCTGCAAAAGCCATTTTAGTTCCTTTAATATAGTCTAGCTGGTTTGTATAAAAATGCATTTAGCTCTTCAACGGACCAAGTTTTTCCATGAGCAGCAAGTGCAGACGAGTATTTAAACTCTGGATGTGAACCAGATTTTTTACCAACAATTCCCCACATAGGAGGACCAATTTTTGACTGCACCGCCACTTACATTAGTGTGACAAGCTGCACATTTCTTAAACGTATTTTCACCAGCAGCAACATTTGCTGTTGCTAATAAAATTTTTATATCTGCTAATTTTTCTTCTTTTTTGGCTTCACCTTTAACAGTAGCTTTTGTTTCTGCTACACCCTCTATTTTGTAACCTGGAGTCTCAGGTTTTTTTACGTGATAAACAGAATCTGCAATTTGATTTAAACCAATTAATAATAATGCAACAACTAGTATTGCTGCAGCAATTTTATTAAATTCAAAACTGTCCATATTCTAGTGATTTTTATAATCTAAATTGTATAACATCATAATCTTTAAAGTAAAAAATTTTTATTAAAATCTATTTTATGCGTCTTACAGTCGCATAATTTTAATTATGAACAATACAGTTATTTTAATACCAAGCCACTTACGAGCAACAAGATTACCTAATAAACCATTATTGTTAATTAATAATAAACCTATGATTGTTCATTGTTGGCAGAGAGCAATCGATAGTAAAATTGGTGAAGTTTATGTTGCAACAGCAGATGAAGAAATTGCAAAAGTTATTAAAGATGTTGGTGGAAAAAGTATTTTAACTAGTAAAGAACATAAAACAGGCTCCGATAGAATTTTTGAAGCTATAGAAAAAAATTTTTCTAAAAAACCAGATAATATTATTAATCTACAAGGAGACATGCCAAATATTGATCCATCAGCAATAAAATTATTAGATAAATTTATGAATAATAATTCTTATCAAATAGCAACTCTTGCCACAGAACTAAATTCTAGAAAAGATTTAGAAAATAAAAATATTGTAAAAATTGAAACCAAAGAAGAAATGCAAATAAATAATTTTGATAGTGCATTAGATTTTTTTAGATTAAAAAATATTAATAAAGATAATTTTTATTATCATCATGTTGGTATTTATGGTTATCAATACGAAACATTAAAAAAATTTGTTTCTTTAAAAAGAAGTGATAATGAAATTAATAGAAGTCTAGAGCAAATGCGTGCAATGGATAATGATATATCCATAAGTGTAGGTTTAACGGATTCTTATCCTTTAGGAGTAGATACTATTGAAGATTTAGAAGAAATAAGAAATATTATGAAAAATGGCTAATAAAATAATTATACAAGGCGAACAGGGCGCTTATTCACACTTAGCAGCAGTAAAGATTTTTAAAAATCCTAGCATGATATGCTGCAAGACCTTTGAGGATGCTTTTGTTAAAACCAAAAGCACTAAAAATAGTAAATTATTAATTCCAATTGAAAATTCTATAG
Organism: Candidatus Pelagibacterales bacterium; assembly: GCA_965235815.1. Classification (GTDB taxonomy): domain Bacteria; phylum Pseudomonadota; class Alphaproteobacteria; order Pelagibacterales; family Pelagibacteraceae; genus Fontibacterium. Next base: position 44,126 of record CBDDZE010000003.1, on the reverse strand, counting down.
CGGGTAGAGTTGCGGACGTTCATTACTTATTATCTTCTTCTAGATTAAAAATAGAAGGAGAGCACTTTCAAAAAGTTGAACACTGCTTATTAGGATTAAAAGATGTTTCGATTAAACAAATAGAAACCGTAAGAAGCCATGCTCAGGCAATTGGGCAGTGTAAGAAAAATATTTATAAATTAAAATTACTACCAATTGTAGCTGCCGATACTGCTGGTTCTGCAAAATATATTTCTGAACATCAAATTGAATCAGAATCTGCGATTGCCTCAGCTCTTGCTGCAAAGATTTATGGATTGAAGATTTTAAAGAAAAATTTTGAAGATTTAAAAGGTAACGTTACAAGATTTTTAATTATGTCTGCCTCTACTAGACCAAAATTATATAAAAAAAATAAAAGATATATTACTTCTTGTATTTTTCGCTTAAAAAGTGTGCCATCGGCACTGCATAAGGCTTTAGGAGGCTTTGCTGAGAATAAAGTTAACCTTACAAAACTTGAAAGTTTTTCAACTGGAAATTCTTTTAAGCAGGTAAGTTTTTATCTTGATATTGAGGGACATATGGAAAATCTAGCAGCAAAAAAAGCTCTAACTATTTTAAAAAAACATACTGAAAAATTAGATATTTTAGGTGTTTATTTTGCTAATTCATTTAGATATTAAAATTATTATAGCTGTCGTTTTTTTTTAATTATCTTGTTATAATATTTTGGGAGATTGGTGGCAGGTGGAGGTTACGCTAATCCGGTCAGGTCTGAAAAGAAGCAGCCGTAACGATAATTTTTCAGGTTGTCCTCAGTCTCCCGTTTTTTATGGAAAATAATCGTAAAGGTTTATCATTAAAGTATCGACCACAAAGTTTTGATGAAGTTATAGGTCAAGACGTAATGGTGCAGATTATTAAAAATGCGATCAAGATGGATCGTATTCCTAACGCTTATTTATTAACAGGAATTAGGGGCGTTGGAAAAACGACGACCGCAAGAATAATTGCAAAAGCAATTAATTGTAAAAATTCTGAAAGCGCAGAAAAAAAGTGCGAAGGCTTTTGTCATTGTGAAGCTATAACAAATTCAAATCATATCGATGTTTTAGAAATGGATGCTGCTTCTAAAACGGGAATTGATGATATTCGAGAATTAATCGATTCTGCTAAATATTATCCTACAAGCGCTAAGTATAAAGTTTTCATCATTGATGAAGTTCATATGTTATCAAAACAAGCTTTTAATGGTTTGCTTAAAACTTTAGAAGAGCCACCTCCTCACCTTAAATTCATTTTAGCAACCACTGAGGTTAAAAAAATACCATTAACTATTATCTCAAGATGCCAAAGATTTGATCTTAGACGAATTAAACTTGAAGAAATGATTTCTTTCTTAAAGAAAATTTCTGAGAAAGAAAAAGCAAAAATTAATGAAAAAGCTTTAATGCTAATTGCTAAGGCATCAGAAGGATCAGTAAGAGACGCCTTATCTATATTAGATCAGGCAATCTCAACATTTAATATTTTAGGTGAAGAAATAATCGAAACATCAGTGAGAACGATGTTAGGCATAGCAGACCGTTCAAGAATTATTGATCTTGTCCGTTTTGTAATTGATGGTGATAAAGCAAAAGCCCTTGCAGATGCTCAAGAAATATTTGATCTGGGAGCAGATCCGAAATTAGTTTTGCAAGATATGCTTGAAGTTATTTATTTAATTTCTAGAAGCAAAAGTTTTGGCAAAATTGAAAACGACCTAACGGTTTCCGAATCTGAATCTGATGTAATTCTAGCGCTTTCTAAAAATATTGATTTTTCTTATATTTCAATGATCTGGCAATTCATTCTTAAAGGAATCGAAGAATTAAGTTTTGTTCCAAATCATTTTCTTTCTTTTCAAATGTTAATTATGAGATTAGTGCATTTAAAAGATTTACCAACCCCAGAACAAGTAATTGAGGATGCCCTAAACTCAGATACGCGTGCAATGTCCGAGTCTACTGAGAAACAAGATGATTTTAACGAAATTAAACCTGGAACAATAATTAACAAACAAACCTCAGCAAAGACGCAAATAAAAAGCATTATACAAGAAAAAGCAGAAGATATTGATCGAAATCCAAAAATTCTAGAAAAAAAACAAGAAGTTGGAAAACTTGAGATAATTAATTCATTCGAAAAATTAATAGAGATTACAAATGACAAAAAAGAAATTGAATTAAAGTTTGATTTAGAAAGAAATGTTAGAGTAGTAAAATTTGAGACTGGAAAAATTGATATTTCATTTAATGAAAAATTATCCAAAAATTTTGTAAGATCTTTAACTGAAAAACTCAAACTTTGGACAGGTGAAAGATGGATTATTTCTTTATCGAAAGAAACAGGTAAAAATACAATTTTTGAAAATAAAGAAATTTACAAAAAAAAATTATTACAAGATGCCCTTGAAAGTGAAGTTTACAAAAAAATAAAAGAAAACTTTCCAGATGCCGAACTTAATGAAGTGGAGGAAATTAAGTAATGGATTTTGGTGGTATGTTAAAAAAAGCACAAGAGATGCAGCAAAAGATGATGGAGGCAAAAGCTTCATTAAAGAATATTCAAGCAGAAGGTATTGCTAATAATGGTGCGGTGAAAGTGATTTTGAATGGTAATCATGAGATGATCAAAATAGATATTGATCCAAAGTTAATGATGGAAGAAAAAGAAGTTTTAGAAGATTTGATTATTATAGCTACTAACAATGCTAAAAAAGAAATTGAAGTCAAATCATCCGAGGAAATGTCAAAAATAACGGGTGGTCTAAAATTGCCGCCTGGATTTAAACTTCCTTTCTAGTAATGAAAAAAAATTCTCATCCAGATTTAGAAACATTAATGTTTCTAATTGCAAAGTTGCCAGGATTAGGACCAAAGTCTGCAAGACGTATTGCTCTTTATCTTCTCAAAAATAGAGATAACATTATGAACCCACTGTCTGGCGCTTTAGATAAAGTTTATCAAAATGTTGCTCGCTGTAATATTTGTGGGAATTTTAAAACTAATAAAATTGAGTGTAATTGTAGTAATAAAAATAATTATGAACAAATTTGTGTTGTAGAAAATGTAGCGGACATGTGGGCTCTTGAAGGCACCAATGTTTACAGTGGCCAGTATCACATTTTAGGAGGAACTCTTTCAGCTATTAATGGCATAAATCCAGAAGATCTTTTAATAGGTTCATTAGTTAGTAGAATTAAAGCTAATTCAGTAAAAGAAGTTATCTTAGCAACAAGTGCTACAATCGAAGGACAAACGACAGCTCACTATATCAAAGACAGTATTAAAAATTTAAATGTAAAAGTAACAAAGTTAGCGCACGGCCTGCCTGTGGGTGGGGAGATCGAATATTTGGATGATGGAACATTATTTTCTGCGTTTAAATATCGTAGCTCTTTAAATAGCGATTAGCATCAAGCGCTTGATTAATTAAGTAGATTTAGTATTTTTTCATTATGACTATTAGGCAAATCTTAACAGAGCCAGATCCTCAATTAAGAATTAAATCAAAGCCAGTTCAAAAAGTTGATGCTGAGATTAAAAAGTTAATGAAAGATATGTTAGACACAATGTATGCAGCTCCTGGCATTGGTCTTGCAGCTGTTCAAATTGGAGTGCACAAAAGAGTTATTGTTATCGATATAGCAAAAGAACCAGAACCAAATAATCCTATGTGTTTTGTAAATCCAGAAATTGTTTGGACATCCCAAACAAAATGCACTTTTGAAGAAGGTTGTCTTTCATTGCCTAAACAATTTGCAGAAATTGAAAGACCAGAAAAATGTCATGTAAAATATTTAGACCAAAACGGAAAAGAACAATTGTTAAAAGCAGAAGGGTTACTTGCCACCTGCATCCAACATGAAATTGATCATTTAAATGGAATTTTGTTTATCGATTATTTATCAAAATTAAAAAAATCTTTTATTTTAAAAAAACTCTCAAAAGCAAAAAAGGAAGACGTTTCAGATCACATTAATTTTTAGGTAATCCATGTCATTAAAAATAATTTTCATGGGGACACCAGAATTTGCTGTTCCTACATTAAAAGAATTACTTAAGGAAAAATTAAATATTACCCATGTTTATACGCAGCCTCCAAAAAAATCTAATAGAGGTTTAAAAATTGAAAAAACTCCAGTTCATTTGGAGGCTGAAAAAAATAATTTAAAAGTTCACCATCCAAGCTCATTAAAAAATGAAATAGAATTAGATTTCTTTAAAAAAATAAACCCTGATTTAGTAATCGTTGTTGCTTATGGACAAATTATTCCTGAAAATTTTTTAAATTTATCAAAAAAAGGTTTTATCAATATTCATGCTTCTCTATTACCCAATTGGAGAGGTGCAGCACCTATTCAAAGAGCAATTATGAATGGTGATAAATTTACAGGAATCTCAATTATGAAAATTGAAAAAGGTTTAGACTCAGGACCTGTGATGTTGTCTGAAAAAATAGAGATTAATGATCAGCTAAACTACGGTTTATTAAGTGACCAGTTATCGATTTTGGGTTCTAAATTAATCATTAAAGCCATTGATCTAATAGATAAAAATAAAGCTAAGTTTTTAGAGCAAGATCATACAAAAGCTACCCATGCTAAAAAAATTACACGTGAAGATGAAGAAATTAACTGGAATAATAATGCAGATAAGATTGTGCAGCAAATTAATGGTTTAAATCCAACTCCAGGTGCTTGTTTTAAATTTAAAAATGAAAGAATTAAAATTTGGAAAGCAGAAATTACAGATCAAAAAGGCAAAATTGGTATAACACTTAATGATAATCTTTTAATTGCCTGTAAAAATTTTGCAATTCAAGTTTTAGAGATCCAAAGACCTGGAAAGAAAATTCAAAAAGTAAAAGAATTTTTATTAGGATATAAAATTCCCAAAGCATCAAAGCTATTTTAAATGCCAAGATTGAAATGCATAGTTGAATATGATGGCACTCATTTTGTAGGCTGGCAAAGACAATTAAACGGCAGATCAGTTCAAGAAGCGATTGAACAGGCAATTGAGAAAATAGCTGAAAAAAAGATAACAATTTTTGGTGCTGGAAGAACAGATACAGGCGTACATGCAATACATCAGGTTTTTCATTTTGATTTTAATAAAGATATTGATGTTAAAAAAATTACTGATGCTTTGAATTTTTATTTAAAGAATGAATCTATCAGTATTTTAAAAACAGAATCAATAAACGATGATTTTGATGCAAGACGAGATGCAAAGTTAAGAATTTATAAATATGTAATTATTAATCGAGACTCACCATTGTCCATAGAAAAAGATAGGGCATGGCAATTAAAGATAAAACTTGATGAAATTAAAATGAATGATGCTGCACAAATTTTAATAGGAACTCATGATTTTACAACTTTTAGATCAGCTTCGTGCGGAGCTAAATCTCCAATAAAAACTATGGAAAAAATAAATATTTTTAGAAAAGATGATTACATTTATAGTTATTTTGAATCGCAGTCTTTTTTACAGCACCAAGTTCGTTCCATGATGGGATGCATAAAGCTTGTAGGTGAAAATAAATGGACAAAAAAAAATTTACTAGATGCATTAAATTCTAAAGATAGATCTAAATGTGCATCTCCAGCTCCTGCTGCAGGATTATATTTGGAAAATATTATTTATTAATTTAAATTTCTAACAAAGCCTCAACGTGATATTTTGCACTTTCTTGTATTGCTGCAAGATTGTAGCCACCTTCTAAAATTGAAACAATTTTATTACCACACACTTGTTTTGCAATTTTCATAATTTCTTTTGTTAATGTGTAATAGTCTTTAGATTCTAAATTAATGTTAGCTAAAGGATCGTTTTTGTGAGCATCAAAACCGGCTGATAATAATATAAATTCAGGATTAAATTCATTTAACTTGTCGTAAACTTTCTTATAACTATTAAAAAATTCTTTAGAGACTGTTCCAGCTTTTAGAGGAATATTTAAAATATTATTATATTTGCCGGTTTCATCTTCAGAACCTGTGCCTGGATAAAATGGAAATTGATGCGATGAAACATATAAAATTTTTTTTTCATTATTAAAAATATCCTGAGTGCCATTTCCGTGATGAACATCAAAATCAATGATTGCCACTCTATTTAGTTTATATTTTTCTAATAAATAAGTTGCGCCTACAGCAACGTTATTAAATAGGCAAAATCCCATAGCCTGTTCTTTTTCAGCGTGGTGGCCAGGAGGTCTAATAACGCAAAAGGCATTATCAAACTCTTTATTCATTACAGCATCGATTGCATTAATAATTGATGCAACAGCATCGTAAGCTGCTTTTTTACTCCCTTTAGAAACAATTGTGTCTCCATCAAGAAAAGCTAGACCCTCTTTTGGAAATGATTGATTAATTTTTTCAAAATATTTTTCTGAATGAGTAAGTTTCAATATATTTTTCAGTCAAACGATCCTACGTTTTTCCAGATTAATTTTGGAGTTTGTATTTTTTTTAAACCATTTATGATTGATGGAATTCGTTCAAGACATTCTGGATGACCAGAGCCAGTATCGTGTTGAATAGAAGAATCAGCGGTGAATATGCAAGTTGTCACTTAAAGTAATTAACAAGGATATCTAAGTATATATTTTTTAATTTTTTTAAATCAGCAACTCTAGCCATCTCATCTACTTGATGGATAGTTTTTGCAATTAAACCAAATTCAATACAAGGAGCGATTTTTTTTATAAAACGAGCATCAGAGGTTCCTCCAGTTGTAGATAGCACAGGATTAATTTTAGTGCTTTTTTTTATAACATTTTTAATCATGTAAACTGTTTTATTAGGTTTTGTTAAAAATGATTCTCCAGAAACATGGTATCTAATTTTATAATTAGCTTTGAATTTTTTAGAAGTAGAAGAAAAAATTTTGTTTAGTTTTTTTTTAATAGAACTAGATGTATGCAAATTATTAAATCTTATATTAAAAGAAGCTTTTGCTTCTGCAGGAACGACATTGTCTGCTGTGTTATCAATAGTAATTTTTGTAACTTCAAGATTAGAAGGTTGAAAATCTTTATTACCACTATCTAGTTTTAATTTTTTAATATTATTCAAAATCTCAACTATGACTGTAGAAGGGTTATTATAAGTATATGAATAAGCAACGTGTCCTTGGGTGCCTAAAATTGTTAAATGACCTGTTATACTTCCTCTTCTTCCGATTTTAATCATATCGCCAAGTTTATTTTCATTAGTAGGCTCTCCTACTATACAAAAATCAATTTTTTCTTTTTTTTGTATTAATTTTTCGATAACTTTTTGAGTACCATTAATTGCAATAGTTTCTTCATCACCAGTTATCAAAAAACTAATTGAGCCTTTTAATTTTTTATTTTTTTTTAAAAATTCACCAACCGCAGAAACAAAACAAGCAATTGAGCCTTTCATGTCGCTAACACCACGACCAATTAATTTTTGATTTTTTATAACTCCGCCAAAAGGATTAACAGTCCAAGATTTTAGATCTCCAACAGGAACAACATCTGTGTGTCCAGCAAAACAAAAGTTAGGGGATCTTTTACCAATCCTTGCATACAAATTTTTAATTTTTGCGGTTCCTTTTTCTTGGAACTCCATAATCTGACATTTAAAACCTAATTTTTTTAGATTCTTTGCAACGACATTAATTGCTCCATCATCTTTAGGTGTAACGCTCTGACATTTAACGAGATCTTTTGCTAAAGAAACTTCACTAATAGTCTTAAGCATTTCAATCTCTTAGCAATTCGTTTATTGAGGTTTTGCTTCTAGTTTTTTCATCAACAGTTTTAACAATGACCGCGCAATATAAACTTGGTTTGCTTTTATCTTCGTTTGCAAGCGATCCCGAGACTACCACTGAATAAGGAGGAACTTTTCCATAAATAACTTGGTTTGTTTTTCTATCTATAATCTTTGTTGAGGCTCCAATATATACACCCATAGAAATTACAGAACCTTCGCCAATAATAACTCCTTCAGCTACTTCTGATCTTGCTCCAATAAAACAATTATCTTCAATGATTACTGGGTTTGCTTGAAGAGGTTCTAGCACTCCACCAATTCCAACTCCTCCAGAAATATGACAATTTTTTCCAATTTGTGCACACGAACCAACCGTTGACCAGGTATCAATCATGGTTCCATCATCAACATAAGCTCCAACATTTACAAAGGATGGCATCAGCACGACATTTTTTCCAATGTATGCAGATTTTCTAATCGCTCCATTTGGCACAGCCCTAAATCCAGCTTCGATATGTTTTTTTTTATCCCAAAGAGCTGTCTTACCATCTACTTTATCAAACCAAGTCGCATAAGGGCCTGAAAGAATTTTATTATCTTGTGTTTTAAAACTTAAAAGAATTGCTTTTTTTATCCATTGATGAGTATGCCATTCATTATTTTTTTTCTCACACACTCTAATATTACCCGAGTCAAGTTTTTCCAAAGTTTCATTAATTGCAGAAATAATTGTTTTATCAGAATTTTTATTAATATTACTTCTGTCTTCCCAAGCTTTTAAAATAATATTTTCTAAACTCATGTTTATTTAATTAACAAATTACACTGCTCAAGAAAATGGTCTAATTCTTTTATTTTAAAGTGCACATGATCCTCATCATGGCCTTCTTTTGCCCAATTATCTTCATTTATTACCCATCCTGTTTTCATACCAAGATCATGAGCGGGCTTTAAGTTTCTAGCGATGTCTTCAAAAAAAATACTTTGCTCGGGTATAATGTCGTATTTCTTAATAAGCCTTTCATAAGGAGACCTCTCTGGTTTTGGAATAAAATCTGAGTCAACAATATCAAATATTGAAAAAAGATTTTCATCAAGTTGCAAATTGCTAATAACATTATTTGCATGTTTTTTTGAACCATTGGTAAATATAATTTTTTTCCCAGGTAAACTTTTGATTTCTTTATTTAGTTTTTCATTTTTATTTAAAAAACTGTAATCAATATTATGCACAAATTCTAAAAAGTGGTGGGGATCAATATTATGATGCTTGATTAAGCCATTCAAAGTAGTTCCGTGTTTTTGAAAATAATCATTTTTCATTTGAATAGCTTCTTCATGACTAACATTTAAATTTTGAGTAATAAAACTTGCCATTAGTTTATCAATTTTTGAGAATAAATTTGTTGATGAAGGGTAAAGAGTATTGTCTAAATCAAAAATCCAAAATTTTATGTCCTTTATTTTATCCATTATTTTACTATAAGTGTTCCAGCTCCAAGATTTGAGAATAACTCAAAAAGCACAGCGTGAGATTTTCTTCCATCAATAATAACAACTCCATTTACGCCAGATTCAATTGCACTAATGCATGTTTTAATTTTTGGAATCATTCCCCCAGTAATCGTTCCATCATCAATAAGATCTAAAGCTTGCTTTGTAGATAGTTGTGAAATCAAATTACCACTTTTATCATTTACCCCAGGAACATCCGTCATTAACAAAAGTCTTTCTGCCTTTATTTGATTTGCAATCGTTCCAGCGGCTGTATCGGCATTAATATTATAAACTTGGCCTTTATTATCCATTCCCATGGGAGCAATAACTGGAATGATTTTTTGTTTAAAGAAATCGTTTAATATTTTTGTATCAATTTTTTTTGGATCGCCAACAAATCCTAACTGTTGATCTATAGCTTTATCGATATGGATTACATTATTTTTTCTAACAGTAACGGACTCAGCTTTTGCTCCATAATTTATAATGGCATCTCTTAGATCTGGATTTATCTCATTTAACAAAACATCTTCTACAACTTTTATTACATTTTCATCGGTTACTCTTAATCCAGAAATAAACTTATTTTCTAAATTTTGAGATTCTAACTTAGTCTTGATTTGTGGACCTCCTCCGTGAATGACCGTTACATCAATATCTAATTTTCTTAAAATAGCTGCATCTTGCGCAAATGCTTTTGATAAACTTTGGTCAGACATTACTTGACCACCGTATTTGAGAATTATTTTTTTATTTTTATATTTGTCGAAATAAACTGAAGCTTCTTCAAGTGATGGACCAAGTTCTGGCCAAAAAGACTTTATGTCCATCAAACAGTTTTCACCGTAGTTTTTCTCATGATGTAATACTGCTGCGCCATCGTAAGGACGTTACTTACAGTCCAATATACGACTAATCCAGAAGGAAAAGTTGCTAACATAACCGTCATTATTAAAGGAAAGAAAGCAAAAATTTTTGCCTGAATTGGATCTGGTGGAGTTGGGTTTAGCTTCATTTGAAAGTACATTGTAATACCCATTAATATTGGCCACACACCTATCATTAAAAACGAAGGAGGATTCCAAGGAATTAAACCAAATAAATTAAAAATCGTTGTTGGATCTGCAGCTGATAAATCTTTAATCCATCCAAAAAATGGAGCATGACGCATTTCAAGAGTTACAAAAAGCATCTTATAAACCGCAAAGAAAATTGGAATTTGAATTAATATTGGAAGACATCCTGATAAAGGATTTACTTTTTCTCTTTTATATAAGGCCATCATTTCTTGCTGCGTTCTTTTTACATCATCTTTGTACAATTCTTTTATTCTTAACGTTTCCGGCTGAAGAACTTTCATTTTCGCCATGGATTTAAAAGAATAGTTGTTAAGTGGAAAAAATAAAATTCTTACAATGAGAGTAAGAATAATAATTGCAAGACCAAAATTTCCAACAATTTTAAAGATATAATCGATTACAAAGAACAAAGGTTTTGTAATAAAATAAAACCAACCCCAGTCAATTGATAAATCAAAGCGGTCAATTTTTTCTATTTCAGTATAATTGTCGATTGGGTAAACTTCTTTTGCGCCAATAAATATTTTTAAAGTAGCAGAAGTGCTTTTTTGAGGATTCGCTATAGTTGGCTCTGATATTATAAAATTTGCTTTATAACTGTTAGCAAAGGAGTATTCACCTTTGAAAGATTTTCCGCTCTCAGGAATAATGGCAGACATCCAATATTTATCGGTAATACCAAACCAACCACTTTTACCAGCATACGTTTTTTTCTCTTTTTCAATTGTTGAATATGTTTCTTCTTTTAAATTTTTATCTACAACACCAATTAATCCTTCGTGTAGAATATAAAAATTTTCCGTAGTAGGTTTTGTATTTTTTGTTATTTGAGAGTAGTGAAATAATTCAATTGTTTTATTTTTTTCATTTCTGATCGTTTCTGTAATTTTAAACAAATATTTATTATCTACTTCAATCTTTTTAGAAAAAATAATTCCTTCTCTGTTATTCCACTCAAGAGTTACAGGAGAAGTAGGGGTTAATTTTTTACCATCTCTAATTTGCCAAATACTATTGTTATCTGGGACTTTAATGTCTGATTTTGTTGATGCCCAACCAGATTCTACAAAATATCCTTCATCAGATTTTTTAGGACTAAGAACAACAATTGGTTTGCTATTTTTATCTAAAGTTTCTCGGTAATTCTTTAATACAATATCATCAATTATAGCTCCTCTTAAAGATATAGAGCCAGCCAAATTACTATTCTCAATGGATACTCTGTCACCTTCTTTTAATGCCTCACCTCTGGAAATAGCTTTTGTTGGATTTGCTTTTGTAGTTTGAGGAGTTTCTGGTTTTTGAATATTAGTTTGAGTTTCCGTTTTTCCTTGAATTTCAAGTCTTTTTCTTTGAGCCTCATCAGGATTTTCAAAGTACATTGACCAACCAATTAAAATCGCAGTTGATAATATGACCGCTATGATAACGTTTCTATTTTCCATTATTTATTTTTCTTATTTACAACAGGATCATAACCAAATCCGCCGCCTAAAAATTTAATAGGATGGCATCTTAAAATTCTAAGAATTCCCTTAAAACATCCTTTGATAAAACCAAATTCTTTTAAACTCTGCATAAAATATTCAGAGCATGTTGGATCATAATGACAAGCGTTATGAAAGAAAGGAGATAATAAAAACTTATAGAGCTTAATAAATTTTGTAAGAATAAAAGAAAAAAAATTATCTATTTTTTTTAACATTATTTTAACGAGGTAAATTTATATTCAAGTTCTTGTACAATTTTATTAAAATCAACATCATATATTTTTGATTTTGCAAAAACAGCATACTTATATTTATTGTTAAATGAATCAATCGCAGAAATGGCTTTGCGCGCAGCCATTTTTAATCTTCTTCTAATTTTATTTCTTTTTACAGCATTTCCTAGCTTTTTAGCCGAGACAAAGCTCATATGAATTTTATTTGTTTCAAGAGAAGCATCTTTATTGGTGTAATAAATTGTGAATAAGTCTGAACTTACTTTTTTTGCTGATAGAATTTTTTTGAATTCAAGATTGCCTCTAAGACTTTCAAATTTTAGAGTCTTGGGCATGACTTAAGCAGATACAGTTTTTCTTCCCTTAAATCTTCTTCGAGCAATAACTTTTCGACCACCTTTTGTTGCCATACGTGATCTAAAACCGTGTCTTCTCTTTCTTACTATTTTACTTGGCTGAAAGGTTCTTTTCATTGTGATAATTAGAATTTGGCTATTTATAAGTAAATTGTTAAATCATGTACAGTAAAAGTTTTTATTTAATAAGTTTTAAAAATGACGCAATTATCAAAGCTTAAAATTATTTTAGGATTAATTTATCTTTTAATAGTGGGTTTAGTAACATTTCTTTTTTTTTATTATGAAGTTTATAATTATGTAAATTCAGATTTTATTAAAAATGATCGAAAAGTAGTTCTAAATTATATTGATCAAAATATTTTTCTTTCTTCGTTTTTATTTTTCTTATTTTGCACGATTTGGTTTTTCTTACTTGGTTTTGGTTTTCCACTTGTAATTGCGGCAGGTTTTCTTTTCGGTTCGTTTTTAGGATCGTTATTATTGTTAATGGGATTTGCATTTGGTTCTACGGCTCTGTATGTTTTTGCCAATTATTATTTTAAAGATTTAGTTTTTAAATATTTTTCAAACAAATATAAAAGTTTAGATAGTCATTTTAAAAATAATGATTTTGCTTATTTATTATTTTTAAGATTAGTTCCAGGAATACCATCGCAAGCTGGCAGTTTAATACCAATATTATTTAATATGAAACTTAAAAAAATATTTCTTTCAAATATTTTTGGGGTAGCTCCTGGAATATTTATTTCCGTAAGTTTAGTATCTGGAATTAGTTCAAAAATTGAAGAGGGTCATCCATTTAATTTAGAATTACTCTCGGATCCTAAAGTTTCTATACCCTTAACTGCACTTGGCATAATGGTTCTAGTGGTTAATTTCATAAAACAAAAATTTTTTACGAGCAAAATTTGAATAAGTTTTTTAAAAATAGTCTTTTAGAAATTAAAGATATTTGTATTCCTTTATATAAAATATTAATTCCGTTTATTTTTATAATTAAAATTCTAGAAGAAATTGGAATAGTAAAAATTATTTCAAATTTTTTCGAACCTATTGTTCAGTTATTAGGTCTTCCCGCCGAGTTTGGTATAGTTTGGGTTACAGCTATTATAATTAATGTTTATGCTGCGATTGTTCTTTTTATTAATATAGTGCCATCATTAGACTTAAAAGTTAAAAAATGAGTGTAACTTAACTGTAATTATTTTAATTGCTCATAACATTTTAATTGAAAGTGCAATCTCAAGAGCTGCTGGAGTATCTTTTGTTTATGCTTCTGTTTTGAGGATAGGAATTGCCTTTTTAGGCTGGGTTTATTTTATATAGAATTTATTTCTATTTTGGATTTTTACAGGAAAAATTTAGCTTAGTCTTAGAACAGCGTGTTGTTCCAACGGATTATTATTCTTGGGTGTTAGGACAAGTTGAAAACCTAATTTATATATTTTGTATTATTTGTATTTTAGTTTTTTCGTCTAAATATTTTAAAAAAAATTGGTGTTGAAAATTTAATCAAAAAGATTACTTGCAAATCCATTAAAGCTTATGGGCAAGTTTCAAAACTTGCAAATCAAATTATTGTTGGTTTAACTATTGGCGCTGTAGCAGAAGGAGTGATTACTAATTAAAGAAGCAAAATCAGGATCAATTAATAAACAAACTATTCTGCTTTCTTTATCTTTATTAAATCTAGTACATGCCGTTATTGAAGATAGCATCTTGATGATTATCATTGGAGGTCATATTTCAGGAGTGTTATTTTTTAGAGTAATTTTTTCGTTATTAATTGTTTTTCTAATACTTTTTTTATACAAAAAATTTCAGAGTCTGATTTATTTAAATTTGTTTTTGTTAAGATTTAAATTTAGAAGCACAAAAAGTAGCTATTAATCCCGCTACTCCTAAAAAAGAAAATGCTAAAAATCCAATTTGTATTTTGAATTAATAGGCAGATGATTATTTGTAACATCAATAATAAATCCAAAGACAGCAGGTGTTATAGATCCAAATCCAACTCCTAAAATTGATCGATAAGCAACAGTTCTACCTACACAATATTTTGGAGTACTCTCAGTTAAAGCAGCCGTCAAAACTCCAGAATCACCAATTGCAAAAAAACTATAAAAAAAAGAAATTAAAATAATTAAAAATAAATCTAATTCAGCTGTCCAACCAATCAAAAAGGATAAAATTGCACTAAACAAGGAGAAGGCAATCAAAATTCTTTTTCGTCCTAAGTTATCAGAGAGGTATCCCGCAATTACAGACGAAAACACACCAGATAAATGAATTGAAAAACCAATAATAATACCAACACTTACTGTTGCTATAGATATTTTATTTATAATTATAACGCTTAAAAAAACTGGCAACCAAGACCATAAACCAAATAGTTCAATGGCATGAGCGGTATATCCTGTTATTAAAAATTTTGTTTTTCTATTTTGATTTAAAGAAAATTTTTTATTTAATTTCGAAAATTTATATTTTTTTAAAAAATCTTCATACACTGCAGTTAAAAGAAAAATTGCTCCAACTAGACTAATTAATGATGCAGTTAAAAAACTTATTTTATAACCATAGTTAGTTGTAATAATGTAACCCAAAGACAAAGATATTGCATAACCAAAGGATTGACTTCCAAGCATTACACCCATCGCAGTACCTTTGTTTTTTGATTTAAATTTTTCAGATACTAAAAGTATAGAAGGACCGTAAATACCACCTTGAGCAAAACCTATAAAAAAATTAATAAAAATAGCTGTCCAAAAATCTTTAGCAATTAAATAAAAAATAAAACTCGATAAAAAATTTATAATTAAATAAATAGACAAGAATTTTGTTTGGATTGTAAAAATCCGAACAATATGAACTTATAAATAGAGCTGACAGCAAAACCTATAACCAAATGAAGTTTGTATTAAACCTGCCTCTGTTGCAGATAAATTCCATATAGTCAATTAATTGCTGTATTGACCCAACGTACATAAAAAAGGTTAAAGCAGACAATATTCTGCCAATGGCAATAAGTTTTAACCAATTCCAATTGTTTGTTTGCATGAATAAATGCCTATGATTATTTAATTAAAAAAATAAAATAAGATATTAGATTCTAGTTTTTCTATTATTTAAGCGCCCGTAGTTCAATTGGATAGAATGCCAGACTACGAATCTGGAGGTTGGAAGTTCGACTCTTTCCGGGCGCACCACATATTTATTGATTGATCTTAATTATTAAGGAGAATATAAAATTTACAAATGAGAGTTTCTAGAAATTCAAAATTACTTATCCCTTATCTAGAAAGATTTTACGATTCAGCATCATATTATTCTTATACATTAATTAGATTTGTCGCTGGAGCAATGATGGTCCCTCATGGCTATAGCAAATTATTTGTTAATTTAGATGGCACAGTTGATTTTTTTAAAAGCG
Organism: Candidatus Pelagibacterales bacterium; assembly: GCA_965235815.1. Classification (GTDB taxonomy): domain Bacteria; phylum Pseudomonadota; class Alphaproteobacteria; order Pelagibacterales; family Pelagibacteraceae; genus Fontibacterium. The sequence continues at coordinate 28,255 of CBDDZE010000003.1, read as the reverse complement.
TTCAATTAGAACCTGCTTATCCATTAGCAATTTACATTGGCATTTTAGAATTTTTTGGTGGAATATTTTTAGCATTAGGTTTTTTAACTCGATTTGTTGCTATTCAACTTAATAGGTCTTATTGGCAGTTGCAACTTTTTATATTCATTTAAAAAATGGTTTTCTTTGGATTAAAGGTGGATATGAATATCCATTATTCTGGTTGGTAATAATGATTGCGATATTTTTTAAAGGCGGAGATAGAGTTTCAATAGATAGTTCTCTACCGAAAGAACTTTAATTTGTGTTTAGATATTTAAATAATCTTCCCTTAAATAAAGCAGTCGTTGTATTTTTAGTTCTTATTGCAGCTGTGATATTATTAATCAGTCTGTACGTTTAATTCTTCTTTTACTAAAAGATTAATTGTTTTTTTTGCATTTTTAATTTGCACGGGTAAATAACCTAGAAATTCACCATCATACTGAACGGGAGTTTTAGTTTTAGAACTTATAAAAATATCATCACTTACTAACTTTAATAAGGTTATTACTTTCTTTTAATTGCTTATTTAAAAAAAAAGTTAAAAAATAGCGTATAAAATTTAATCTTGTTAAGTTACAAAATAAATAAGTAATTATTTTTTTATCAAAAATATTAGTATCCTTAGCTAATCTAAATGACCCTCCATAATTCATTGCATTTGCTATTATGATCCAGTTTGCTTTATATATTTTGTTATTCGCAAGTATTTTAATTTTAGGTTTTTTAAAAAATAATAATTTTAACGAGGCAACAAAGAAGAATAATAATTTCTTAAATATATTTTTTTAATATCAGAGAAGATTGAACAGTTCTTACAATTTCCGCATCATAACCTGCGCTTGTCATTAAAATAAAATTTTTATTATTTACAGTGGGCACATAAACCTTTTTGATTTTGTTAGATAAAATAATTTTAGCTATTTCTTCTGCACTACCAACAATTCCAGCCTCTAAAGCAAAAATATTGGCGGTACCGAATGGGTATTATCGCTAAGTGGTTTTTTATCATTCATTCCATTAATAACTTCATTAATGGTACCGTCACCGCCTGCTGCAACAATAATATCAAATTTATCGATATTTATTTTGCAAAGAATAGTTGCATGACCTATTTTTTGAGTTTTAAATATTTCAACATAATTTTCTTTAGATAGAATTTTATATATTTTATTTAATTTAATTTTTTTTAAAAAACTAATTTTTGCATTACAGATGATGCAAATTTTTTTCATATAAATCTTTCTAAATAGTTATTATTCGATAAGATATAAATAAATATGTTAAAAATTATATCCACTATTGGTTTTTTAGTTACTTTAGTATTATTCTTAAATTCCAATAATTCACTATTGAAATATTTGTTTATTATCAACATCTTTTTTATAATAATATTTTTTTATAAACCAAAATCGAAGTAAACTCAGTTCAAAATAATTTCAGAATTCAAAAAAAGAATTAAGCAAAGACGATTTGCAAAAAATTTTTATTGATGAATTAGAAGATATAATAATAATTTTAAATAAATTTAATATTATTGTTTATAATAATAAAGTAGCCATAGAAAACTTTGGTGCTGATTTAGAAGGCAAACACATTGGTAGCGAAATAAGAATTCCTGAATTACTAGATGCAATTGATCATAATTAAAATTGATAAAAAACTAAAAGAAATTAGATAGTTGAGTTAAATATACCAGCTATTTAAATTTTATAAAGTTAGTCTTGCTTCATAATAAAATCTGATCAAATTTTAATTGTTAATTAGAGATTTTACCGAAATGAGAAAAAGCCAGAATATGCGTTCTGACTTTATTGCAAATGCAAGTCATGAGCTTAAGAACACCACTTGGTTTCATTAAAAGGATTTCTAGAAACAATTACTGACTCAGCAAAAGATGATCCGAAATCGCAAAAAAAGTTTTTAGAATATTATGAAATCCGAGGCTAAAGAAAATGGAAATTTTAATTAGAAGATTTAATGTCTCTAAGCAGAATTGAACTGCAAGAACATATAAGATTAAAAGATAAAGTTGATATTAATAGAAGTTAATTGAAAATATTATTTTACTAAATTCTAAATAAGATTAGTGAAAAAAATACTTAATGTATAAAATTTGGACATAAATGAAAAAGAAAAGTTTGTTATTGGAGATAAAGAAAAATTATCAGCAGTATTTTCTAAATCTTTTAGATAATGCAATTAAGTATAGTGGTAATTCAACAATCTATTAGAGATTAGAAAGTTCTGATAATGAAAGTAGTTTTTAATAATTACACTTCGATCTCTATTATTGATGAATGGATTTGGAATAGCGCCGGAGGATATACATAGAATCACAGAAAGATTTTTTAGAGCTGATAATATTAAAAAATTAAAAATAGAAGGAACAGGATTAGGACTTGCAATTACAAAACATATATTAAATCAGCATAAGGGTGAGCTTAAAATTACAAGCAAAGAAGGAAAAGGGAGCGAATTTACCGTATTATTGCCTTTAATTTCTTAATAATTCTGCAACTAATAAGTTACTTTTTGTAACAAATCTTTAACAAATCTGAAACATAATCAATTACTTTGAAGAATATGAGTCTGTCAGTTTTAATAATTTAAAAAGGATAAATATGAAAAAAAATAACTTTATAGTAACTTTCATTGCAGCATTGTTATTTTCAACATTTGTTTACGCAAAAGAAATTACTATTACAGGAGCAGGAGCAACTTTTGTTGCCCCGCTTATTAGTAAATGGTCAGAAGAATATAAAAAAATTTCTGGCAATAGCATTAATTATGCATCAATTGGTTCAAGTGGTGGTGTTAAACAAATCAGAGAAAAAACAGTTGATTTTGGCGCAACAGACGCCCCTTTAAAAGGTGAGGATCTTGAAAAAGATGGAATGGTTCAATTCCCAGAAATTATTGGTGCAGTTGTTCCAGTTATAAATCTTGAAGGTTTCAAACCAGGAGAACTTAGAATAGATGGGACGACTTTAGCTTCTATTTTTCTAGGAGATATTACTAAGTGGAACGATAAACGAATTACCGATTTAAATGCAGAAAAAAAATTACCTGACATGGAAATCACAGTTGTAACTCGTTCAGATGGATCTGGAACTACAAATGTATTTACAGATTATTTATCTAAAGTAAGTCCAGCGTGGAAAGAAAAAGTTGGAGTAGCTAATACAGTAAACTGGCCAGCAAAATCTACTATTGGTGGAAAAGGAAATGAAGGTGTTGCTGCAAACGTAACTCGAGTTAAAGGTTCAATTGGTTATGTAGAGTTTGCTTATGCAAAACTTAATAACATTCCACATATGAATATGAAAAATCTTGATGGAAAATTTGTTGCTCCTAGTCTTGAATCTTTCAAGGCAGCTGCAGCAGGAGCTGATTGGACAAGTATTCCTGGAATGGGAATTTCTTTGAACAATCAAAAAGGAGAAAAATCTTGGCCAATAACATCAGCCTCTTTTATATTGATGTACAAGGCTCCTGTAGACAAAACAAAGTCTAATGAGACGTTAAAATTTTTTGAATGGGCATTTAAGAACGGAGGAAAATCTGCTGAAAGCTTAGAATACGTTCCTCTTCCTGCAAATGTTACTGACTATATCGCTAAAAACGTTTGGTCTAAAATTCAAAAATAATTAGTAAATTTAAAACACCCCGATAATATCGGGGTGTTTTTTAAAAAGACGGTTAATATTATGGCAGATAATCTATCTCACAATACACCGTCTAATAAAAAAAAATTAAATCTTAGGGTAAATAAAGTTGCGCGCATTCAATATTTACAAGATTTTTTCTTTCATAAATTAACCTTATTTTTTGCCTCTTCAGATTCAATTGTGTTTGCTTGGAATTATTATTTCATCAATTATTAGTGCATGGCCAACGTTAAAGGAGTCAGGTGTTGGCTTTTTTTTTAAAAATGAGTGGAACGTTGTTAATTCTAAATTTGGAGGACTATCATCAATTTATGGAACGTTAGTTACTTCAATAATAGCACTATTAATTGCTGTACCACTTAGCTTTGGTATTGCAGTTTTTTTAACAGAGACGTGCCCTATTTGGTTAAGAAGACCTTTGGGAATAGCAATTGAGATGTTAGCTGCAATTCCTTCTATTATTTATGGAATGTTTGGGCTGTTTGTATTTGCTCCAATATTTGCAGATTATATTCAGCCTGCACTTCATTCTACTTTAGGACAAGTTCCTTTTATTGGAATTTTATTTTCTGGACCTCAAAACGGAATAGGAGTTCTTTGTGCCGGAATAATTTTATCTTTTATGATTATTCCATTTATAGCTTCAGTAATTAGAGATGTTTTTTCAATCGTTCCTCCCATACTTAAAGAGTCTGCTTATGGAATAGGATGTACCACTTGGGAAGTTGTAACAAGAATTGTTCTTCCTTACACAAGAGTTGGAGTTGTTGGAGGAGTAATGCTTGGCTTAGGAAGAGCTTTAGGCGAGACAATGGCAGTTACATTTGTAATTGGTAACGCACATAGAATTAATGCTTCATTATTTTCTCCGGGATCATCTATCGCATCAACACTAGCCAATGAATTTGGTGAAGCAGAACCAGGATTGCATTATGCTTCTTTATTTGCTCTTGGACTTACTCTTTTTATAATAACCTTCTTAGTACTTTTTGCTGCAAAATTAATGTTATCTAATATTGATAAGAAAAAAGGAGTTAAGAGTTAATGAAAAATATTAAAATTTATAATAGTCGAAAAAGATCAAATTTTATTGGCTTGAGCCTTTCTATGGTGGCGATGACATTAGGAATGGTAGTGTTAACTTGGATTTTGTTTGTCCTTATTTCTAAGGGATTTTCAGCATTTAATTCTAATTTTTTTTTTAATAGTACACCAGCGGCTGGTTCGGCTGGAGGAGGATTGGCAAATGCAATCGTTGGAAGTTTAATGATAGTTGTTTCATGTACATTAATTAGCACTCCAGTTGGTATTTTAGCTGGAATTTATTTGTCAGAGTATGGAGACAGAAGCAAAATTGCAAATGTCACTCGTTTAGTTACAGATGTAATGTTGTCAGCCCCTTCAATAGTAATTGGATTGTTTGTTTATGCAATTTACGTATCTAAAGTTAAACACTTTTCGGGATTTGCAGGAACTATTGCATTATCTTTATTGGCAGTGCCGGTTATTGTAAAAACAACGGAAAATATTTTACGTTTAGTTCCTAATACTTTGAGAGAAGCTGCATATGCATTAGGCGCTCCAAAATGGAAAGTGTCTATTACAGTCATCCTAAAAGCTGCTAGAAGTGGCGTTATTACAGGAATTTTACTTGCTGTTGCGCGTGTTAGCGGAGAAACAGCCCCATTATTATTTACTGCTCTTAATAATCAATTTTTTTCAACAGACATGAACAAACCAATTTCTACTTTACCAGTTGTGATTTATCAATTTGCTATGAGTCCATATGTAAATTGGGTAAATTTAGCTTGGGGAGGAGCATTATTAATTACATTAACCGTGCTTGGATTAAATATTCTTGCAAGAGTATTTTTTAGGGAAAAAAAATGATTCCAAAAAACACAAACATAAAAAATGCAATTGAAGTTCGTAATTTAAATTTCTTTTATGGAAAATTTCAGGCTTTAAAAAATATTAATTTAAATATTACAAATAATAAAAATTACAGCTATTTGGATGGTAGAGTTTTAAGTAATATGGGAGGGTGGCAGTCTAATGATTTGTATCCAGAACAAAATATTGCTGTTTTTAGACAACTAGTGTCATCTTTGCATCCTGAAGAGATATTAAATTATATTAAGAGCAAAAGTGGGAATGATTTTTCAAAAACCAGACGCCATTTCCAATGTCAATTTATGATAATATTGCTTTTGGAGTTAGACTTTATGAAAATTTAAAAAAACAAGACATGGATTTACGAGTTGAGTGGGCTTTGAAAAAGGCAGCGCTATGGAATGAAGTTAAAGATAAAATGAAACAAAGTGGTTTGTCTTTGTCGGGAGGGCAGCAACAAAGATTATGTATCGCAAGAGGTATCGCGGTAAAACCTGCGGTTCTTTTATTAGACGAGCCTACATCAGCATTAGACCCTGTATCCACAAGCAAAATTGAAGAATTAATTTACGAATTAAAAAATGATTACACAGTTATTATTGTGACACATAATATGCAACAAGCAGCCAGAGTTTCAGATTCAACAGCATTTATGTATTTAGGTGATCTAGTAGAGTTTAATGAAACGAAAAAGATTTTTTTAAAACCAGATCGAAAAGAAACTGAAGATTATATTACTGGACGTTTTGGTTAATGGAGATTTTGTAATGAAAAATAAAAAATTACCTTTGACAATATTTAATTCAACCTATAGATGTAAATAAACATGAGTGAACATATAGTTAAATCATACGAAGAGCAGCTTCAAAACTTAACAAATACAATTGTTAAGATGGGAGGTCTTGGCGGAAAGCCAATTTGCTAAGTTCAGTGAATGCACTTTTAAAACGAGATCAGGATCTTAGCCGACAAGAGTTGCTGGAAAAGATTCTTAAGATGAATGAGTTTGATATAAAAATTGAAAACCAGGTAATTAGATCTTATTGCACTAAGACAGCCTATGGGGATTGATCTTCAGAGAAACTGTTTCTTCAATGAGAATTTCATCTGAATTAGAAAGAATAGGAGATCTTTCAAAAAATATTGCAAAAAGAGTTAGACATTTGAAATTTCGATGTTCCAACATGAATATCGCTGATAGCATTTAGAAGAGCTGCAAATGTAGTTCAAAAAAATTTAAAAGATGTTTTAGATTCATATTCTAAAAGAGACAAAAGATACTGCATTATAGGGTCTGGAATAGTGATCTTAGAGGTGGATCAAACTCGTAAATTTTGTCAATGGATGAATTAATTGAAATTTATGAAAAGCTAATAAAAAAAATTTAGAGATTATCTACCCACTTACTGTTTGCAGCAAAACATATTGAAAGAATTGGAGATCACGTAACAAATATTTGTGAAAACGTTTACTTTTTAATAACAGGCGATCAAATAAAAGGAACAAGATCAAAAAAAGGAGATAAGTCTGCTTCGATTAAATAAGTAGATATGGGAGCAAATATTTTTATTGTTGAAGATGAAAAACCAATTATTACTCTCCTTGCAATACAATCTTGAAAAAGAAGGTTATAAAGTAAATTTTTCAGAAACAGGCGAAGAGGGAATTCAAAGCATAAAAAAAAATGTACCTGATCTTAGTTATTTTAGATTGGATGCTTACCTGATTTTTCCGGGATAGAAGTTTGTAAACAAATTAAAAAAATTAATAAATTAAAAAATATTCCTGTACTTAATGCTTACAGCAAAAAGTGAAGAGGAGGATAAGGTTCGTGGTTTTGAGTCAGGTGTAGATGATTATGTTACAAAACCTTTTAGTTACAAAGAAATTTTATTAAGAGTTAAGTCTTTACTAAAGAGAACCAAAGCCTACTCTTGTAGAGGACATTTCAATTTTTCATGATTTAAAAGTTGATCGAATTACCAAGAAGAATATTATAGGGGAGATAAGGAAATAAAAGTTGGACCAACCGAATTTAGATTATTAGATTTTTTAATAAAAAGTCCACAAAGAGTTTATTCAAGAGAGCAGTTACTAAATAATATTTGGGGTAATGAAATTAACGTAGAAGCTAGAACGGTAGATGTGCATATTCGTAGACTTAGAAAAGCAATTAATATTGAAGGTTTGCCAGAGCTTATTAGAACTGTAAGATCTTCTGGGTATTCTTTAGATATTTAAATTAAGCAGACTTAATTTTTTTTTCAAAAAACTCTGGAAGCTCTTCTGTGTCCTTTTGTATTCTTATCCTCTTCTTCATTTTTCCACCCTTTAGGTTGGTAAGCATGAAGAACGTGTAATTTACAGTAAACTCTTTCTTCCATGGGATTTCTTCCACAGAAGTAAAAATTAGCTTCATCAGGATGTCCAATTGGCCATCTACAAGTTTTTTCGTTTAAATTTTCTAAACTAGTTGGATTTTCAGGCTCAAAATCTTTCTCAATAATAATAGCTCTAAGACCACGAGGCTTTCTTAATCTTTTTAAAGGAACGCTGTTTTTATGATGAAACTTGTTTTCGCTCTTTTGAATATAAATATTTCTAGAATGAGATCTGCCAGCAAGTCCTAAACGATGTGATTTTCCAATAACAGCATTTCTAGAAATACCATCACCTAGCATTCCAGCTATTTGGCTCGCAGTGTGACCTTCGTTCCAAAGTTTTTTTAACTGTTCAGTTTTTTCTGGCGTCCATCCCATAAAAGCTGGTTAAATACTATATGTAGTCTAAGCTAAAGTAAATTATACTATATATAGGTTAAAAAAGTGTAGATAAATCAGTGATTTATTTAATTTACATAAATTTATCCACATTTATCTATATATTTTAATAATACTTAAAAATATGAGCGCAATTAAAGATTATAAAATTAGAATTCCACAAGTCATATCCATTAACTGGATTGGATTTTACACGCTTTATAAAAAAGAAATTTTAAGATTTTTGAACGTTTGGATTCAAACAGTATTTTCACCTGTAGTAACGCTAGTGCTTTTTTTAGCTGTTTTTACAATAGCTTTAGGACTTAATAGAAATAATATTTTAGGCCATGAATATGGAGTGTTTATATTGCCAGGCCTAATTTGCATGCAGATCTTGCAAAATGCTTTTGCTAACACTTCTTCATCATTAATGATTGCTAAAGTTCAGGGAAATATCGTCGATATTTTGTATCCACCGCTTAGTCCTATGGAAGTAACAGCTGCAATGCTTTTAGGAGCAATCACAAGAGGTTTGGTTATTGGATTCTTTTCAGTGTTAATTATTATTCCGTTTGCACATATACCGGTTCATAATATTTTTATAATTCTTATATTTGCATTACTGGGTTCATCAATGCTTGCTTGTTTGGGATTTATTACAGGATTATGGGCTCAAAAGTTTGATAATATGGCAACAGTTACAAACTTTGTTGTTGTTCCTTTATCATTTTTATCAGGAACTTTTTATTCTATACAAAATCTACATTCAGCATTTTATTATATTAGTCATGCAAATCCGTTCTTTTATGCCATTGATGGATTTAGATATGGATTTTTAGGACAGGCTGATGGATCTATTGTTATAGGATTCTTTTACTTAACATTTATCAATTTAGCTTTATGGGTAATATGTTATATCCTTTTTAAAAAAGGATATAGAATTAAAAGCTAATTTTCATGAGTTCAATATTAGGCACATATAAAAGAAGAGAAGTTTCTTTTTCAGAAGGAAAAGGAACTTACATTACATCAACTACAGGAGAGAAATATTTAGATTTCGTCTCTGGTATTGCTGTAAATTCTTTAGGACATTGTCATCCTCATTTAGTTGAGACCATAAAAAAACAATCTGAAAAATTGTGGCATGTATCTAATGCTTTTACAATTCCTGAACAGGAAAAATTAGCTAAAAGATTAACAGATAATACTTTTGCTGACTTTGTTATATTTGTAAATTCAGGAGCAGAGGCAACTGAAACAAGCATTAAAGTTGCAAGAAAATATTTTTTTGAAATTGGTCAGCCTGAAAGAAATAGAATTATTACTTTCGAAGGCGCTTTTCATGGAAGAACTTTAGCCGCTTTATTTGCGGCTAATAATAAAGAACATACGCTAGGATTTGGCCCTAAAGTTGATGGTTTTGATCAAGTTCCATTTGGAGATCATGAGGCTTTAAAAAAAGCGATTACAAAAAATACCGCCGCAATCATGCTTGAAACAGTTCAAGGAGAGGGTGGAGTTAGAGTTGTTCCAGATTATTGCTTGAAGCCTTTAAGAAAACTTTGCGATGAGAATGGAATTTTACTTATTTTAGATGAGGTTCAGTGTGGAATTGGAAGAAGTGGAAAATTTTTTGCATTTGAGTGGGCTAATATTGTTCCAGACATTGTTCCTATTGCAAAAGGAATTGGTGGTGGTTTTCCAATAGGCGCATGCTTAGTAAGCAAAAAAGTTGCAGTTGGAATGAAACCTGGATCACATGGCAGTACATTTGGAGGAAATCCTTTAGCGATGAGTGTTGGTAATGCGGTATTAGATGTTGTTTTACAAAAAGGATTTTTAGAAAATGTCCAAGAAGTTGGCAGTTATTTTGAGACAAGAATTAAAAGAAGTACAAAAAAAATATAGTAATGTTATTGAACAAGTAAGAGGCATTGGTCTTTTAAGAGGAATTAAGTTAAAAGTAGATAATAATAAGTTTTTAGATCATTTATTTCAAAATAAGATGCTAGCAGTAAAAGCTGGCGATAATGTTGTAAGATTATTACCCCCGCTTATTGTTGAAAAAAAGGATATTGATGAAGCGATAAGAATAATCGCAAAAACTTGTTCTGAATTTTAATTATGAAACATTTTTTAGATTTAAGTTTGATTGAAAAAAAAGATTTAAGACAGATTGTCGAAAATTCTAAGACAAGAAAAAAGAATAGAAATAATAAAGGTAAAGTTCTTAGTTGATAAAGATAATCCTTTAGAGGGAAAAATGCTACTTATGGTTTTTGAAAAACCATCTACAAGAACAAGACTATCCTTTGATTTAGCAATGAGACAGTTAGGTGGTCAGACGATAGTTATTAATTCTGAGAATTTGCATGTTGGTATTGGTGGAGAGACAATTGAGGATACAGCAAGAATATTCTCTGTTTTTTCTGATATTATTATGCTTAGAACTTTTGAACATAGTACTTTATTAAAATTTTCTAAACTTTTAACCGTTCCAATTATCAATGGACTAACGAATGATAGTCATCCTTGTCAGATTTTGAGTGATGTTATGACATTTGAAGAAATCAAAGGATCCATACAGGGTAAAAAAATTGCTTGGGTTGGTGATGGTAATAACGTTACTAATTCTTTAATGGAAGCAGCTACCCAATTCGATTTTGAATTAAAAATTGCCTGTCCAAAAGATTTTATGCCATCAAAAAAAGTTGTTGCTTGGGCTAAGAAGAAAAAAGCAGATATTGAAATATTACATGATGCAAAAGATGCGGTGGATAATGCAGATTGCATTATGACAGACAAATGGATTTCTATGGGTGATAAAGGAAATTTAAGTAAAAAAAGAAAAGCATTTAAGAATTTTCAAGTTAATGAAAAATTAATGAAAATTGCAAAAAAAGATGCAATTTTTATGCATGATTTACCAGCGCAAAGAGGAGAAGAAGTAAGTGCTGGCGTTATTGATGGTAAGCAATCTGTTGTGTGGCAACAGGCTGAGAATAGACTGCACTGTCAAAAGGGAATTATTGAGTGGTGCTTAAAAGGTAAATGATTGAAAGAGCAATTGTTTTAGCTGCAGGCTTTGGAAAAAGAGTTCTTCCCCTTACAAATACTACACCAAAACCATTACTTAAAATTAATAATGTTAGTCTGCTTGAAAATACTTTAAATTTTTTAAAAAAATTTGGAGTAAAACAGTTTTGCAATTAATACTCATCACCTTGGTGAACAAATAGAAAATTTTGCAGAAACTAATAAAGGCATTTACGATATTAAAATTTTTAAAGAAAAAGAAATCTTAGGGACAGGAGGCGGTATTAGAAATGCTTTATCATTTTTTTCTAGACAAACCTTTTATCTCTATTAACAGCGATACAATTTGGTCTGATGAATATTTGTCTCCATTAAAAAATTTGTATAAAAATTTTACAAAGCACAATGCCAACTCGGGTCTTTTAATGATTAAGAGAGAGAATAGTTTTGATAAAACTTTAAAAGGGGATTTTACTATAAAATCAGAACCTTTTTTATTTAGACAACCTGGGGATACTAATAATTTAATTTTTACAGGATGCCAGATTATTAATCCTGTATTGCTAAAAAATAAAAAAAATGAAAATTTTTCAATCCAACCTGTTTGGGATGAAGTAATTGCTGATAAAAAAATGGTTGGCGAGGTTGCACAAAATATATTTTATCACGTAACGGATTTAACTATTTACGAGAAGTTAAAAAAGTTAGATCTTATTCGTTAATTAATATTTTTTTCGCTCTTTTTTGATCAAGATATAAATATTTTGATACGCTCATATCGTCTTCAAATGTAATATGAATTGGATTTCCAGTTGGGATTTCTAATTCAACAATTGAGCCATCAGTAATATTAAATATTTTTTTACAAAGAGATCTTAAGCTATTTCCATGAGCTGAAATAATTACATTTTTTTCTTTTTTTAAAATAGGTAAAATATTTTTTTCATAATAAGGAATAACTCTTTTAAAAGTATCTTTTAAAGATTCAGCATCAGGAATTAAATCCTTACTAATTTTTTTATAAATTGGATAATTTGCTGGATGATTAGGATCACTTTTATCCATAGGTGGAGGAGGGATATCATAACTTCTTCTCCAAATTTTTACTTGTTGTTCACCATGTTTTTTTGCAGTTTCTTCTTTATTAAGACCCTGCAGAGCCCCATAATGTCTTTCATTTAATTCCCAAGCTTTAAATATATTTTTGATACTTAAATCTAGTTTTTTATTTATTTCATCTAAAGTTAAAATGGCTCTTTGTTGAAAAGAAGTGAATGCAAAATTAAAATTGATATTAAGATTCTTAATTAAAGAACCTGCTTGTTGAGCCTCTTCTATTCCTTGCTTCGTAAGCTCAGAATCATACCAACCTGTAAATCTATTTTCTAAATTCCACTGACTTTGACCGTGTCTTACCAGAATTAAATTATACATTTTTTATTTTTTAAATTGTGATACTAAAAAATTATGAGTGATTATAAATTATTTTACATGACTTGTAAGAATAAAGTTGAAGCAAATAAAATCGCTTATGCTCTAGTAAAAAAAGATCTAGTTGCCTGCGCAAATATTATCCCAAATATAAAATCTTATTTTAAATGGAATAATAAAAAAGTTAATATTATAAAAGAAAGTGTTCTTATTGGAAAAACAGTAAAAAAAAATATTAATAAAATTATTTTACATGTAAAAAAAATTAGCTCCTACGATTGTCCGTGCGTTGTCTTTGTAGATATTAAGAACGGTAATAAAGATTTTTTAAGTTGGATTAAAAGCTCTACCAAATAAAATTATTTAAACTAAGTTTAGTTTAATGATTCGAAATAAATTTAAATTTTTATTATATTTATCACTTCTTATTTATTACCTCCTGTATTTCTGCGCCAAGAGACACTTCAAATACATGTCTAATGTTTACTGATAATTATTTTTGGTACAAGTTCGTAAAAAATTCAGAAAAAAAATGGGGAGCGCCTGTAGAGTTGCAGATGGCAATTATTCAAAGAGAATCTGATTTTGATTGGTTAGCTGCACCTGAGTGGGATAAATTATTTAAAGTTATTCCTTATAAAAGAAAATCCAGTGCATTTGGATATTCTCAAGCAATAAACAAAACTTGGGATCAGTTTGTGCGTGAAACAGATCAGCCGCTTGCTCTTAGAATAAGTTTTAACGATTCAGTAGATTTTATAGGTTGGTATATTAATAAAAGTAATCAAATATTAAAAATTCCAAAAGATGATTATTTTAAACAATATATTGCCTATCATGAGGGTTGGGGAAATTTTAAAGATTATAAAAAATCACCAAAAGTTATTCCTTATGCAAGAGAAGTGGATAGGGTTGCAAAAAAATATAGAGCACAACTTAATCAGTGCAAAAATCAACTAACGACGAATAAGTATTTTATTTACTAGAAGCTTCTTTTAATTGTTTTTCAAGTTCAATCTCAACAGCATCCATTCTTCCAGTATTTTTTCCAATAATTAAATACATCACGGGAATTACATAAAGAGTAAAAAGTGTTGCAAAAAGCATTCCCATAAAAATAACGATACCAACCGTTGCTCTGCTCGCAGCACCAGGACCTGTTGCTATAATTAATGGAACAACGCCAATAATTGTTGCAAGCAGAAGTCATTAAAATAGGTCTTAATCGAACTCTGCAAGATTCAATTATAGCCTCCTTTAATTGCAATCCTTGAGTTCTTAATTGATTTGCAAATTCTACAATTAAAATTCCATTCTTGGCGGCGAGACCTATTAAAACAATTAATGCAATTTGGCTGTAAATATTTAATGAGCTACCAATTACCCAAAGCCCAATAATTCCACCGAGAATAGCAAGAGGAACGGTTAACATGATAGTTAAGCGGATGTCGCCAACTTTCGAATTGTGCTGCTAGAGATAAATAGGCAGTAAATAATGCAAGTATAAATATAAAATAAATATCTGAACTTGTATTTTTATATTCTAAGAGATTCTCCTTTGTAATCAATTCTTGCTGTTGGCTGGTAATTTTTCTTTTGCAATATTTTCTAAATAACTAAGAGCTTCACTAATAGTATAATTTCCAACTAATCTTGCAGAAATTGTAACAGCTCTTTGTCTGTTATATCTATTTAAAGATGTGTAAGTAGATTCTTCATAAAAAGTTGCAACGCTTGTAAGTGGAACTAATTTTCCAGAACTAGATCTTACAGACTACTTTATTTAGATTAGAAGGTTCTTGTCTATTTTTTAAGTCAGCCTGTAGCATGACAGAATACTCTTTTCCGTCTTTTGTATATTTTGTAACTTCTTTAGAGCCAAACATTGTCTCAATTGTTTTTGCTATAGAATCAACTGAAACACCAAGGTCTGCAGCTTTATCAGCATTAATTTTAATTTTTAATTGAGGTTTTGTTAGATCTAAATCATCATCTACGTTAACTAAGTTTTTATTTTTTACGGCCTCAGCTTTTATTATTTCTTTCCATTTAATTAACTCTTCATAAGTATTTCCTTTTAATACAAACTGAACTGGTTTTTCACCTGCTCCACCCCTTAATCCTTGAGGCATTATTGGAAATGCTTTAACGCCTGGAAATGAATTTAGTTGTTGGAATATTTCACCTAAATTTTGTCTAGAGAATTTTTTTCTTTTACCCCAATCTTCTAATAAGGACTACTAAGAAACCCGTGTTTACTTGATCAATACCACTTTGAAATCCAGGAACTCTTAGCTAATAATCTCTCTATAAAGACCTTTGCCTAGATCAGCTAAAAATATTTTTTCTATATTTTCAGTCTTTTCTTTAGTGTATTCAAATCCAGATCCATCAGGCGCTTGAATGACTACATAGAATACTCCTCTATCCTCAGGTGGAATTAATTCTTTAGGAGTAATTTTAAATAAAATAATAACTGAAATTAAAACTCCTACTAAAAATATAATAATCTCCTTTTTTTTATAAAGCAATAAAAGTAGAGTTTCAAAATAAAAATTAGAAAATTTATCTAAATAAGAATCAAATTTTTTTAGAAAAGTTTGGTTTTGAATGTGATACTTTTAAATATTTTGAAGCAAGCATTGGAGACAATGTAAGCGCAACAAATGCAGAAATAATAATTGAGAATGATAGAGTTAGAGCCAATTCTGTAAATAATTTACCAACAATTCCTTTTACGAAAATAAGAGGAACAAACACCGCTATTAAAACTACTGTCGTTGCAATAATTGCAAAGGAAACTTGGCTCGCGCCTTTGTAAGATGCAATTAGTGGTGTTTCTCCAGTTTCAACTCGCCTATAAATATTTTCTAACATCACAATTGCATCATCAACAACTAGACCAATTGCAATGACAAGGGCCATTAAAGTAAATAAATTTAAACTAAAGTTTGCTGCGTAAATTAATAAAAAAGTTGAAATTAAAGAGACAGGTATTGCAAGAGTAGGAATGATTACAGAGGTTAAGTTTCCCAAAAATAAATAAATAACCCCAACAACTAAGATGCAACTGAAATAAATAAAGTTACATAAACTTCATTGACCGCAACTCGAATATAATTTGATCTATCAAAGGCAACATCTAATTGAACACCTTCAGGTAGATTTTTTCTAACCTCAGTTAACTTTTTTTTAATACCATCAACAACAGCAATAGTATTAGAATTTGATTGTTGGTAAATTCCAATACCAACCACAGGATAGCCATTTCCTTTAAATAAAGTTCTTAAATTTAAAGGGCCTAATTCAACTCTAGCTACATCTTTAAGTCTTACTAAAGATCCATCCCTAGACTCTTTTAATAGGTAAATTTTTAAAATCTTCAACGTGTTTTATAATTTTTATCTACTTTAATATTAAGATCTATTCTGTTTAGATTCTAATCTCCCTGCAGGAAGTTCAATATTTTCTTTTAATAAAACTGTTTCAATATCAGAAACAGTTAAATCTCTAGCAGACTAAAGCTGATAGGATTTATCCATACTCTTAATGATATTTCTTTTTCTCCAGATAAAATGATTTGACCAACTCCATCAACACTTGAAAAATAATCTTTTAAATATCTGACTTGCATAATCACTTAAGCTCTAAATCATTTAAGTTCTGACTTCTTAATCTTAGCCAAATAGTTACTGGCGTTTCCCTCTGAAGTTTTAAATATTTCGGGTCGACTTGCATTATCAGGCAAATTATCAATGATTCTTGATACTCTATCTCTGAATATCATTTGTTGCCTCATCAACACTAACACCAGGCTCAAATTCCATTTTAACAACTAGATCTTCCGTCTTCACTTCTAGACTCAATGGTCGCCATACCAGGTGTTCCACCAACAATATCTTCAATTTTTTGAGTAATTTGTGAATCAACTATTTCTGCAGAGGCCCCTTTATAAAGAGTTCGAACAGTAACAATACTTGGATCAATATCGGGAAGTTCTCTAACTGCTATCTTATTAAATATAACTAAGACCAAATATAACTAGAATAATCGACATCACAGTTGCAAAAACTGGACGCTTAATACTTATGTCGGTTAAGAACATTTATTATTTATTAATTAATTTTATTTGAGCCTTATCTCTAATTTTTGAAACACCCTCTGTTACAATTTTATCACCAGGACTTAAGCCAGATAAATATTTCAACTTTTCCAAAGTTTCTAATTCCTGTTTTTACCTCTGTTAGCGACAACAGACTTATCTTCGATTACTTTATAAACAACTAGTTCTATGTACCCTGCTGAATTATTGATTCTTCTGGAACTCCTAATAGATGTCTTTTTCATTATAAATAATTTCAATATTTACTAAGCATTCCAGGAATTATTTTATAATTAGTATTTTTAATTTTTACTTGAACTAAAATAGATCTTGTAGTTGGATCAACTCTTGAGCACTTATCAGTATCTAGATGTACCAGAAAAACGTTTCGTTAAACGCTTCTGAACGTTGCCTTAATTTTTAAATCTCTTTTTAAGAATATTTAGAATAACTTTCAGGAACTTTTATATCGAGTTTTATATGTTTCAATATCGTCTAATGTTGCAATAATTGAGTCTTCGCCACCTAAAATTCCAGGGGTAATTTCTCTAATACCAAGTCTACCACGAAAAGGGAGCAATAATTTTTTCATTTTTTAATTGAGCAATTAATTGGTTTTTTTGAACCATTAAATTTTTATCAAATTCTAAAGAACTAATAAGTTCTGATTTTTTTATTCTGATAGAAAAAGATTGATTAGCTAGCGCAGTTCCGAATGTTTCAATTTTTTCGTAAAATTCAGTTTTTTTTACTTCTTGAGCAACTACTTCAGTGGGCTTGGTTTCATTTATTTTTTTTTGAATAACATTATTTAAAATCATTCTTCCTGCAATGATTGCAACAACCAAGAATAGTTATAATGCTGACAGCTATTATTATTTTTTTTGAAGTATTCATGAAGATGGATGTAATAACATGCTTTAATTCAAAAAAAAATTTCTTTGTTATTCAAATATACTTGATTTTAGTAGTTTATTTATTGACTAGCCCATTCTGTCCAGGAGCCATCATAAATGGAAAATTTTTGTCCTTCTATTATTTCAAAAGCTTTAGCAACAATGCATGCAGTAACACCTGAGCCACAAGAAAATACAACTGTAGAACTTTTATTAATATTTATTTGTTCAAATTTTTTTTGAAGTTCTTCTTTAGACAAAAAACATTTGCTAACAGGATCAATACATTCCACCCATGGTATATTACAGCTTTTAGGGATTGATCCGCTTTTTATATCTGGCCTTGGTTCATTTTCAGTGCCATCAAATCTTCCTTTACTTCTAGCATCTACTAATTCAAATTTTTTATTGTTAATATTTTCTTTAACTTGGTCAATATATCACAAGCATTTCATGTTTTGTAGATGCATTTAAAATTGACTCTTTTGAAGATCTTTTTTCAGGTCCATTTTCTATTTTTTTATTTTCATTTTTCCACTTTAACTAAGCCACCATCTAAGAATAGATATTTTATTATGCCCAAAATAATTAAACATCCACCAAACTCTAGGTGCGCTGAAAATACCAAGACTATCATAAACAATAAGATGATCTGAGTTTTTAATTCCAAGTTCGGAGCTTAGATTTTCAAATAAGTCTGCAGAGTTGGAATTGTGTGGGGAAACTTTGCCAAAGGATCAGAAAATTTGTCAATATCAAAAAAAATTGATCCTGGAATATGTTCTTTTAAAAATTCATCTTTGCCATTTCTTTTAGTATTTGGCATATGCCAAGAACAATCTAGGACTTTAATATTTTCATTTGAAAGATTTTTTTCTAACCAATCTGTTGTAACCAGAGACATTAATATTTTCCAAGTTTTTTTAGATATTTTTGATGGTATTCTTCCGCTAAATAAAATACATCAAATTTTGTAATTTCAGTCACAATATTATTATTAAAGATTGTTTCATTCATTTTTTTTTTAGACTCTTCAGCTTCAGTTCTTTGTTTCTCATCTAAATAAAATATTGCAGAGCGATATTGTTCACCAATATCAGGACCTTGTCTATTTAAAGTAGTGGGGTTATGACATGACCAAAAAACATTCAAGTAGTTCTTTATAAGTTATAATTTTATCATCAAAATTTATTCTCACTGCCTCAGCATGACCCGTATCTTCATAACAAACTTGCTCATAAGTTGGATTTTGAGTTTTGCCACCAGTATATCCAACCTCAACTTTAGTTACGCCCTTTGTAAGATCAAATTTTTTTTCAACACCCCAAAAGCAACCAGCTGCAAAAATAGCAATATTCATAAAATGTTATACTAAAGTTATTTTTATATGTTATGAAAAGATTTAGGTAAAATATATTCATGCCATCATCTAATAGAACTGGTTCATATTATATGCTGTTGAGCGTTATCTGCTTTTCTATGATGGACATTTTAGTGAAATTAACAACTAAATGATTATCCAATTGGAGAAATCGCTTTTTTTAGAGGACTATTTGGATTGATACCTATTTTTTTTTTAATTCCTAAAAATAAAATTTTTACTTTTTTTAAAACTGATAAACCTACATTACATTTTGTTAGAGCTTTTGCTGGAACATTTGCAATGATTTCAACGTTTATTGGCGTAAAATATATGCAATTAGCAGACGTTGTTTCTATTGCTCAAGCAACACCAGTGTTTGTAACAATTTTTTCTATAATTTTTTTAAAAGAAGTTGTTGGGTATCGAAGATGGTTATCAGTTATAGCTGGTCTTAATCGGCGTTTTGTTTATTACAAAACCTGGAACAAGTCTTTTTAATATATATAGCATTTTCCCAATTTTTTTCTGTATTGGCTTTAGTATTGTTGCAGTTTCAATAAAAAGATTATCAAAAACTGAACCAGATTATTTAATTGCTTTTTATTTTACTGCTCTATTAATAATTGTCAGTTCTACAGCTTTTTTTTTTGAAGAATGGAAGATGCCAAATATTTTAGATTTTTTTTATTTATTTATGATTGGCATTTGCGGATCTATTGCAAACTTATTTATGACTACAGCTTATAGAAAAGCTGATGCATCTTTAATAACTCCACTTAAATATTTAAGTGTACTATCTGCAATTGTTTTTGGTTATTATAATTTTTTATGAAATTCCATCGGTAACTACTATTATTGGAGCAATAATAATAATTATAAGTACTTTTGTTATATTTAAGCGTGAGCAAGTAAAAAATAAAAATTCGTTAGTTTCTGATGAAAAAAACAAAACCGCCACATTATTGGCATGAAGCAAAGAAATTTTTATCAAAAAAAGATAAAAAATTAGCAAAAATTATTAATCAGTATGATGGATATTTAGTCTCAAGAGATGACCCTTTCTACTCATTATGCAGGTCGATTATAGGTCAGCAAATTTCAGTTAAAGGCCGCAGATTCAATATGGTTAAAATTTGAAAAAATTATAAAAAAAATCAAACCTATTAATTTAATAAAATTACCAAAAGCAAAACTTGCATCAATAGGATTATCACGTCAAAAAATTTTATATTTAAAAATAATAGCAAAAGAATTTTTTAATAAAACGTTAGATATAAAAAATTTGCAAAAAATGTCAGATGATGAAGCCATTAAGAGCTTGGTGAGAATCAAAGGCATAGGAGTCTGGACTGCGCAAATGTTTCTTATTTTTAATCTTAAGCGGTCAAATATTTTTCCATTTTCAGATATTGGATTAATTAAAGCAATTTCTAAAAATTATAAAAAAGAATATCCGTTAAAAAAGGAGGAGTTAGATTATTTTAAAAATAAGTGGCACCCTTATTCAACGGTTGCTACTTGGTACATGTGGAGAAGTATAGATCCTGTACCAGTTGAATATTAAACTCCTTCAACAATCATAAGATCTCTAACAACAGTATTTTTAGCAAGAGACCAGGCCTCTTGATAATCTTTTGAATCATGACATTTTGTTGCAATATCAATATTTTCAAATTCCCAAATTACTGTTCTAATAAAATCTTCTCCTTCAAAAGTGATATATTTTCCTCCTCTTACTAATGACTTTCCCCCAAATGCTTCTATAACTTTTTTTGCTCTTTCGGCATATTTACCAAGGGCTTCAAGATCGTTGATTTTTTTATATTTTGCAATCCAATATGCTTTTTTCATTTTTTAGATAATTATTATTCTAACCAATCTAAATATTTTTCTTTGTTAGTACTTATGTGTTTTGGCAATAATTCTAAATCAATTTTTTCAAGTTTTTGACCACCTCCAAATTTATATTGAGTTTGATCAACCCTATGATCATAAATGACTGATTTGGAATTTATCAAATTTTGAATTTTTTCTATACCTATAGGATCAATGTCATATTCTCTGTGATGGAGATAAGATCTTAATTTTTTTTCTATATCTTCAGGTTTTTTTACAAAAGAAAAATGCCAGCCACCGTTTTCTATGAAAAATATATCATTATATTTTTTTTCTGAGAATAAAATATCTATCCTCCATTTAGGATAAATTTTATCTTTAATGTTTCTTAACCACTGGGGAGATTTTAAATGTTTTTTTCTACAAGCTTTTGTCCCAATCCATCTAAGTGTTTTAAGTTCTAAATTTAATTTATAGTAAAAAACTTTTTGCTTAAAAAATATTATTTTATTTTTAATTTTGTTAAAATTTACCTTTGTTAGATCAGGTATTTCATCAAGATCTGATACAATAATCCAATCATTACTATCTGCATTTTTTAAACCATTAAAAATTGTATCTCGCTGTAGGTTTTCCCGCTTTAAAGCATTTAAAATTTCTTTTCTTGATATTTCACCTTCACTATCATTACTATTAATCACTTCTATTCCCTCTGGAGGGTCTTTTAAAATAATATAATTTATTTTTTCTTTGAATTTTGAATATTTATTTATATCGAAAATTAGTTTTTTTTCTTTACCACTATGAGTATATGAACTTTCAACGATTACAAACTGATCTACAAATTTATCTAAAATATTTAATCTTAGATCTAAAAGCATTTCTTCATCAAAAAACATGAAGCAGTCAATTATTTTCATTAAATTTTATTAATTATTACTTTATAATTACGCTAACATAGATATTATTAATTTTAAATTAATTTTAGATCATAAATTAAAATATTAAATTGCAATATATTGAAAATAAACAACAATTAATTCAGTATTTTTTAGAGGGTTCTAAAAAAAAAGATAGTTGGAGAATTGGAACCGAGCATGAAAAATTTTTATTTGATTTAAAAAATAAGAACTCCATTCCTTATGATGGTGATATTAGTATTTTAAAAATCTTTTCAGAGCTCATAAAAAATAATTGGACACCTATTAAAGAAGGAAAAAATATTCTAGGATTAATTAAGGATAAAAAAAATATAACTTTAGAGCCTGGTTTACAGTTTGAATTATCAGGTGATGCAGTCAAAAATATTCATCAAACCTGTAATGAAATTAATTCTTATCTAAAAGAATTAAAAATTGTTTGTGCTAAATTAGGAATAGGGTTGCTTGGAAATGGATTTGCTCCTATTGCAAAATTAAGTGATGTTTTTAAATCTCCAAAAAAAAGATATGAAATTATGAGAAAGTATATGCCAAGTGTTGGAAAAAATGGACTTGATATGATGCATAGAACATGTGCCACCCAAGTTAATTTAGATTATTTAGATGAGACTGATTATAAAAAAAAATCTAAATTAATAGCTGCAATCACTCCTGTAGCTGTTTCTTTATTTTCAAATTCACCATTTAAAGAAAAAGAATTGAATGGATATTTATCTTATAGAACTCATATTTGGCAAAATACTGACAAAAATAGATCTGGGATTCCTGAATTTTTTTTACAAGAGGAAAATAGTTTTGAACGCTATGTAGATTTTGCACTAAAAGTGCCGATGTATTTTATTATAAAAAATGATGAATATATTGATTGTGCCGGTGAAAGTTTTAATGATTTTATTTCTGGAAAATTAAAAAACTATCCAAATAAAAAACCAACCATCAAGGATTGGGAAAATCATGTATCAACAATTTTTACTGAATTAAGATTAAAAAAATACTTAGAAATTAGGTCAGCAGATTCATGTTCGTCTGCGGGCATATGTTCAATTCCTGCGTTTTGGACAGGACTACTGTATGACGAAAATTCCTTAGATCAGGCTTTAGAATATGTAAAAAACTGGAATTATAAAGATATTTATAATGCATATTTAGAAGTTCCAAAAAAAGGTTTTGATACTGAAATTAAAAATAAAAAAATATTTGAGCATGCTAAAAAATTAATAGAATTTTCAGCTTTGGGATTAAAGAATAGAAAGCAGTTAAACAGTAAAGGAATGGATGAAAATATTTTCCTTAAAGATATTCATAATTTTATTAAAGATAAAAAATCACCAGCTCAATCTCTTATAGAAAAGTATAATACTCGATGGAAACAGGATATATTTAAGATATTTGATGAAGAAGCATTTTAAGATAGCCATTCAAATGGATCCATTAGAATCCATCAATATTAAATCAGACAGCACTTATATTTTAGCTTTAGAAGCACAGAAAAGAGGATACTCTTTATTTCATTATTTACCCGAAAATTTGAACTACGAAAATGGAAGAGTATCTGCAATAGGCAATAGTTTTAAATTATTTCCGAGTCAAAAAAAATTTTTTAAAAAATCTAAAATCATCAAAATATTTCTTGAAGATTATGATGTTGTTTTAGTTAGGCAAGACCCGCCATTTAATATGAGTTATATTACAGCAACCTATCTACTAGAGATGGTTTCTAATAAAACACTGATTTTAAACGATCCAAAATCAATTAGAGATCATCCAGAAAAATTATCAATGTTTAATTTTAAAAATATTATACCGCCAACTATTATTTCTAAAAACATTGAACAGTGTTTCAATTTTCAAAAAAAATATAAAAGAACAATTATTAAACCACTTTATGGTAATGGTGGCGAGGGAATTTCTAAGTTAGAAGGAACAAGTACTACTCTAAGAAAAAAAATTTTTAAATTAATAGATAAATACAAACAGCCAATAGTAGTACAAAAATACTTAAACGAAATTAAAGATGGGGATAGAAGAATTATTTTAATAGATGGAGAATATGTAGGTTCAGTTGCAAGAATACCAAAAAAAGGAAGCGTGACTGCTAATTTTCATACAGGTGGGATTGCTAAAAAAGTTGGTTTAGTTAGAAGAGATAAAAAGATTTGTAATACTTTAAAACCTTTCTTAAAAAAAAATAAATTATTTTTTACAGGAATAGATGTGATTGGAAATTATTTAACGGAGATTAATGTAACTTCTCCTACTGGAATCCAAGAAATTAATAGATTAAATGGAGTAAGATTAGAAAAGTTTTTCTGGGACCGAGTTGAAAAAAAATTAAGATAATATTTTACAAATTTTCAAAATAAATCCATATTCCATTGCAATCTCTTTAAGATAATCAAACCTACCACTAGCACCACTGTGGCCGGCGGTCATATTCATATGAAGCAATAGTAGATTATTGTCTGTTTTATTTTCTCTTAGTTTTGCAACCCATTTCGTCATTTCCCAGTAGGTAACTCTTGGGTCAGAAATTCCTCCAGTAATTAACATGTGCGGATAGTCTTGTTTTTTTACGTTATCGTAAGGAGAGTAACTTTTTACGTAAAGAAAAGATTTTTTGTCATTTTTAATATCTCCCCATTCTGGAATTTCGGTAACTGTTAAGGGCAAATCTTCATCAAGCATTGTATTGCAAATATCAACGAAAGGCACTTGTGCAATTATTCCAAGAAATAAATCTGGTCGTTCATTTGCAATAAATCCCATTAATAACCCACCAGCAGAACCACCTTGAGCAATAATTTTTTTATAAGATGTATATTTTTCTTCGCATAATTTTTCTGCACAACTTATAAAATCTAAAAAAGTATTTTTTTTACTTAATAGTTTTCCATTTTCATACCACTCATATCCTTTTTCTTTGCCCCCCCGTATATGAGCAATGGCATAGATAATTCCCCTATCAACTAAACTTAATCGATTAGTGGAAAAACTACTTGGTATGGATATTCCATAAGATCCATATCCATAAAGTAATAAGTAATTATTTGAGTCTAACTTAATTCCTTTTTTATAAAGAAGTGTAATTGGAATTTTTTCACCATCGTGAGCGACTGCAAATATTTTTTTACAAATATAATCATCCTTATTATGACCAGAGGGAATCTCTTGAGTTTTTTTTAATTCCTGTTTTTTTGATTTACAATCATAATCAAAAATACTTTTTGGCGTTGTAGGAGAGGAATAAGTATATCTAAATATATCTGTTTCGTATTCATAGCCATGATCTAATGAAAGATGATATGCCTCTTCATCAAAGGTAATCTTATGTTCAAGATTACTATCTAGATTCAATATAATTATATTTTCACAGCCTTCTGTTCTTTCTAATCTAATTAGCCAGTCTTTTAACAAAATAAAATCTAAAATTAAGTTATTTTTTTTATATAAAATAAAGTCTTCCCATTTTTGAAAAGATTGCTCATGACTCTTCATTATTTTAAAATTTTTCGCAAAGTTTATGTTGGTGTGTATTAAAAAAAAATTTTCATGATGCTCTAGATCGTATTCAATTTTTTTTTCTCTTTTCTTAAAAAGAGTTGGTATTGTTTCATTAAGCTTTAGATTGATAAAAAGATATTCAGAAGTTTCGTGATCTGCTGTTCTAATAAAAAGATATTTTTTGGTTTTGGATAAACTAAGTGAACAAAAAAAAGATGGATCTTTCTCCTCGTAGATCAAAAGATCGTTCACATCATGTGTTCCAATTTTATGCCTAAAAACTTTTGTAGGTCGATGATTTTGATCTAATCTAACGTAGAAAATATAATTATTATCTAAAGACCAAATAATATTTCCAGTAGTATTTTTTATCTCTGAACCTAGTATTTCTTTTGTTTCAATATTCTCAATATATATAGAAAAATACTCAGAGCCATTTGTATCAATATTATATGCGATATATTTATGATCGTGACTATGGGATATCGACCCCACATTAAAGTAAGAGTGTAATTTAGATTTTTTTTCACAATCTAAAATAATTTCCTCATAATTATTTTTAATACTTTTTCTGTAATAGATGGGATATTCACTATCTTTGTTATATTTATAAGCATAAAAATAACTTCCATCTTTTTTTGGAACTGAATTATCCTCATTTTTTATCTTAGATTTTAACTCTTGAAAAAGTTTATTTTCTATATTTTTGATGTCTTCTAGTTGATTTTCTTTATATAAATTTTCTTCATCTAAATATTTTTTAACTTCGGTGTTTAATTTTTTGGGATCTAATATTACTTCTTTCCAATTTTTTTGTTTTATCCAAGAGTAATTGTCAATTAATTCTTCGTTATGTATTTTTATTATTTTTGAAACTTTATTTAACTTTGGCACTAATGAATTCATCTAAATGTGTATTGCTATAATTTTAATTTTATATATGGATATATTACAATGGTCATTAAAGATTTTTTAGAAGTAATAAAATATTTTTTTGTTAAGAATAAATTAATAGGCTTTATTTTGCTATTTCCTATAATTTTAATGATTTTATTTTTTACTTTATGAATAAAAAAAAAATAATTATTTTTTCTCTACTTTTTTTTGGAATAATATTTTTAATTTTTGATTTTTTAAGTTATAGAGTTAACAAAATAGTAAAAAATTTAATTGTCAATCAAGGAAGTCAAACTTTAGGTCAACAAGTGTCTGTTGGGCAGATAGATACCAGTATATTGGGTTCGTCTATTAAAATTAGTAATATTGAAATAAAAAATTTAGAGGGTTTTAAGAATAAGAATATTATTCAAATTAAAAATATTAATGCAGATTTTTTATTCACTAGTTTATTTAAAGATACTATCGTTATTAAGAATATAAATATTGAAGGTGCTACTTTGTATTATGAGGTGTTAATTAGTAATAGAGAGGTTAAGGATAATGTAAGCACATTTAAACCTGCTACTAAAAATACAGTCTCTTCGTCAGCTAAAACATCAGATAGTAGTAAAGAACAAGAAAATAGCAAACAATCTAAGAAAAAAAATAAAGACTTTTTAGTTAATCAACTAACTATCAATAATTCTACAATAAATGCTTCTTCAGAATTTTTAGATATTAAAAAAGATATTAATCTCAGCAAAATGTCATTTAATAATGTGGGTACTGTTGAGCAGGCAACTAAAGTTCAAAGAAGTACTTCAAATGATTTTTTCAAACGTTTTGTTAAATATTAACAATGAAATTATACAGGGTGATTTGAAAAATAAAATAAAAGATAAACTAAAAAACTTAAGAAATAAAATCTCTCCAGAGTCTCTAAAAAAGTTAGAAAGAACTTTTAGATAAATTTTTTAACTTCTTTTAGGACTTGATCCACTGTTATTTGATTCATGGCAAAAGAGTTGTGCCCCACAGTTTTAAAATTTTTCGGGATAATAGGAAAAATATTTTTATTATAGTTTGCATAAGATAACGGCGTATCTCCGAAAAGACCAATCGCCGGTATATCCAAACCGGCACTTAAATGCATAAATCCAGTATCATTACCGACGTATAACTTACTCGAATTAATAACCGGAATAATGTCCTCAATAGTTAAAGAGCATAAAGATACAACTGAATTTTCTTTTATCTCGTAAATAATTTTATTAGCAATTTGATTTTCAATTTCATTATTTCCTCCAGCTAAAAAAAATTTAATGTTTTTATTATTAATTCTTTTTATTAGCTCAATATAGTTTTCTGTTGACCATTTTTTAGTTGGACCCGAAGATCCTATCCCAATAATAATTTGATTATTATTTTTGTTATTATTATGTGGGTAAGCTATTTTCGTTTGACTAGAAAGATTATTATTGTTTAACCATCGTTTATTTTGCTCTAGTGCATTTAAATAAATATCTACATTCTTTTTTATTATTCCATATTTATAAATATTTTTTATTCTTGATATTTTAGCTAATAAAAACCAAAAAAGACTAAAGTGCATAATATAAATTTTAGAAAAATTATTTTTTTTTATAAAACTGAGATAGTTTAAAAAAATTATTAATTTTTGATTTAGTTATTCCTAAAATTTCATCCTCTAAAAAAACAATATGTTTAATGGACTGTTCATATTTTAATATTTGTTTTGCTGCGGTTCTTTTTTTAGTGATCAAAGTAAATTCAAAATCTTTATTATGTTCTTTAATTTGTTGCATGTATGGAAGAAACATACACAAATCTCCAATGCCTGGTCTGGTTTGAACTATTAATCCTTTATTCATTAATTATTATCGATGTGTTCGCCTGTAGGTG
>CBDDZE010000002.1:0-177515 GCA_965235815.1 Candidatus Pelagibacterales bacterium | reverse complement strand
ATACCCATAAATTCATTATTCTTATTTTTAAAAATCATCCTTAGGTTGAATATTTTATTTATTAATTGAAAACAAATTATAATTGGTATTTAATTTTTTTAATTAAACTTCTTAACAAAAAAACATCAATGAAAATAAATCGTAGAAAATTTATGGCATTTGCAGGAGTATCTGCTGCCGTATTAGGTATGCCAAATTGGGCGTCATCACAGTCAAAAGTAGTCTTTGATAATTTAAATATTTTTGTTCCAGCTGCACCAGGAGGGGGTTGGGATGGATTAGGAAGAGCAATAGAAGCCGCTTCCAAAGCAGCAGGATTAACAAATTCAATTCAAGTAGAAAATGTTGGAGGAGCAGGAGGAATGGTTGGCCTTCCAAAATTTGTAAATGAAAAAAAAGGACAAGGAAATACTATAATGATCGGCGGATCAGTAATGGTTGGTGCGGGTATTACAAATAAGAGCCCGGTAACCATTAAAGATGTAATTCCTATCGCTCGTTTAACAGAAGAGGCGGGAGCAATAGTAGTTCCAACTTCTGGAAAAATTAAAAACTGGAATGATTTTACCTCAGCATTAAAAGCAAATCCAAAAGCCGTATCTGTTGCAGGAGGGTCAGCAGGAGGAACAGATCATCAGTTACTTGGACTTATAATAAAAGCTTTAGGTGGCAATGCAAAAGATGCTGCTTATGTTGCTTTCCAAGGCGGAGGACCTGCAAATGCTGCGATTTTAGGAGGACAGGTTTCAGCTGGAATTTCAGGATACTCTGAGCTTGAGGAGCATATTAATTCTGGCAAAATGAAAATTATAGCCGTGTCTGGGAATGTAAGAATTCCAGGAGTGAATGCGCCAACAATTAAAGAGCTAGGTTTAAATGTTGTTGCTGCTAACTGGAGAGGGATTTTTGCTGCACCAGGAGTTTCTGCAGAGCAAAAGAATAAGATTATAGATTACATAACTAAACTTAATACTTCAGAACCTTGGAAAAAAACTTTAGTTGAAAGAAAATGGACTAATGTTTTTTTAACAGGTGATGCTTTTCAAAAAGCTTTAAATGAAGATATTAAAAATACAGAAGCTGTTTTAAAAGATTTAGGCTTAGCTTGAACGCTTTACGCTTTTCTTTAGTACTTATATTTTTGTGTGGTCTTGCCATTTGGCAGATCACACAAATTCCAAAATCTACTCTTTATGATGCGGTTGGAGCATCATTTGTTCCAAAATTTGCTGTTGGGATATTTATTTTGTTTGTAGTTTTATATGTTTATCAATCTTTAACGAGAAAACTTCCTGATATAGCTAATAATAAAAATGAGAAGCCATTAAAGAATCCAATAAATCGTCTTAGTTATTTTTTGATTGGATTTTTATTGTTTGTATTATTAGTTAAGCCAATAGGCTTTATTTTATCAGGTTCTTTATGTGGTCTTGGCATATCAAGATCTTTTGATACAAAAATATCAATCAGATCTTTTATAATAAGCTTTTTGATTTCAGTTAGTGTTTGGATTTTATTTTCAATTATGCTTTCAGTTAATTTAGGTCCTGCGTTTTCATTTAAAATATGAATTATTTTGAACAATTAATAAATGGTTTTGGAACTGCCTTAACACCTTCAATTTTAATTTATGGATTTGCTGGTTGTTTAGCCGGAACTTTGGTCGGCGTTCTTCCAGGAATAGGGCCTGCGTTAACCATAGCTTTATTATTACCACTTACCTTTAAAGCTCCAGCTGTTGCGATGTTCGTTTTATTTGCAGGAATTTATTATGGAGGAATGTACGGAGGATCAACAACCGCTATTCTTCTTAATACACCAGGAGAGTCCTCTAGTGTTGTAACTTCTCTTGAAGGAAACAAAATGGCAAGACGTGGTTTAGCAGGTCAGGCCTTAGCAACGGCTGCTATTGGAAGTTTTGTTGCAGGAACTATTGGTACAATTGCTCTTACTTTTTTTGCCCCAATTGTTGTTGGGGTTGCCTTAACATTTGGTCCAGCAGAATATTTTAGTTTAATGGTTCTTGCTGCAGTTTCTGTCACTGCTGTTTTAGGAAATTCAGTCATTCGCGGAATGATTAGTTTAAGTTTAGGAATTATAATTGGTTTAGTTGGAATTGATCTTCAGTCAGGACAGCCAAGATTTACTTTTGGTGGAGTTATGGAATTATTAAATGGAGTTGAAGTAGTCGTTGCAGTCGTTGGATTATTTGCAGTAGGAGATGCATTATTTTTAGCATGGCAAGGAAGAGAAAAAAATAAAAAGACTGTAATTATCTCTCCAAAAAATAAATGGTATAATTGGATGAGAAAAGAAGATTGGAAGAGAAGTTGGAAGCCGTGGCTTCGTGGTTCTTTTTATGGTTTTTTTATTGGAGCACTACCAACAGGAGGTGCGGAGGTTCCAACTTTATTAAGCTATTATACAGAAAAAAAACTTAGTAAAAAACCAGAAGAGTTTGGAAAGGGAGCAATAGAAGGCGTTGCTGGACCAGAAGCGGCAAACAATGCAGCTGCTGCAGGAGTCCTAATGCCGTTATTAACATTAGGAATTCCAACGTCAGCAACCGCAGCTGTATTATTATCAGCTTTTGAATCTTATGGCATTAGACCAGGGCCTACACTTCTTACTCAACAGTCAAATTTAGTTTGGACATTAATTGCAAGTCTTTACATAGGAAATGTTATTTTATTAATACTTAATTACCCACTTGTTGGTATCTGGATAAAAATACTTAAGATACCTTCACAGTGGCTTTATGTGGGAGTGATAATAATTTCCTCAGCAGGCGTTTATGGAAATGGAAGATCCTCTTTTGATTTAGCTTTATTATTTTTCTTTGGTCTTGTCGGTTATTTTTTTAGAAGATTTGACTTTCCAGCAGCTCCATTGATTATAGGTCTAATTTTAGGACCCATTGCAGAACAATCGCTAAGACAGGCGTTAATTATAGGCATGGGTGAGTGGACAACTTTTATAACAAGGCCCATTTCTGCAATAATACTTTTTATTGCTTTTGTTTTATTTTTAAGTCCGTTTTTGATAAATTTTTATAGTAAAAAAAAACAAACAAGATAGGTTACAAGTTATGGCTAAAAGTCGCGATACAAGAAAAGAAAAGAAAAAACCTAAGAGCACAGGACCAAAAGAATCTAAATCTAGAAAACAATACTAGTAGCTCATTATTAGGCTTTTTTTTTAGTTTAATTCATTATAGGTAGTAGCTAAACCTATATGTGAGAAATTTCATGCCCCAAGAAGCTAATCAAACTTCTAAAGTTCGAACTGGGCATATTTTTACTGAAGAACAAATTAATTTACTAATTGAAAATGTTAAACAGAATAATTTCGTTTCTGTTCATCAATTATTAGATAAATATCATCCAGCAGACGTTGCTGATTTAATTAAAATATTACCAAATGAAGTTCAGATAAAATTATTTAGCCATAAATCGGCAGATTTAAATCCAGAGGTTGTACTAGGATTATCTGATGTATTACAAAAAGAAATATTAGAACAGCTTACTCCAGATACAATATCTTCAATTGTAAAAGAATTAGAATCGGATGATGCTTTTCAAATTATCGAAAATGTTCCTGAAGAATTTCAGAATCAAATATTAAATAATCTTCCACAAAAAGATCAAAATTTTTTTAGATTAGGATTAAAATATCCCAAAGATTCTGCTGCTAGAATTATGCAGAGAGAATTTGTTACTATCGATGTAGATTGGACCGTTGGCCAGACGATGGATTTTTTAAGAGACTCAACAGATTTACCTGAGCAATTTTTAGAAATTTTTGTTGTGGATAAAGATCGAAAGCCCATCGGTAATGCTTCTATTTCAAATATTTTAAGGTCAGATCCAAATATAAAAGTTAAAGATTTAGTTGCTGAAAATAAAACTTTCATTCCAGCAGATCTTGATAAAGAAAAAGTTGGTAATATTTTCACACAATATAATTTAGTGTCAGCTGGAGTAATTGATAAAGAGCAAAAATTAATCGGAGTTATTACCGGAGATGACGTTGTAACAATTGTTAAAGGAAGAAGCAGTTGAGGATGCCTTAAGATTAGGAGGAATTGGTGCCGCAGAAGATATTAGTGATAATCCAGTAGAGACGACCAAAAATAGATTCTTATGGCTATTTTTAAATTTAGTTACTGCGGTACTAGCTTCATTTGTTATTGGAATTTTTGAAAGTACAATCCAAAAAGTTGTTGCTCTTGCGGTCTTAATGCCAATTGTAGCATCTATGGGAGGAAATGCAGCAACACAAACGTTAACAGTTACAATTCAATTGATCGCATCCCAACAGCTGAATGTAAAAAATGTGATGAAAATTATAAATAGAGAAATTGTAACTGGTTTACTAAATGGAATAATATTTGCAGTTATTACAGGGGTTTTTGTTTATTTTTGGTTTAATGATTTAAAAATTGCAATTCTTATTGGTGCTGCAATGATCGTTAATTTAACCGTTGCTGGCCTTGCCGGAATTGCTATTCCAGTCACTCTAAATAAAATGAAGATAGATCCTGCTATTTCTGCCACAGTTTTTGTAACAACTGTTACTGATGTTGTTGGTTTTTTTGCCTTTCTTGGAATTGCAAGTCTATTTGTTTAATTAATATTATTTTTAAAAGTAAATTTAGAAACATTATTATTTTTTTTTAAACAATCAAAAATAATTTCTAGACTTTTTTTTATATCTTTTTCTATTGACCAGGGACAATTAAGTATAAATAAGCCACTACCTTGCATTCCGTTATTTAGAATTATCTGTAATCATTTCTATGTGAGATAGATTTTTATAATTTCTATTTAAAATATTTAAAGCAAATGAAACTGCTTTCTTACTTTTTAATATAGGATACCAAATAATATAAACTCCTAGAGGAAATTTTTTATAACAATCTGATAGCATTTTAAACACTTGATCATATTCATCTTTAAGTTCATACGAAGGGTCTATTAAAATGACGGCCCGTTTTTCTTTTGGAGGTAAGTAATTTGCTAAGTCTTTTGATAACTGTCTTCATTCTCAATAATAATTCTAGAATCATTTTTGAAGTTTTTTTTAAGGTTTAAAAATTCTGTAGGATGTAACTCAAAAAAATGAAGGTTGTCATTGGGTCTTAAACTTTTTGCCGCAAGATAGCATGATCCTGGATATATTTTAAGATCAGAATTAAAATTTATAGATTTAATTAAGTCTAAATATTTTTTTAAAAAAATATTATCATTTTTTAGTTGTAATATTTTTTTGATACCTTGAAGGTATTCTTTATTTTTTTGCATGTAGGGATCAGAAATTAAATATTTTCCAGCTCCTGCATGTGAGTCTATAAAAATAAAACTTTTGTCCTTTTTTTTTATATAATCCAAAACATAAGTAAGTATAAAATGTTTTAGTACATCAGCTGCATTGCCAGCATGATATCCGTGCCTATAACTCAGCATATTAAATAAGTTTTTGTATCTTTTTTATTGTCTCACTTAAGTGAGTTTTTTTATAAGGTTTGCCTTTTACTACCCAAACCGACAGTGGCCATGAACTATCTTTTTTTTTTCTTGCAATAATGTGAATGTGTAATTGGGGTATGATATTGCCAATTTTTTCTACATTTAAATTAAAAGCACCAAAAGCTTTTTTCATAACTCGACTACAATAATCAATTTCTTCCATAAGTTTTATTTGATCCTTTTTATTTAAATCTAATATTTGTTTAACATTTTTTCTTTTTGGAATAAGAATGAGCCAAGGAAATTTCGCGTTATCCATTAATCTTGCTGTGCACAAATTTAGATTAGCTACAGAATGAGTAGTTTTGAGTAATTTTTTGTGTAATTTAAACATGTAAATTAAATTAAATAGCTATTTTGTTATGGATTTAAAGAAAATTAATCAAAAAATTAAAAACTTTGTAAAAGAAAGAGACTGGGATCAATTTCATTCACCTAAAAATCTATCCATGGCTTTATCAGTAGAAGCTTCAGAATTAGTAGAGATTTTTCAATGGTTAAAAGAAAGTGATTTAAAAAAAGTAGATAAAGAGAAAGTAGCAGACGAAATTGCAGATATATTATTTTATCTATTAAGAATTTCACAAAAAATGAATATTAATATTGAGAAAAGTTTTTACGCTAAATTAAAAAAAAATGTTATAAAATATCCAGTATCTTTGTCTAAAGGAAGTAGTCAAAAAAGATAATGAAAAACATTATAAGAATATTAATTCTTACCTTTTTTTTAATCAATACAGTTCTTTTGCACAACTTTCTAAAGTTCAAATTGAAATTGGAACAAAAAAATTAATTGCAGAAATTGCAGAGACTGATGAGGAACAAAGTGAGGGTTTAATGAACCGTCAGGTTTTAGGAAAAGACAATGGTATGTTGTTTATTTTCGAAGAAGGCTCAACACCTTGTTTTTGGATGAAAGATACTCAGATACCATTATCGATCGCCTTTATTAGCAAGACAAACACAATAGTAAAAATAGCAGACATGCAACCTTTATCTTTAACAGAGCATTGCTCAGGACAACCTATAGTGATTGCGCTTGAAGTTAATCAAGGGTTGGTTTGAACAAAACAATATAAAAGTAGGAGATAAAATTTTAAGTATAAAAAGAATTAATTAAAAATTATTGTTATTTTATATTTTGAATATTATAAGAAATTATCTTGAAAGAATTTAAAGTTAAAGTTTATCCATCAAAAGTAAATTTACCAAAAGAAGATCAGCTTGCTTATAGAATTGCTAAAGTTGCAAGTGATAATTCTCCTATTGATAATAAGGCAGCCGATATGGTGATTAATAGAATTATAGATAATGCTTCTGTTGCTATTGCATCTTTTTCAAGACAACCAGTTACAACCGCAAGAGAGATGGCATTAGCCCATCCAAGAGTAAATGGAGCAACAGTTTTTGGAATTAATTCTATCTAAAAAATTTGATTGTGAATGGGCTGCTTGGGCAAACGGTACAGCAGTTCGAGAATTAGATTTTCATGATACTTTTTTAGCAGCAGATTACAGTCATCCTGGAGATAATATTCCTCCCATTTTAGCTGTGGCACAACAAAAAGATTCAAATGGTTTAGATTTAATTAAAGGGATTTTAACTGGTTATGAAATTCAAGTAAATTTAGTTAAAGGAATTTGTCTTCATGAACATAAAATTGATCACATTGCACATTTAGGACCTAGTGTTGCAGCTGGATTAGGATCTCTTTTAAAATTAGATACTGAAACTATTTATCAAGCCGTACAACAAGCTTTGCACACAACAATTTCAACAAGACAATCTAGAAAAGGTGATATTTCTAGCTGGAAAGCATTTGCCCCTGCGCATGCTGGAAAACTTGCAATTGAAGCAGTTGATCGTTGCATGAGAGGAGAAAGAGCTCCTAATCCAATTTATGAAGGAGAAGATAGCGTAATAGCTAGAATTTTATCAGGACCTGACGCTGAATATATTGTTCCTTTGCCAGAAAAAGGTGAGGCAAAAAAAGTAATTCTTGAAACATATACCAAAGAACATTCTGCAGAATATCAAGCGCAAGCCCTAATAGATTTAGCACGTGATATGAGGAATAAAAATTAAAGATATTTCTAAAATAGATAGTATTGAAATTCATACTTCCCATCACACTCATTATGTAATTGGAACAGGTGCAAATGATCCTCAAAAAATGGAACCTAATGCAAGCAGAGAAACATTAGATCATTCTATCATGTATATTTTTGCAGTCGCTCTCGAAGATGGCAAGTGGCATCATGAAGATTCATATAAACCAGCAAAGGGCAAAAAAAGAAAGCACAGTAGCACTTTGGAAAAAAATTAAAACATTTGAAGATAAAAAGTGGACAAAAAAATATCATGATAAAGATCCAAAGAAAAAATGTTTTGGAGGCAGAGTAATTATCAAGATGAAAGATGGAATTAAGATTGAGGATGAACTAGGAATTGCTGATGCTAATCCTTGGGGCAAACGTCCTTTTGAGAGAAAAAATTATCTTGAAAAATTTATAACTTTAACCAAAGATTTTATCACAAGTACTGAGTCAGAAAGATTTTTAGAGGCTGTACAAAATTTAAGAGACCTTAAGAGTAAACAACTAGATCAATTAAATATTAAAGTCCTTGATCAAATTCAAAATATTCAACGAAAAAAAATAGCAATTTTTTAAATAATTTTTCATGAAAAAAATTATTTATTTCTTTATATTTTCTTTTTTTTTATCAACCATTT
This sequence comes from Candidatus Pelagibacterales bacterium, assembly GCA_965235815.1. Lineage (GTDB taxonomy): Bacteria > Pseudomonadota > Alphaproteobacteria > Pelagibacterales > Pelagibacteraceae > Fontibacterium. Next base: position 169,253 of record CBDDZE010000002.1, on the reverse strand, counting down.
TAATTGCTAGTGAGAAAAAAATCCAAGTAATTGATGGAGATACTATTCATATAGGAAAACTTCAAGTATCGTTTTTTTGGTATTGATGCTCCTGAAATAAAACAAATTTGTGAAAAAGATAATATAAAAATTCAATGTGGAGTTATTGCAAAAAGCGTTCTTAAAAATAAAATTGCAGATAAAATTCCTGAATGTATTGTAAAAGATAAAGATCGTTACCAAAGATTAGTTGCGGAATGTTTTATTGGTAAAGAAAGTTTATCTAGATTTATGGTAAGAGAGGGTTATGCGGTTGCATATTCTCAATATTCTAAAGATTTTATTGAAGATGAAAAATACGCAAAAGAAAATAAACTTGGTATTTGGTCAATGAATTTTCAAATGCCATCTGAGTATAGAAAATCTTTACGAAATAAATAAATTTTATTTCAAAATTTTTTTAATTTTTTTTCTATTATATTTTTTTTTATCTTTAATAATTCTTTTTTAAATTTTGGCGTTCGAAGAGCTTTAGCTACAGGATTTCTTTTCATAATGAATTTGACAATTATAGCAGATTCTTTATTAAATTAATTTAAACTACTGATTATCGTGAAATTAAATAAGAAATTTGAGCCTTATATTTTTACTGTCATTATGGCATTTGGCATGATTATTATGATGTCATTTATTATTTCATTAATGAATATAGGATTTGTAGATAATTTTTTTTTAATCTGGATTAGAGCTTGGATACCTGCTTTTTTTATAGCGTTAATTCCCGCATTCTTTATGGGGAAATTAGCAAGATCAGTTCTAAGTAAAATTATTGATAGATAATTAAATTCTAAATTGAGATCCTAAGTAAAGCTGTCTTGCTTTTTTATTTTCAACAATTTCTTGTGGAGATCCTTCAGCAATTAATTCTCCACTATTAATAATGTACGCTCTGTCTACAATATCAAGAGTTTCCTTAACGTTATGATCGGTAATGAAAATGCTAATGCCTTTATCTTTTAGATGTCTAAGCATTTCTTTAAGTTCAATGATTGCAATAGGATCTAAAGCTGCAAACGGTTCATCTAATAATAATACTTTAGGAGATGTTGTTAAGCATCTTGCGATTTCAACTCTTCTTGCTTCTCCTCCAGAAAGACTTAGTGCTGAAGCAGTTCGAAGATGTGCAATTTTAAATTCATTTAATAAATGCTCTACTAATTCGTCTTCTTTTTCTTGGTCTTTGATTGCAACTTCTGCAACAGCTCTAATGTTTTCTTCAACAGTTAGTCCTCTAAAGATTGATCTTGATTGTGGAAGATAGCTGATTCCTTCTTTTGCACGCATATGAATTGGAAGTTCATTAATTACTTTATTATTAAAAATAACTTTGCCTTGAGTTGGATTTAAAATTCCAAGTACTACAGAGAACATCGTCGTCTTACCTGCTCCATTTGGACCAAGTAAAGCAACAATTTCTTGAGGATTTACTGTAACACTGACATCCTTAAGAATAACTCTTTTTTTTATTATTTTAGTTAAATGACTAATTTCCAGTGTTGATGGCTCTCTATTATAATAATAGTCATCAGAGATAAGTTTAAAAATATTATTATTTAATTTTTTATTAATTTTTTTAACAACGGCAGATTCAGCGATTGTTTCTTCTGCTAACTCTTTAATTGTTGTTTTTTTTTCTAGAATTACACTTTCTTCTTTTATGAGATTGTTTTTAGAAAGAATAAAAGGCTTTTCTTCTGGAATTTCTTTTTTGGTTCATCAATTTTTTCCGAAGAATCAGAGATATTAGAATCAGCAATAGCTGCAAATCTTTTAATTACTTTTTTGTTAGATATGACTGTAAATTTTTGATCTTTATCTTTCATTACTTAATGTTCCGGTAACTTGTTTGCCTTTTTCTTCCATTACAACTTCAACAGTTTTTTTAAAGGTATCAATTATTACCTTATCCGCTTTAATTTGACTAGTACGCCGCTTTTTAGTTTTTGGGTCATTCTCAACAAAATCTGCAATTACATTACCACTTACAAATATATTATTTGATTTTACAAGATACTCAGCTCGGTTTGCAGTTACCACTCCATCTTTCTGAGTTATTTTAACATTCTGTTCATACAAAATATCATTTGTTGTTTTGTTAAATAAACCTATTTTGCTTATAATTTTTATAATGCTTCCATCTTTTAATAAAAAATCACTATCAACTTCTTTTAAGCTTATAAGATCTTGATTGTCTTTATCAATAGTCGCAAGTTTTGCTCTAACGTTATATTGTTTTCCACTTGCATCAACGCCGATATAGCTAATATTTTCAAACACATTACTTTCAGCTCCTTCAGTTGGCTTAATATTTTTTGATGTTAGTTTTAATCTAAAAGTATTGATAGTTGGATAAACGAAATAGACGATAAAGATTACTATAAGACCAATACTTATAATTTTAAGCTGTTTTTTTCTTATCTCATTGAGTTTCATTAAACTCCAAAACTAATAAGAGAATGTATATGAATTAGTCCGTAATTATTATTTTTACCCTTTACAATAAGAGAAGTAATTTTTTTCTTATTCATTATATCAAGAGCAGATCCCGCCAGTGTATTTTCAGAAATCATTTTTGGTTTTTTAGTCATCACTTCTTTTGCAGTTTTTTCTAAAAAATTCTTCTTGTGAATTGAACGTCTAATGTCCCCATCTGTTATAATTCCTGTAACTTTTTTAGATTTATTTACAACAAGTACGCAGCCATAAGCTTTTTTAGTAATTTGAATAACAGCATTTTTTACAGACAAATTTTCATTGATAAAAGGTACGTCTACTTTTTTTAATCATAATATCTTTAACACGCGTAAGTTGTTTTCCTAATGTCCCCAGATGGATGATAAACAGCAAACTTTTCTTTACTAAATTTATTTAATTTCATTAGCGTTATTGCAACGCTATCACCCCAAGCAAGTAGCATTGAAGTTGAGCTTGTTGGAACAATATCAAGACCAGCCTCTTTTACTTTAGGAAGAACAATTTTAATTGTGCTCGCATTAATTAAAGTTGAATTTTCTCTTGAGGCAACACCAATAATGGGCATTTTAAATTTGTGTGCATAATTTAAAATAATTTTTAATTCATCAGTATTTCCAGAATAAGACATAATCAAAAAACAATCTTGCTTTGGGTTGCAAGCGCCAAGATCACCATGAGCAGCTTCTGACGGATGAAGATAAATAGAAGGAACTCCTACAGAGCTTAATGTTGCGGAAATTTTTCGAATAATATGACCTGATTTTCCCATGCCAACACATATTATTTTCCCTTTACATTTCTGGATAAGATCAATGGCCTTAATAAAATTAGCATTATAAGATTTAGATAATTTTTTTAATGCACTGATTTCTTGAAAAATTACTTCTTTAGCGAATTTTATTTTTTGATTTTGTATCATCTAATGCGCAAAAATATCTTGATTATTCCAACCAGCAAGATCTAAGGTTACTCGATGTTTTAAAAATTTAAAACAGTGATTAGCTAGTTCCATTCGATTTTCTCTAATTAAAATTTTATCAAGTTCATCTTTAATTTTATGTAGATATAAAACATCGGATGCAGCATAATTTATTTGCTGTTCAGTTAAATTTTCGGCACCCCAGTCGGAACTTTGCATTTGTTTTGATAATTCAATATCTAAGAGTTCTTTACATAAATCTTTAAGACCGTGTTTATCAGTATAAGTTCTTCCAATTTTTGAGGCAATCTTTGTGCAGTAAATATTATTAATATCTGCTTTTAAATAATAATTTAAAACCGTGAGATCAAATCTTGCAAATTGAAAAATTTTTACAATATCATTATTTTCCAAAATTTTTTTTAGATTATCAGCTTTAAATGTTTTTCTATTAATTTGAATCAAATGTACTTCTTCATTGCCCGAGGATATTTGAACAAGACAAAGAGGATCTCTTTTATAATCAAGACCCATAGTTTCGGTATCGATTGCGATAATTTTTCCTAGATTTAAATTGTTAGGTATATCGTTTTTATGGATTTTGACTTTCATACTATTGTTAAATAAAAGGTATTATCGTTAATTATTATGATTAAACAATGGCAGAAAAAAAGACAATAACAGTCTTCGGCGGAACAGGGTTTATAGGTCGAAATCTAATAGCTAAACTTGCAAAAAAAGGTTTTAAAATAATAGTTCCAACACGAAATCCATATCTACATGGCTATCTAAAACCAATGGGAGAACCAGGTCAAATTGAAGTTTTAAAGTTTAATCTTTTTGATTTTTCAAATCTTAATGAATTTATTAAGAGTTCAGAGATTGTAGTTAATTGTATAGGAGTATTGTTTGAGAAAAAAAATCAAAAATTTGATCATATACATCATTTATTTCCAAAATTTTTAACAAGTATTTTAGATAAAGAAATTACTAAAAAATTTATTCATATCTCAGCATTAGGTGTAAATAAAAATTCTAACTCTTTGTATATTAAATCTAAATTTCAAGGTGAAGAAGCGATTATTAATAACTATAAAAATTCGATTATTGTACGTCCTAGTATTGTATTTGGAATAAATGATAATTTTTTTAATTTATTTAATAAATTAATAAATCTTTTGCCTATTATTCCTCTTGCCGGAGCCAAAACAAAGTTTCAACCATGTTATGTCGGGGATGTTACTGATGCCATTATTAAAATTATAGAACAAATTAATCCTAATAAAGTTTACGAATTAGGAGGTCCTAAAATTTATACTTTTAAAGAATTAATAGAGACGTTGCTTGTGTCATTAAAGAAGAAAAGATTTATAATAGAACTTCCAGACTTTGTGGCAAGATTACAGGCAAAAATAATGCAATTATTACCCAATCCTTTGCTTACAGAAGATCAGTTAGAAATACTAAAATCTGATAATATTTGTTCAAATCAGTATCCTGGCTTTAAAGAGCTTGGCATATCAACAAGGACTGTTGAAACAATATTGCCTAATTATATTTTTAGTCAGGTTATTCGCTAAAGAAATAATAATATAAACGTCCCAAGAATTATTCTGTAATAAATAAAAATATTTAAATTGAATTTAGATATGAAAGATAAAAACAATTTTATTGTGAGATAAGAGGACAAAAAAGAAGTAATAAAAGCAACTATTGCAATGTAATTTAAATCTGAATTATTTGTTTTAATTAAATCTACGATTCCAAGAAAACATGCTCCTGCAGTTGTTGGTATTGATAAAAAGAATGAAAATTTTGCAGCTTCAAATCTTGAATATCCTAAAAAACGTCCTGCTGTTAAAGTAATACCTGATCTGCTTACACCGGGAACAAGAGAAATAATTTGAAAAAGTCCAATTACTAAAGAACTTTTTAAATTAAGATCTTTATATAATATTTTTGAATGACTAATCTTGTCGCTAATAAACAAAATAATTCCAAAAATAATTAAAGTAGCAGCAATTATCTTTATTGAAAAATATCCGTAATTTATAAGGCGAAATTTATAAACAAAATACCCAACAACAATTACAGGTATAGTTGCGGTAATTATATTAAAAATCATCTTTGGTTTTTTTAACAATCCTAAAAGCTCTGAAAAAAAATAAGTAATTATTGCAAGTAAAGAACCCAAGTGAAAAATAAGATTTAAAATTTCATTATGATTATGATAATCTAATAACTGCTCTAGCATAATAAGATGAGCATTGGATGAGATTGGTAAAAATTCTGTGATGCCTTGAACGATTCCAAGAATTATTATTTTGATAAATTCATCCATAATTAAAGCTTTAGTCTAGGCAGTTAGCTTTATAAATTTAATTATTAGTTAAACATTGCTTACAATTATTAATTGAATGTTAATAAAAAACCTTAATTATACTTATTAATTTGATAAATAACATAAATTGCTACATTATTACTGACCTAATTTATCTTTTAAAAATATAGGTTTTATGAGAATAATCAGTAAAAAACACTAAATTTTAGGTATTTTAATTAATGACTGAAAAAATGCTCAAGTTTGTCAATACAAAAGGACAAACTCCTGAAAAGTTTAACCCATCTCAAAGGGTTAAAAACTTTTCTGAAATTTATAAAAACTACATTGCTCCAAAAGCACAAGAACAATCTAGCAGATGTTCGCAATGCGGAGTTCCTTATTGCCAAATTCACTGTCCGCTTTCAAATAATATTCCTGATTGGTTAAAGTTAGCAGCTGAAGGAAGATTAGAAGAAGCTTATGAAATTTCTTCAGCGACTAATAATATGCCAGAGGTTTGCGGTAGAATTTGCCCTCAAGACAGACTTTGTGAAGGAAATTGCGTAATTGAGAGAGCGGGGCATGGCACAGTTACTATTGGTTCAATAGAAAAATTTATTACAGATACTGCTTTTGAAGAGGGCTGGGTCAAACCAATTAAAATTAAAAAAGATTTAGGACAAAGCGTTGGTATTATAGGAGCAGGACCAGCAGGTCTTGCAGCCGCTGAACAGCTTAGAAAAATTGGATATGAAATTACGGTTTATGACAAATACGATAGACCAGGTGGATTATTAATTTATGGCATTCCTAATTTTAAATTAGAAAAAAATATTGTTGAAAGAAGAACAGAACTTTTAAAAGAAGGTGGAATTAAATTTGAATTAAATTTTATAGTTGGAAAAAATGCAACTCTATCTGAGCTTAAGAAAAAAACATGATGCAATACTCATTGCAACTGGAGTATACAAGGCAAGAGAAGTAGAAATTCCAGGATCAGACTTAAAAAATATTTATCCAGCAATGGAGTTTTTAACAGCATCAAATAAAAAAGGATTAGGAGACAAAGTAAAATTATTTGATGAGGGATATTTAAATGCTGAAGGAAAAGACGTAGTTGTAATAGGCGGCGGTGATACAGCAATGGATTGTGTTAGAACTTCAATAAGGCAGAATGCAAAATCAGTTAAGTGTTTATATAGAAGAGATAAAAAAAACATGCCAGGTTCAGCAAGAGAGGTTGCTAATGCTGAAGAAGAAGGAGTAGATTTTCAATGGCTTACAAATCCAAAGGAATTTATTGGAAAAAATGGAAAAGTGACAGAAGTTGTCCTTAATAAAATGAAATTAGGAGAAGCAGATGCAACTGGAAGACAAGCGCCAGAAATTATTCAGGGCTCTGAAATTAAAATTAAAGCAGATATGGTAATTAAAGCTTTAGGATTTGATCCTGAAGATATCCCAAGTTTATTTTCAGAACCAACACTTGATGTATCTAAATGGGGAACTATCAAAATAGATCTTAAAACAATGCAAACAAATTTAGATGGAATTTTTGCAGCCGGAGATATCGTTCGAGGAGCATCTTTAGTTGTGTGGGCTATCAAAGATGGAAGAGATGCTGCAGAAGCAATGGATATTTATTTAAAAAATAAAATTTCTCAATCATTAAAAAAAAGAATGGTTGCTTAGTTATTTATGAAAATTTTAGATCAAAATTTACAAAAAGCTTATTAAAGCAGGGGTTTATAATAAAGAAGATGAGCATGATGCTTGCGGAGTTGGCATTTGTAGCTTCAATTGATGGAAAACCTAGAAGAGAAGTAGTTGAAAATGGAATTGAAGCTCTTAAAAGCTGTTTGGCACAGAGGAGCAGTTGATAAGGATGGAAAAACAGGCGATGGAGCTGGAATTCATATTGAACTATCTAAAGTTTTTTTTGAGGAGCAAATAAAAATTACAGGACATCATACTCATAAAAATGATCAATTATGTGTTGGTATGATCTTTTTGCCGAGAAATGATTATGGAGCTCAAGAAGCTTGCAGGACTATTGTAGAGCATGAATTATTATCTAATAATTTTTATATTTTTGGATGGAGACATGTTCCGGTAAAAGCAAAAGTTCTTGGAATAAAAGCAAACGATACTAGACCAGAAATTGAGCAAATATTATTTTCTCCAATTAAAAAAACAGAGTCAGAAGAATTAGAAAAAAATATTTATATTGTAAGAAAAAAGATTGAAAAAAAAATTACTCAATCGCAATTAAAAGATTTTTATATTTCATCAATTAGTTCAAGATCAATAATCTATAAAGGAATGTTTCTTGCTGAACATTTGTCAGATTTTTATCCAGATCTATTAGATAAAAGATTTATTTCTAGATTTTCAATTTTTCATCAAAGGTATTCAACGAATACTTTTCCAAGTTGGGAACTCGCTCAACCTTTTAGAATATTAGCTCACAATGGTGAGATTAACACTTTAAAAGGAAATGTGAATTGGATGAAGACTCATGAGCAAGGACTTGAGTCTGATTTATATCCAAACATTGATGATTTAAAACCCATTTTAAAATCTGGAAGTTCTGACACAGCTTGTCTTGATGCTGTTTTTGAATTGTTAACAAGATCAGGAAGATTACTGCCTCTTGTTAAAATGATGTTGATGCCAGAAGCATGGTCTAAAAGAAGCAAAATTATTCCTCAAGCTTATAGAGATATGTATAATTATTTAAATTCTGTCATTGAACCTTGGGATGGGCCAGCTGCAATTGCCGCAACAGATGGTAATTGGATTTTAGCTGCAACAGACAGAAATGGTTTAAGACCTTTAAGATATACAATTACAAAAGATAAAATTTTATTTGCAGGATCAGAAACTGGAATGGTTCCAGTTCAAGAAGAAAATATTATTTATAGAGGCAGAGTAGGGCCTGGACAAATGATAGCAGTTAATCTTGACGAAGGGTCTTATTATAATGATAAAAAAATTAAAGACTTTTTATCTAAAAACCCTATTTACAAAAAATTTAGTCAAAATTTAATTGAGATCAGTAAAAAATTTAACAATTTAGAAGAATTTAATTCTTTCGAAGGAGATAAATTAAGACAAAAACAATATGCTGCTGGCATTTCCATTGAAGATTTAGAAATGATTTTACATCCAATGGTAGAGGATCAAAAAGAGGCTGTTGGTTCAATGGGCGATGACACTCCAACAGCTGTTTTATCAGATATTTATAGGCCTTTATCTCACTTTTTTAGACAAAATTTTAGTCAAGTCACAAATCCACCAATAGACTCTCTAAGAGAAAATAGAGTGATGTCTCTTAATACAAGAATTGGAAATTTACAAAACATTTTAGGTGAAGATTTGTTTAATAAAAAAAGTTACCTTTTAGAAAGTCCAGTTTTATCCAATGCTCAATTTAAAAAGTTATTTGAAGTTTTAAATGACGAATATAAAGAAATAGATTGCACATTTGACTCTGCAGACTCGGAGGTTAATTTAAAAAAAGAATTAACAAGAATTCAAACCGAAGCTGAAATAGCAGTCAGGGAAGGAGCAAAACATATTATTCTAACCGACGAGAAGATATCAGCAACAAGAATTGGAATTCCAATTATTCTTGCAACAGGCGCAGTACAAACTCATCTAGTTAATCAAGGACTTAGAAAATTTACTTCATTAAATGTTAAAGCAGCAGAATGTTTAGACGTTCATTATTTTGCAGTTTTAATTGGTGTTGGTGCCACAACAGTTAATCCGTATTTGGCATTTGATTGTATTTATCAAAGACATCAAAAAAATATTTTTGAAAAACTAACTTTTACTGAGTGCGTCAATAATTATATTAAAGCAGTTAATGACGGACTATTAAAAGTAATGTCTAAACTTGGTATTTCTGTCATCAGCTCTTATAGAGGTGGTTTAAATTTTAGTGGTCTTGGATTAAGCAGAGCTTTAGTTGCTGAATATTTTCCAGGAATGTATTCAAAAATTTCTGGTATTGGTGTTTCTGGAATTGAACAAATGATCAGAACTCAACATCAAAAGGCATTTAGAGGTAATGTTATTAGTTTACCAATCGGTGGATTTTATAAATTTAGAAAAGGTGGAGAGCAACATTCAAATCAGGCAATGACTATGCATATGTTACAAACTGCTGTTGCAACAGACTCTTATGATTTATACAAAAAATATTCAAAAATTATTAATGAACAACATCCTTTAAATCTTAGAGATCTTTTAGATTTTAATTTAATTAAAAAACCGATTCTAATTGAAGAAGTTGAATCTATTACAAATATTAGAAAAAGATTTGGAAGCGGCAGCATGTCTTTAGGAGCTCTTTCTAAAGAGGCGCACGAAACATTAGCAATTGCTATGAATAGAATTGGTGGTGCATCTTGTAGCGGAGAAGGAGGAGAGGATGCAAAACGAGCAATTCCAAAAGATAATGGTGACAATGCTAATTCAAGAGTTAAACAAATTGCTTCAGCAAGATTTGGCGTAACTGCGGAATATTTGAATAATTGTGATGAAATAGAAATTAAAGTATCTCAAGGAGCAAAACCTGGAGAGGGTGGTCAATTACCAGGGTTCAAAGTGACCGGTGAAATTGCAACTTTAAGACATTCAACACCAGGAGTTACCTTAATATCTCCACCACCTCATCATGATATTTATTCAATCGAAGATTTATCGCAATTAATCTATGATTTAAAACAAATAAATCCCAAAGCAAAAATTGGAGTTAAATTAGTTTCCTCAACAGGAATAGGAACTATTGCTGCAGGAGTTGCAAAGGCAAAAGCAGATGTAATTCTAATTAGTGGACATTCAGGTGGAACAGGGGCCTCACCATTAACAAGTGTGAAGTATGCAGGACTTACCTTGGGAAATTGGATTAACAGAAGCTAATCAAATTTTAACTTTAAATGGTTTAAGACATGAGGTTATTTTAAGAACGGATGGAGGAATTAAAACAGGCAGAGATGTTGTTATGGCTGCAATGATGGGTGCAGATGATTTTGGAATAGCAACGACTTCTTTAATAGCAATGGGCTGTATAATGGTTAGACAATGTCATTCAAATACTTGTCCTGTTGGAATTTGTACTCAAGATGAAGAGCTTAGAAAAAAATTTACAGGCACACCAGAAAAGGTTGTTAATTTATTCTCATTTATAGCTGAAGAAGTAAGAGAAATTTTAGCAAGTCTTGGTTTTAAATCTTTAAATGAAATTGTTGGTAGAACCGATTTATTGAAACAAGTAAGTAGAGGATCTGCTAATTTAGATGATTTAGATTTAAATCCACTTTTAGTTCAAGCAGATCCAGGAGAAAATCCAAGATATTGTTTAAAAAGAGAAAGAAAAGAAGTCCCTGATAGTTTGGATAAACAAATTATAAAAGATTCACTTTCTTTAATTGAGAAAGGACAAAAGTTTCAATTAAGTTATGCGGTAAAAAATACTCATAGATCTGTTGGAACAAGATTAAGTTCAATTATTACAACTCAGTTTAAAAATAAGAAATTATCTGACGATCATATTTTAATTAAATTAAGAGGTTCAGCCGGACAGTCCTTGGGCGCATTTGGAGTTTCAGGAATTAAATTAGAAGTCACAGGCGATGCAAATGATTATGTTGGCAAAGGGTTATCAGGTGCAAAAATAATTATAAAACCAGCCTCGAACACTGAAATACAAACTTCAAAAAATACAATTATTGGAAATACTGTTTTATATGGAGCAACCTCAGGATTGTTGTTTGCAGCAGGACAAGCAGGAGAAAGGTTCGCGGTTAGAAATTCAGGAGCTACAGCGGTTATTGAGGGATGCGGAACAAATGGTTGTGAATATATGACAGGCGGCAGCGGTTGTTATGCTTAGGAGAAGTCGGGGATAATTTTGCAGCAGGAATGACAGGTGGAATGGCATTTGTTTATGACCCAGAAAATAGCTTTGAGAATTATGTAAATCCATCTTCAGTTATTTGGCAAAGAGTTGAAACAGATTATTGGAATGATTTTCTTTTAAATTTAATAAAATTACATGAAAAAGAAACTCAATCAGTTTATTCAAAAAAAATTATTCAACAATGGAGTAATGAAAAGAGTAATTTTTATCAAGTTTGCCCTAAAGAAATGTTAGATAAATTAAAACAACCATTATCGAATAAGGCAGTTCATGGAAAAGCGGTCTAAATCAATTAGTTTAGTTTGTTTTGGTTTTGGTTTAGCAGCTAAGTACTTTGTAAAAGAATTATTAAAAAATAAATATAAAATTAATTTAATTACAACTTCCAGATCTAAAAGTTCTAATAAAAAATTTTTAAATGTTAATTATAAAAATTTTTATTTTGAGAATAATAAATTCGATAAAAAAATTAAAAAATATATTCTCAATGCAAGTCATATATTAGTTTCAATACCACCAAAAGATAGAAAAGATTTTGTTATTGAAAATTTTTATAATCAAATATCATTAAATAAAAAAATTAAATGGATGGCATATCTTTCATCAACAAGTGTCTACGGGAATCATAATGGAAAATGGGTTAATGAAAAAAGCAAATTATTAACTAATAACGATACAGGAATAAATAGACTTGTAGCTGAGAATGAATGGTTAAAATTAAATCGATACCATTTTGTCCCAACAAGAATATTTAGATTGTCAGGAATTTATTCTCCAGAGAGAAATATATTTTTACGATTAACAAATGGTCAAATTCGTTACGTTAAAAAAAGTAATCATTTTTTTTCAAGAATTCATGTTGCTGATATAGCCCAAGTCTTATTCAAATCTTTAATTTATTCAAAAGATGGAGAAATTTACAATGTTGCAGATAATATGCCATGTTCTTATGATAAAGTTATATCTTATGCTTGTAGTTTAATGGGAATTCAAAATCCATCTCCAGTATCTTTTCAATCTTTAAATGATGGTGAAATGAAAAATTTCTATAAAGACTCAAAAAAAGTTAGCAATGCAAAAATTAAAAAAGATTTAAAAGTAAAATTATATTTTCCAACTTACAAAGAAGGCTTTAAAAGTATTTTAAATAATATCTTTAATCGCTAAGTCTAATTTTTTCAAATCTTGAGCTCTTGATAAAGAGTGATCACCATCATCAATAAATGTTAAACTTAATTTTTTGCTTATTAAAGTTTTTATTAACTTTATCGAATAAGCCCAAGAAACCGAAGAGTCCTCAACGCCATGTAATAGTTTGATTGGGAAATTGCATTTAATTTTTTTGTTAAGAACTAGGATTTTTTTTCCATCAAATATAAATTTTTTAGTTATAGGATAAAAATTATTGTGACTGCTTTTTAATTTATAGATTTTATTTTTTTTTATTTTACTTTTTTCAATATCATTTAATTTTTTCCATATTAATTCTTCAGTAAAATCAGGAGCAGGAGCAATAGCAATAAAGCCTTTAATTCTTTTATAAAAATATTTAATCAAGAGAATCGCAATCCAAGCACCCATGCTTGAACCAATAAGAACTATTTTATTTTTTTTGATTAATTTTTTTATAATTGACCTTGAATCTTCTACCCAATTTTTAATACTAAAATCTGTAAATTTTCCTGAAGACCTTCCGTGACCGCTATATTCAAATAATAATAAGTTTATTTTATTTTTATTAGCAAATTTTTTTAAGTGTTTAGCTTTTTTACTTTTGATATTTGACATCAACCCGTGAAGAAAAATAATCGTAGTTAAACTTTTATTATTAATAAATTTGTAATGAATTTTTTGATTATTTTTTGTTAAAAAAAAATTTTGCTTTGGATTATTCATGCTTAAAAGTATAGCATATTAATTTAATGGATAAAAAAATTCGTTTATTGCAAGTTATTCCAAGATTAGATGTGGGTGGTGCAGAAACAGGCTGTAAAGATATTGCACAATTTATTGCTGAACAAAATTATTTTTCTGCAATTTTATGTTCGGGTGGACAACAAATTAAAAATATTGATCGGGACAAAGATAAAAATTTTTAAATTCTCTGTTCATAGCAAAAACGTATTTATGATTTTTTTTAATATATTTGTAATTTTATTTATTGTTTTGTTTTATAAAATTAATATTATTCATGTTCGAAGTCGTGCTCCAGCTTGGTCATGTTATTTTGCAAGTAAATTATTAGGAGTGTCTTTAATTTCTACTTTTCATGGTACTTATAATTTTAACAATCCTTTAAAAAAATTTTATAATTCAGTTATGTTAAGAGGCAATTCTGTTATTGCCGGATCAAGGTTTATTTTTGATCATATAAGAAATAATTATAATTACTCAAAAGAGATTTTTCTTATACCAAGAGGAATTAATATTGATTATTTTAACTCAAAAAATTCAAATATAGAAGGGCTCAATAGTGTTAGAACGCGTTGGGGGATATCTACTAATAATTTTTTAATATTGCTTCCAGGAAGATTAACTTTTTGGAAAGGGCAGTTTCTTTTTTTAAATACTTTACTATTTCTTAAACAAGAAAATTTACTAAATAATATTAGTGCAATTATACTTGGCGACGATCAAGGTAGAACTGAATATAGAGAATACCTTCTAGATTTTATTAGAGAGCATCGATTAGAGGAAAATGTAAAGATTATCTCATACGAATCTTTCATGCCATCAGCTTATAATGCTTGTGACTTAGTGTTGTCAGCTTCTATTGAGCCCGAAGCATTTGGCAGAGTAGCCGTTGAAGCACAAGCAATGGAAAAGCCAATACTTGCAAGTAATATAGGCGGTTCTAATGAAACAATTATTGATGGGCAAACAGGCTGGTTATTTAAATCAGATGATGAAAAAGATTTGGCAAAAATGATTATTGAGATTTCAAAAAAAGATAAAATTTTTCTTAAAGATTTAGGAGCAAAAGGCAGAGCCAACGTAATTAATAATTATACGGTAGATCAGATGTGTTCTAAAACACTAGAAATTTATAAGTCCTTAGTTTAATAAGAGACATGCTTAACATCACGCTTTTAGATGGAAAAAAACTTCAATTTCCAGGAAAAGTTAATGGACATGAGATAGCTAAAACTATAAGTCCGTCGCTTGCAAAAAAAGCTTTAGTTATAAAAGTAAATGATAATTTTAAGGATCTAAGTACATTTATTGAAAAAGATTCTACAGTACAAATCATTACACTTGAAGATGATTACGGATTAGAAGTTATAAGACATGATACAGCTCATGTTCTTGCTATGGCAGTTCAAGAACTATTCAAAGATACCCAAGTTACTATCGGTCCAGTTATTGAAAATGGTTTTTATTATGATTTTTCTAGAAAGAAACCTTTTACCGATGAAGATTTAGCAAAAATTGAAGAAAAAATGGTAGAAATTATTGATCGAGATGAACCCACAACAAGAGAAGTTTGGGATAGAGAAAAAGCTATAGAACATTTTAAAAAAAAAGGAGAGCTTTATAAAGCTGAAATAATAAATAGCATTCCAACCAAAGAAGAAATTTCTATTTATTTTCATGGTAAGTGGCACGATCTATGTAGAGGACCACATTTAACTTCTACTGGAAAAATAGGTAAAGCATTTAAGCTGACAAAACTTGCAGGAGCCTATTGGCGCGGAGATTCAAATAATGAGATGCTTCAAAGAATTTATGGAACATGCTGGAGAAATAAAAAAGAGTTGGATGAATATTTACATAGAATAGAAGAAGCTGAAAAAAGAGATCATCGTAAACTTGGAAAAGTTATGAATTTATTTCATTTTCAAGAAGAAAGTCCAGGAGCTGTTTTTTGGCATGAAGGAGGTTGGCAGTTATTTCAATCGCTTATTGATTTTATGCGCGAACGACAAACAGAAGCTGGTTATCGAGAAGTAAATACACCTGATATTTTAGATAAAACATTATGGGAGAAATCTGGTCATTGGGAAAAATTTCAAGAGCATATGTATACAACAAAAACTCCAGATGAGAGAGTTTTTGCAATTAAGCCTATGAATTGTCCTGGCTGTGTTCAAATTTTTAATCAAGGACTTAAAAGTTATAGAGATTTACCATTAAAATTATCAGAATTTGGCAAAGTCCATCGTTATGAAAGCTCAGGATCTTTACATGGATTAATGAGAGTTAGATCTTTTACACAAGATGATGCTCATATTTTTTGTACTGAAAATCAAATTACAGAAGAGTCATTAAAAGTTACTAAGTTAATTTTAGATATTTACAAAGCTTTTGGTTTTGAAAATGTAATTTTAAAATATTCTGATCGTCCTGCAAAAAGAGTTGGAGATGATAAACTATGGGATAAAGCAGAGGCCGCATTATTAGAAGCCGTGAAAGCTTCAAAATTAGATTACTCCATTAATAAAGGTGAAGGAGCGTTTTATGGTCCTAAAATTGAATTTGTTTTAAGAGATACTATTGGTCGAGATTGGCAGTGCGGAACTTTACAAGTAGATTTAAATTTACCAGGCAGATTAGGTGCCACTTATATTGATAAAGATGGAATTAAAAAGAATCCCGTTATGTTGCATCGAGCATTGTTTGGATCACTTGAAAGATTTATAGGTATTTTAATTGAACATTACGCTGGTAAACTTCCGTTGTGGTTAGCGCCCAAACAAGTTGCAATACTTCCAATTTCTCAAGAATTTGATGATTATGCAAAAAAAGTATCTGCTGAACTTGATAAAAACAAAATAAGGAATATTATCGATCTTAAGAATGAAAAAATTAACTACAAGATTAGAGAACACTCTTTATCAAAGACTCCAATTTTAATGATTTGCGGATCTAAAGAACAAGAGAATCAATCAATTACACTTCGAAGACTTGGCCAAGAAAAACAAGATACATTACCTTTAAGAGAAGCTGTGAATTTATTAGTTAAAGAATCTTTAGCACCAAAAATCTAGGAGTATAGTTATTAATCAAAATTTTCAAAACAACAGAAGTAATTTTAGATCTAATAGCTCTTCAAATCGTGGGCCAAAAGTAAACGATAGAATTAGAGCAACTGATGTTCAGTTAATCGGCAGTGATGGCCAAAATATTGGGATTGTTTCCTTAAATGATGCATTAATGACTGCAAAGGAGCAAGGTTTAGATTTAATTGAAATTGCTCCCAATGCAAAACCCCCAGTTTGTAAGATAACTGATTTTGGAAAATATAAATACGAGTTACAAAAAAAAGCTAGCCAAGCAAAAAAGAAACAAAAAGTTGTAACACTTAAAGAGATTAAAATGAGACCAGGAACAGACGTTCATGATTATAATTTTAAAATGAAAGCAACTGAGAAATTTTTAGCTAAAGGAGATAAAGTAAAATTTACAATTAAGCTTAAAGGAAGAGAAATGCAGCATTTAAAACTAGCTCAAGATCTTGCAGGTAGAATTGTAGGCGATTTAAAAATAACAGGCAAAGTCGAACAGACTCCAAAAATGGAGGGCAAGCAAATGACTTTTATTATTCAGCCATTAAAATAGCTGTTTCTTCACTTTCATACTTATTGTTTTTCATCTTTAATATTAGTATAAACCGCAGGTATTTATTTTATGTATAAGATTAAAACTAAGAGCTCAGCTAAAAAAAGATTTAGAATTACAGCAACAGGCAAAGTAAAAATGCCCCAAGCTGGAAAAAGACACGGTATGATCAAAAGAACAAATTCTCAGATTAGAAGACAAAGAGGAATGGCAATTATGTCAAAAGCCTGATGCTAAGATTGTCAAATCTTACATGCCAAACAGTTTAAGAGGATAATTTATGTCACGAGTTAAACGAGGGGTAACCAGTCACGCAAAACATAAAAAAGTTTTCAAAGCTGCCAAAGGTTTTTACGGAAGAAAAAAAAATACAATTAGGACTGCTAAACAGTCAGTAGAAAAATCTTTACAATATTCTTATAGAGATCGCAGAGCTAAAAAAAAGAAGTTTTAGATCACTTTGGATACAAAGAATTAATGCAGGCGTTAGAGAGCAAGGTTTGACTTATTCTAAATTTATTAACGGTCTTAATAAAACAAAGATTTCTATTGATAGAAAAATTTTAGCAGATTTAGCTTATCAAAATCCAGAGGCTTTTAAATCCATCGTAAAAAAGGTACAGTCTAGCCTAAATTAGAAAAACTAGTTTCATAAATACTAGTAGACCATCATGGATGAAATTTTACATTTAGAAAAAGATTTTAAATCTAAAATAGACCAATCCGATACTCTTCATAAAATTGAACAAGTAAAATCAGAAGCTTTTGGTAAAAACGGAAAGATAGGAGAACTTTTTAAAAAAATTACAACTCTTCAAGGAGAAGATAGAAAAAATTTTGCTTCAAATCTAAATAAATTAAAAGACAATATCAATAATCTTATTAATTCTAAAATAAGTCTATTTGAACAAAAAGAAATTAATAAAAAATTATCAGAAGATAGAATTGATATTACCTTACCAGGAAGACCCATTACTTTTGGAAAGATTCATCCAGTTACACAAGTTATTGATGAAGTAACAGCTATTTTTGGAGAAATAGGATTTTCAGTAGCAGAAGGACCTGATGTTGAAAATGAATATAATAATTTTACAGCCTTAAATACGCCACCACATCATCCAGCACGAGACATGCATGACACTTTTTATTTAGGTCAAGACAAAGAAATTTTATTAAGAACTCATACCTCGCCAGTGCAAATAAGAACTATGTTATCTGGAAAGCCGCCATTCAAAATTATTGCACCTGGAAGAACTTATAGATGCGATAGTGATCAAACCCATACTCCTATGTTTCATCAAGTTGAGGGTTTGCATATAGATAAAAATGTAAACATGGGACATCTAAAAGGAGTTCTTGATTATTTTATTAGAAAGTTTTTTGAAGTAGATAAAATTAAAATGAGATTTAGACCTAGCCATTTTCCATTTACTGAACCATCAGCAGAAGTTGATATTGGTTATGAGTTAAAAGATGGAAAAATTGTAATCGGAGAAGGAGACAAATGGCTTGAAATATTAGGTTGTGGGATGGTTCATCCTAATGTTTTAAAAAATTGCAAAGTAAACACTTCAGTCTATCAGGGTTATGCTTTTGGTATCGGAATTGATCGTTTGGCCATGCTTAAATATGGAATAAATGATTTAAGATCTTTTTTTGAAACAGATGTTAGATGGCTTAGAACATTATGGATTTGATCCATTAGATATACCTGCAAATTATAGAGGATTATAGTAGATGAAAATAACTTCTTCTTGGTTAAAAGACCATTTAAAAACAAATGCAAATCTTGAAAAAATTGTTTCAACTTTAAACAATATAGGACTTGAAGTTGAGAGTGTTGGAGCAGAGGATAAAAGTAATTTTTTTTTAGTAGCAAAAATTATTAAAGCAGAAAAGCATCCAAATGCAGATAAATTAAAATTATGTGATGTAGATATTGGATCTGGAAAAATACAAAAAGTAGTTTGTGGAGCCTCAAATGCTAGAGATGGTTTATTAACTGTTTATGCTGGACCAGGGGCTATTATTCCAAAAAATCAACTTAAGATTAAAGTTACAAATATTAGAGGAGTCGATTCTTATGGAATGCTTTGTTCAGAATCTGAATTAGGTTTATCAGATGAAAGCGAAGGTATTACTGAGTTAAATTCAAAAAAATTTAAAGTTGGAAATAGTTATTTTAAAAATAATAGTGAGCCAGCTATTGATATATCTATAACCCCAAATAGATCTGACTGTTTAGGTAGTAAGAGGGATTGCAAGAGACTTATCAGCGGCAGGTCTTGGAAAATTAATTGATTTAGAAGAAATTAAATTAAAAACTAATATTAAAAATCCATTCAAAGTTATTATTCAATCCAATTCTGGATGTTCTTCATTTGCACATTGCTACATTGAAGGAATTAAAAATACTGAAAGTCCAAAATGGTTAAAAGATAAATTAATTTCTGTCGGAATGAATCCAATCTCAACTGTTGTTGATATTACAAATTATATTATGCTTGATCTAAATAGACCTCTGCATGCGTACGATGCTGATAAAATTGATAGAAAAGTTATTGTACGCTCATCAAAAAAGGGAGAAAAATTTTTTGCACTTGATAAAAATAATTATCCGCTTGATGATGGTGCGTGCCTAATTACTAACGAGAAAGAAATTCTTGGCTTAGGAGGTATAATTGGTGGAGCCAGTTCTTCAATTTCTTTAGAATCCAAAAATATTTTTTTAGAGTCAGCTTTGTTTGATCCTGTAAAAATATCAAAAATTGCAAAAAAATTAGGAATTAATTCTGATGCTAAATTTAGATTTGAACGAGGAGTTGATCCAAATATTATGGAATATGGATTAAAACTTGCAGCAAAAATTATTCAAAAGTTATGTGGGGGCAAAATAAGTAATTTTGTTACTACTGGAGAAAGTAATTTTAAAAATAGACAGATTAAATTTAATTCAGAAAAATTTGAGAAAATTATAGGAAGTAAAATTTCATCAGTAGATATTAAAAAGATTTTAAATAATTTAGGATTTAATTTTAAAGAAATTAAAAATACATATTTAATAAAAGTCCCTACTTGGCGTCCTGATATTAATGAGGAAGTTGATATTGTGGAGGAATTAATAAGAATTTTAGGTTATGATAAAATTCAACTTATTAAGCCAGAAGTAGATAGTCCAAAAAATATTTTAACAGGAAAACAAAAATTACATCGATTTGCACAAAGATCTATAGCTAACAAAGGCTATATGGAGACAATTACCTATTCTTTTACAAATTCAAAAATTGATACTTTATTTGGTCTTCATAATAAAAATTTATTAATTACCAATCCAATTTCAAATGACTTAGATACTCTAAGATCTTCTATTTTTTCCAATCTTTTAATTCATATTAAAAATAATATTCATAGAAATTTTGAAGATCAAAAAATATTTGAATGTGGACCAGTATTTTTTGGCTCAAAACCAGGAGAGCAAATAGCTGTTATTGGAGGAATTCAAATTGGAAAAATTTATAGAAAAAATTGGTTAGAAAAAGATAAAGATGTTGATGTTTTTGAAATTAAAGACTGTGTTTATAAAACATTAATTGAGCTTGGAATTCATGAGCAAGAATTATCAGTTATTCAGGAATCTGAATCATATTATCATCCAGGAAGATCAGGAAAATTTTATTTAAATTCAAATAAAGAATTACCACTCGCTAATTTTGGAGAAATAAATCCTAAAATAATTAAAGATACTTGATATTAAAAATGGACCAATTTTTGGTTTTCAAATTTTCTTAAATAATATTCCAGTTATTAATAAGAAAAATACAACAAAGAAGATTAAATATTTAGTTTCTAATTTTCAAAAAATTGAAAGAGATTTTGCATTTATCATTGATAAAAAATTTGAAGCAGAAAAGATTATTAATATTTTACTTAATGTAGATAAAAAATTAATTAAAAAAATAAGAATATTTGATGTTTTTCAAGGAGGAAATATTGAAAAGAATAAAAGATCTATAGCTTTAAATTTATTAATCCAATCACAAGACAAAACGTTGAACGATCAAGAGATTGATGAATTAAGTGAAAAAATAATTCAAACAATGCAAAAATCTTTTGATGCAACATTAAGATCTTAAATGTCTGCACAAGAAAATATAAGAAATTTTGCAATTATTGCTCATATTGATCACGGTAAATCTACTTTTGCTGATAGGTTAATTCAAAAATGTGGCGGTCTTACCGAACGTGAGATGACAACTCAAGTTCTAGACTCAATGGATTTAGAAAAAGAAAGGGGAATTACTATAAAAGCTCAAACAGTTAGATTAAATTATAAATCAAAAAAAGATGGTAAAAATTACATATTAAATATTATTGATACACCAGGCCATGTTGATTTTAGTTATGAAGTAAACAGATCACTTGCTTCATGTGAAGGATCATTACTTATTGTTGATAGTACTCAAGGTGTTGAAGCTCAAACTTTAGCAAATGTTTATCAGGCCATGGATAATCATCATGAAATTATAACAGTTTTAAATAAAATAGATTTACCAGCATCAGACGTTGATAGAGTAAAAAAACAAATTGAGGATGTTATAGGAATTGACACGTCAGATGCTTTGACAGCCTCTGGAAAAACAGGAGAAGGGGTAGATGAAATATTAGAAGCAATCGTTGAAAAGCTTCCTGCTCCAAAAGGAAATAAAGATTTACCTTTAAAAGCATTATTAGTTGATAGTTGGTATGATAGTTATTTGGGAGTGGTTATCTTAGTTAGAATACTAGATGGGGTAATTAAAAAAGGAATGGAAATCTTATTGATGTCTACAAATACAAGACATCCTGTTGAAAGAGTTGGTGTGTTTACTCCAAAAGCGGAAAATAAGGAATATTTAGGATCTGGAGAAATTGGTTTTATTGTAACAGGCATCAAGGATCTCTCGGATACAAAAATTGGAGATACGATAACTGATTATTCAAATCCTATAAAAGAGCCATTACCAGGATTTAAGCCCAGTAAGCCAGTGGTATTTTGCGGATTATTTCCGGTTGATAGCACAGAATATAATTTATTAAGAGACAGTCTTGCAAAATTAAAACTAAACGACTCTAGCTTTGTTTATGAGCCTGAAAATTCTGCGGCCTTAGGATTAGGTTTTAGATGTGGTTTTTTGGGACTTCTTCATCTTGAAATTATTGTTCAAAGATTAGATCGTGAATATAATCTAAATTTAATTACCACAACGCCAGGTGTTGTTTATAAAATCTACAAACATGATGGCACAGTTATGGATCTTCAAAACCCTGCAAATATGCCAGAACCAAATTTTATTAAATCTATTAATGAACCTTGGATAAATGCAACAATAATTCTTCCAGATGAATATCTGGGTTCAATTATGAAATTATGTGAAGAAAAAAGAGGAAAGCAAAAAAGCTTAAGTTATTCAGGAAATCGTGCAGTGCTATCTTATGAATTACCATTAAACGAAGTTGTTTTTGATTTTTACGATAAGATCAAATCTATTTCTAGTGGTTATGCAAGTTTTGATTATGAATTGAATGATTATAGAGAAGGTGATCTAATTAAATTATCAATATTAGTAAATGAAGAGATGGTTGATGCATTGTCCATGATTATTCATAAAGATTTTGCTGTAAGACAAGGAAGATTAATGTGCGAAAGATTAAAAGATTTAATACCAAGACACCAATTTCAGATCCCAATCCAAGCTGCAATTGGCGGAAAAGTTATAGCAAGAGAAACAATATCTGGTTATAGAAAAGATGTTATTAGCAGAATTCATGGTGGAGGAGCTAGAGATAGAAAGAAAAAACTTTTAGAAAAACAAAAAAAAGGAAAAGCTAGAATGAGACAATTTGGAAGTGTTGATATTCCCCAGGAAGCTTTTATTGAAGTATTAAAAATAAATAAAAATGAATAAGAATTTTAAAAAAATTTTGTGGAATATTTGGATATAAATTATTTAACAAAAGATTATATTAAAAATAAAAGATTATTTATCGAAATTTATCTTATTTAAATTTAGAAAAAATTATATCAAATCTTGATGAAAAAAAAAATTATTAATTCCTTAATTCAAATAGGCGCTAATGATGGTATGAAACATGATCATTTAGAATAATATTATTAAAAAAATTTAAATTAGAAAGTTTATTAATTAGAACCAATAAAAAAATATTTTTTATGATTTGCAAAATAATTATTTAAATTATGAAAATGTAAAAATTTGAAAATTCTGCCTTAAGTATAAATAATGAAATTCTTATTTTTATACAAAGTAAATCCTGAATATTCTAATAAATATGGAACATTAACTAGTGGTATATCATCTTTTTATAA
Source organism: Candidatus Pelagibacterales bacterium (assembly GCA_965235815.1). Classification (GTDB taxonomy): domain Bacteria; phylum Pseudomonadota; class Alphaproteobacteria; order Pelagibacterales; family Pelagibacteraceae; genus Fontibacterium. Next base: position 145,645 of record CBDDZE010000002.1, on the reverse strand, counting down.
AGATCATTTAATTAAACACGGAATTAAAGTAAAAACATATTATTCAAGAGAAAGTAAATCAAATAAGTTTTGATGAACTTTTAAAAAAATATAATATTGAAATAATTTTGATCTTATTGATTAATAGATACAGAAGGTTATGATTGTCAATATTGTTAATGATTTTTTTATTAAAAATAAAAAAAATTAGACCTATTATAATATTTGAATGGTCTCATATAAAAAATTATGAATTAGAAAATACATTAAATTCAATAATTAATAATAATTATTCATTTTTTCCAATAGGAAATGATATTTTTTGTTTTCCAATTGAAAAAAATATTTTCATTAAACATTAATTAATGAAATATTAAAAATAAAGGAGAGATGGCCGAGTGGTTGAAGGCGCCCGCTTGGAAAGCGTGTATACTGTTAAAGGTATCAAGGGTTCGAATCCCTTTCTCTCCGCCAAAAATTATATATTAATATTGTAAAAATAGTTAAAAATATACGATTGCTTTCATTTGATGAGATTTGCTTCTAGATTAAGATTTAATATCTTAAATAATTATGTAGATTATTTTGTTATTGTTGAGTCAAATAAAACTTGGCAAAATAATCCAAAAAATTTTAATTTTAATGTTAAAAAATTTTCAAAAATTTTAGCAATAAAATTATTTATATCCAAAGTAGAAGATATGCCTGATGGAGAAAATCCATGGTTTAAGAGAAAATTTTCAAAGAAATTGCATTTCTAGAGGACTTTTAAAGGCTAATCAATGAAGATTTGATTATTATTTCAGATGCTGATGAAATACCTAATCCTAGAAAAATTTATAAATTTAAATCTAAATAAGAAATATGCAGTTTTTGAACAAAAACAATTTTTATTATAAAATTAATCTTGTAAAGTGAAATAAAATCCTGTTTGGACGAGGTTCTAAAATTTGTGTTAAAAAATATCTTAAATCACCACAATGGCTTAAGAGAATTAAAAATTAAAAAAAGACCATTTTGGAGGATTAGATAAAATGCATTGTAAATTATGCAATTGAAAGATGGAGGTTGGCATTTTGCAATCTAAAAACTCCAGATCAAGACTGTTTATAAGTATAAAAATTTATGTGAATATCAGAGATAATTATGCGTTTTTTAATAAGATTAATAAAAGTTTTTAAATAAAAAAGTCATAGAAGAAAATATCAAAAATCAAAAAGATATTATAGGCAGAAATGATGTTTTTAAAAAAAGCAAGTTATTGATAATAGTTATCCCAAATATATTTTAGACAATAATATTGAATTTCAAAATTGATAAAAGTACTTGGATTTATTTTATTTAAGAATAAATGTTAGATAGTGAAACTCATATTAAATGTTTATGCAAGTATACCTTGAGTTCGCGACTTGTCGATTATAAAATGAGAATATTACAGAATCTAACAAATAGTATTCAAAATTAAATTTAATTATTATTTGCCGTTCAAAAGAAATAGAATGTTTTCTAATAATTACAAGAAAAACTAATATTAGATTATATAATGAAAATAAACATTTTTAAAAAATTATTAAATAATTATCTAAATAATATAAAAACAACTACTTATTATTCAGGAAATTCTGGTTATTAATATTAAGTTGGTATTTACCAGCAAATTGCTTAAAATATACTTTATCATAGACTTTGTAAAAAATAATAATGAACGAATGAATTAACCAAAATTCTAGATACTATTATACTTCAAAAGAATATGGATTATGTTTTGGATAAATGATCTTTCAATTAAGTATTGCTACAATTAATGAATCTTTTAGGGCTTATTATTTAACAAACATGTAAACTATTTTAGGTTATTTACCTAATTTTTTCTTTCGGCAGCCTATTACAGTTTATAGTCTTTAACTAAATTTTGAATATAAATATTATTCTAGAAAATTTAAATCAATTTTAATAATAAAAGATAGTTTATACAACTGCTGAATGGATTTCTAGCATTATTTCATTGGCAATGTTTTAAAGCTCATAAAATTTATGATGGATCGATGTTTTCAGAGTATGAGTTAATTGGGATGTACAAATATATTTTTGACTAATAATATTCAAGAAAAATTATCCCAACTGTAAGAAATAATTTAAACAGCGAATTGCTACAGATACTTCTAAAAACTATTGCAAGATTTGTTGACTAATGCTATCATATTACTTACAAGTACAGTCCATCAAAATATCAATAGTTCAGGTAGGTAATTAATGTAAATCAATATTTAGGTGTATCTTATTTTAAAATATTAGTAGAATATTTAGTAAAATTTTTACCTTAGAAATTTTTATCATATATTACGTTTATTTATTCTTTAAATCATAATAAAAATAAAATTGATTACATTTATAAATATCAAATTTTAGGAAAATTGACTCATTGAATAATCCAGAAATATATTGTGTAACAGACAAGGATCTCCTTTATGTTAATACAAATTTACCTTGCAAATTAGCTGGGGTAGGAAAATCTAATTTTTCTAAAGAATATAATTTAGCAAATGTACTCAAAGTGACAATATTGATTATAAAGAAAAATACTATTCGGAGCTTAACTTTTCAATATTGGTTTTGGAAAAACAAGATGAAAAATTTAGAAAACAATGACTTGGATAGGTTTTTGTCAGAGAAGAAGATATCTGGATAAAAAAAAATATCTCTAAAAGAATGATATTACTACTTATAATTTAAAAAATTTCATCTTATCTGAACCACCTGAAGACATGGAAAGAATTATAATTCAGTAATATGCGAGCCCATTTATGTAAATGGAGTTAATAAAGTTAAATTATTTAAGAGAGGATTTAAATCTTTAATTCGCGATCCCGAAATTTTTTTTAATAAGGAAAAACAAACCGTTAAATTGCATTTTGATATGCATCATGGATATGGAAATTTAGACAAAGCTATTAATCTTCTTGATGATGAGCGATAGAGATGAATTTAGAAATTATGTTAGAAAATCAAGTCTGTTTTAACCCGCATATAATGTTTATTGCAAAAATAGATATTGCTAATCAATGGTTTGAGTAAATTGTTTCCATGGCTTTTTAGATGTGAAAAAATATTTGGATTTGAAAATTTAAAAGGATACGATTCCCAGAGATTGTATGCTTATTTAGCAGAGAGATATCTTTCTTTTTGGTTTAAAAAATATTCAAAATATATTGAATGGCCTTATATTACTCTTTCAAACAATTTAATATTAGTTTAGATATATTAATTTTAATTTTATTAATTTTTTATAGAATTTTCTTTAGTTTTGAAATATTCATTGAAGGTTTTAAAGGAAAATTTTTATTTTATTTTTTGCTAACGTTTTTTTTAAATTTTTATTATATTTTTTTCCAAAATTATATGGAGATTGAATTTTACCTCCTATATTTATAATTCCTTTGTAGATTTAAGAATTTTAAATAGAATATTTGCAACTTCTTTATGAAAAATAAAATTTGTTTTGAACATCTGAGAATGCTTTTTTATGAATAAAGGGTTCTTCAGTCATACAAACCCTAAGAATCAAAGAGTTTTTGTACATCTGAACAGAAGATTCTCCACCCAACTTTGACCAGGCATAATTATTTACTGGAAGCAACGGGTCTGTTTCTTTATAATTCCCTTTTTTGCCTTGATAAACATAATTTGTTGAAAAATATATTAACTTAATTTTAAGTTTTGAGCAGACTTTAACAATATTAGCTGTGCCAATAATATTTAAATCAATACTTTTAGAAATATCGTTATCATGAATGTTCATTGGTCTAGATAAGCCAGCAAGATGAATTAAGATTTTTGGTTTAATTTTTTTTAGATATTTCTCTATAGATTTAGTTGATAAAATATTTAGCTGTATTTTTTTGGATAAAATAATTTATTTGATTGATATTTTTTTTGTAAAATTGATCCAAATCTTCCACTTCCGCCGGTAATTACGATTTTATATTTTAAATTCATCTTAAGAAATAAAATTTTTACAATATTCTTTAAATGAAATATTTTTAGAATCTTTATCTGATAATATAGGTTTTTTTATTGGCCATTTAATTTTTAAGATCTTTATCATTCCATAAAATTCCAATTTCATAATTTTTTTCTCTATAATTTGAGCATCCATAATAAACAATATTTTCTTTATCAAGACAACAAAAACCATGAGCAAAGCCTTCAGGAATATATAATAGAGCAGTATGATTTATTAGATAGAATAATTGAAAAATATTTTCCAAAAGTTTTAGAATTTTTTCTTAAATCTACTAACAACATCAAATATCTTTCCTTTAATAACAGTTAAAAATTTTGCTTGAGGATTTTTGGTTTGTAAATGCAATCCTCTTAAAACATTTTTTTTAGAACTTGATATACAATCGAAATATTAAATTCTTTATTTGGTAATAATTTTTTTTTATAAACTTCTTTAAAAGATCCTCTCTTGTCATAAAAAATTTTAGATTTAAAAATTTTTATTCCTTTAATATTTATTTTCATTGAATTTAAATTAATTTTTTTAAGATATTTTGAATAGTTACAATTACCATAAAATTTAATTTGTTTTTTTATAATATATTTTGAAATCCATTTATTATTTAAAGCTATTTCTTCTAAACAAGCTATTTTTAATCCTTGTCTTTTTTCTATATTTGAAATGAATTGAGATGTTTCAAAAAGACTTTCGGCATTACCAGTATCTAGCCATGCACTACCTCTTCCCATAAATTCTACTTTAAGTTTTCTTATTTTTAAATATTTTTTTAATAAATCAACAATTTCTAACTCTTTTCTTTTTGAAGGTTTTAGTTTTTTTGAAAAATTAACAACATTTTTATCAAAAAAATAAAGACCTGTTATTGCAAGATTTGATTTAGATTTTTTAGGTTTTTCTTTTATATTTAAAATTTTATTATTTTTAATTTCTACTATTCCATAATCTTGAGGATTATTAACTTGATATGTAAATATAGTTGATCCTGATTTTATTTTTGTTTTTTGCTTTAATCTTTTTGTAAAACCTTGGCCATAAAAAAAATTATCACCAAGAATTAAAGCTACATTTTGTATTATTTATAAATTTTTCACCAATAATAAAAGCTTCTGGAAGACCATTTGGTTTTTGTTGTGCTAAATATTGAATTTTTATTCCAAAATTTGATCCATTTCCTAATATTTTTTTAAAATTAATATCTTCATTTGGATTAGTTATAATTAATATATCTCTAATTCCAGCTAAGCATTAATATTGATAAAGGATAAAATATTAATGGTTTGTCATACAAAGGAAGAAGTTGTTTATTTATTACTTTAGTTAATGGACTTAATCTTGAACCAGTTCCTCCTGCTAATATTATTCCTTTTTTAATCATATTTTTAATCCTATTCGGTATTTAAAATCTTTATTTTTAAAATAATTATTTTTAAATTTATTTATATACCAAATAATTGTTTCATTTATTCTTTGATTAAAACTTGATTTACATTTCCATTTTAATTTATTTTTTATTTTTGAAGAATCTAAACAATAACGAAGATCATGACCAGGTCTATCTTTAACAAGATGTATTTTACTTTTAATATTTTGATTATGATTGATTTTTTTAAAAACTGATATTATTTTTTTTGCAATTTGAATATTATTTAAAACTATTCCACTTCCAATATTATAATTTTCACCAATAACTCCTTTTTCTGCAATTTTAATAAGAGCATTACAGTGATCTTTAACATAAATCCATTCTCTTATATTTTTTCCTTTTCCATAAATTGGAATAGGTTTTTTATTTAGTATATTATAAATTATAGTTGGAATTAATTTTTCTGGATATTGATTTGGACCAAAATTATTACAACAATTAGTTATAATTGCTGGAATTTTATATGTTCTAATATATGATTTTATTAAAAGATCTCCACTTGCTTTTGAAGCAGAATAAGGGGAGCTAGGATTGTATGCGATCTTCTTCTTTTGATTTATGATTTTTTTTAATATCTCCATACACTTCATCAGTTGAGATATGTATTAATTTAATTTTTTTTTTATAATTTCTAATTGATTCTAAGAAGATTAAAAACTCCAAGAATATTGCTTTCTATAAATTGTTTTGGACCATCAATTGATCTATCAACATGAGTTTCTGCAGCAAGATTAAATATAATAGATGGGTTATATTTTTTTAGAATATTTTTTATAAAAATTTTATTATTAATATCTTGTTTATAAAATTTATAATTTTTTATATTATGGTCAATATTTTTAAAATTTGATGCATAAGTTACTTTGTCTATATTAATAATAAAATATTTATTTTTAAGAATATTAATAAGATTACTTCCTATAAATCCTAATCCTCCAGTTACAATAATTTTTTCCATTCTTTATATTTTAACGTTTATAAATATTTTATATATTTATTATAAAATACTTTATAGCTTAAATTAATGAATAATTTTGAAAAAAATATTACTTTTGTTATAGTTTCTTTTAAGAGTGGTCATATAATAGAAAAATGCATTAAAAGTATTAATTCTAATATTAAAATTATTGTTGTTGAGAATTCAAATAATGTTCATGTTAAAAATTATTTAGAAAATAAATTTTCAAATGTAGAAGTTATTATTGCAAAAGAAAATTTAGGATATGGAAAAGGTAATAATCTTGGAATATCAAAAGTTAAAACTCAATATGCATTTATATTAAATCCAGATGCTGTTTTAGAAGAAAATTGTTTATAATGAGCTTTATAAAGCTCAAATTTATCTTAAAAGATAATTTTACAATTTTAGCTCCAAATCTTTTAAATAATTATGGTTATTTTTACAGATAAAAATAATAATTTACAAAATGAAATATTAGAAGTTGATTATGTAAAAGGTTTTGCAATGTTAATAAATTTAAAAAAAATTAATTTTGAAAAAATATTTGATGAAAATTTTTTTTTATTTCTCGAAGAAATAGATCTTGTGTAAAAGAATAAAAAATCAAGGAGGAAAAATTTTTGTTAGCTCAAAATTCAAAAGTTCAACATTTAGGAAAACAAGCATCAGAATGATAGTTTAAATATTGAATTATGTAGAAATTGGCATTGGATGTGGTCTTTATTTTATTATAATTATAAGCATTTTGGAGTTTTGATTGCATATAAAACCACAATTAGTAAATTTTTCTCATCAATAATTAAGTTATTTGTTGCATTTAATATTTTTTAATAAAAAAAATATTTTAATTCATTATTATAGATTAAATGGGTTATTTAATGCTTTTTTAAAAAGACCAGCATGGCTTAGACCAGATAATATTTAATATAAGTTTATAAAATTCTTTAAGTAAATTAATAATTCTAAAATCTGAACTCATTGTTGGATTAATTTTATTTGTAGTATAGGCAACTCCTATTCCTAAAATTGGATCAGCAAAACCTAAAGATCCGCCCCAACCATTATGACCAAAAGACTCTTTATTTTTTCCAAATAACCATCCGCCACGAAGTATTAAGCCAATCTTGAGACCATCTAATTGGCAACATTAAACTTTCATCAATTCTACTAATACTCTCAGTTAAACATTTTTTAATTGATGATTTTGATAATAAAATATTTTTTTCTAATATTAGATCATTTACAAAAATATCATAAATTTTAGCAATAGATCTTGCGTTTCCATGACCATTCATTGAAGGAACTTCAGCAGTCTGCCAATTTTCTTTATTATAAAAATTTATTTCATGTTTAGGATTATTAAATGCATTAAATTCAGATGATATTTTAGTTTCAGTTTTATCCTCGTAGAGAATAGCAATATTTGAAAGTTGATTTTTTGGAGTTCCAATAAAAAAATCTAATCCTAATTTCTTTGATAGTAATTCAGAGACTAATTCTCCTAAACTTTTTTTTGTTGTTTTTTTTATAATTTCACCGATTAAAAATCCGTGTGTTTTTGCATGATAATAAGTTTTTTCACCACATGGATGATCTGGTTCTTGATTTTCTAAAATATTTATTATTTTATTCCAATCTAAAAGATCTTCTTGTGTAATCTTTTCTTTAAATCTATAGAGTCCAGATTGATGAGATAGAATATGTTTTAGTTTGATTTCTCTTTTATTACTTTGTTTAAAAGCATCCCAATAATAAGAAACAGATTTTTCTAAATCTAAAATATTTTGATCAATTAGAATGGAAACAATAATTTCATAAATACCTTTTGTTGCTGAAAATACATTTACAATAGTATTTTCTTCCCAATTTTTATTATTTTTATTTTTAAGACCATTCCATAAGATCTATTAATGGTTTTCCTTCTTTATAAATTGCAAAAGAAGCTCCAATTTCTTCTTGTTTTAAGAAGTAATTTTCAAATATTTTTTTTACGGGAATATATTTTTCTTCGCAATAACCACTTATCATTATTAAAATGATAAATTGAAAGCAAAGTTTTTACCAAGACTAAGTTTTAAATCTTGACAAAATCTTGCAGCCTCCGCTCCATCAATTATTCTATGATCATAAGAAAGCGAAACAGGCATCATTGCTCTTGCTATGAATTTTCCATCAATAAATATTTGTTTTGTTTCTGTTTTTCCTATTCCTATTATTGCAACTTCAGGACTGTTTATAATTGGAGTAAAAAAACTTCCTCCAATTCCGCCTAAGACTAGATATTGTCATTGATCCTCCAAAAAATTCTTTTTTATCGATTTTAAGTTCCTTACTTAATTTACTAATTTTTCTAAGTTCATTGCTTAAGGTTAGTAGATCTTTTTGATCAACATTTCTAATTTTTGGAACCATTAGACCATGAGGAGTATCAACAGCAATTCCAATATGATAATATTTTTTATAAATAATATTCTCACCAGTAGGCTCAAGTGAGCAATTAAAATTAGGATATTTTTTCATCCCATTAACTAGTGCTTTCATAATAAAAGCAAGAGGAGTAATAGTAATTTTCTCTTTTGTATTAAGATCAATTAAATTTTTTCTAAAGTGCTCCATATCCGTTACATCAATTTCATCAAATTGAGTAACATGTGGAATTTCATTCCAGGCCTTTACTAAATGTGGTCCTGAAAGCCTTTTAATTCTTGGTATTTTTTGTATATCAATTTCACCAAATTCCCCATGTTCATAAGGAAGTTTTTCTTCTTTTATTTCTATTTTTTTTACTACTTCTTCTTTAATATTTTTATTACTTAAAGATCCTTTAATAAATTTTTTAATATCTTCTTCAAGAATTCTTCCTTTTCTTGCGCTTCCCTCAACTAACTGAATATCTACACCTAGTTCTCTTGCAAATTTTCTAATTTTTGGACTTGCACTTTTTATGCTTTGATATTGATTATTATTTGAAATAATATTTTCAATAATAGGTTTAGTTTTTATTTCTGTTTTTAAATTCTGATTGAGAATTTCTGCAATTGAGTCGCCAACTTTAATTTTTTCTCCTTTTTTAAGCGTTATATTTTTAACAATTCCTGATATTGGTGATGGTATTTCGTAAGCACTTTCATCATCTTCAATGAGTAATACAATGTCATCAATTTTAATAAACTGATCTTTTTTAATAAGAATTTCAGAAACAATTAAGTCTTTTCCAGAGCCAAGATTTGGAATTTTTAAAAAAGAGGTATCCTTGTCTTTGTAGGATTTATTTTCTTCTTGTATTTTAATTTCTTTACTTACAGATTTTTGTTCATGAATTACTTCATCAGAAGTTATTTCTATCTCTCCAATTTTATCTCCTTCAGAAATTTTATCTCCAATTTTAACTTTAATCGTTTTAATTTTACCTGAAAACTGAGAGGGAACTTCAACACTTGATTTGTCACTTTCTAAAGTAATGATTCCATCATTTTTTTTTATATTTTGATTTTCTGTTATAAGAATTTCTATAATTTCTACATTTTTAAAATCACCAATATTAGGAACTACTAAATCAACAATTTTAGCCATTTTGAACTATAGTTTTGTTGGGATAGGTTTTTTTGGATCAATGTTATATTTTTTCATCGCATCAGTGGCTACTTTGGATGCAATTTTTTGTTCTTTTACTAAAGTGCTTAATGTTGAATAAACAATAAATTCTTTATTAACCTCAAAAAATTTTCTTAAATTTTTTCTAGTATCGCTTCTTCCAAATCCATCTGTTCCCAAAGTTACATAAGTTCCTGGAACATAGTTTCTAATTCCCTCTGATAATGTTCTAATATAGTCTGTTGCTGCTATAAAAGGTCCTGTTCTCTTTTCAAAACATTTTTCTATATAAGTTTTTTCTGGTTTTTTATCTGGGTTTAGTAAATTTTTTCTTTCAATTTCTATTGCATCTTTTCTTAATTCATTAAAACTAGTTACACTCCAAATATCAGAGTCAATTCCAAAATCAGAACTTAATATTTCCGCTGCTTTTATTACCTCATTTAATATTGCTCCAGATCCAAGTAATTGAACTTTAGTTTTTCCTTTATTATTAATCTCCTTAAATAAATACATACCTTTTAAGATGTCCTCTTTTTTCACACCTTTTGGCATGGCTGGATGTTTATAATTTTCATTTAAAGTTGTTATGTAATAAAAAACATTTTCTTGTTTCTCATGCATTCTTTTCAATCCATCTTCAAATATGACTGCTAATTCGTAAGAAAAAGTTGGATCATAACTTACGCAATTTGGAATAGTAGAAGCCATAACTAAACTGTGTCCATCTTGGTGTTGTAATCCTTCACCAGCTAGAGTGGTTCTTCCAGATGTAGCTCCAATTAAAAATCCTCTACATTGAGCATCACCCGCTGCCCACGCAAAGTCACCAATTCTTTGAAAACCAAACATTGAATAAAAAAGATATATAGGAATCATTTCAATATTATGATTTGAGTAAGATGTTCCTGCGGCTATCCACGAAGACATAGCGCCTGCTTCTGTGATTCCTTCTTCTAATACCTGCCCGCTTTTATCTTCACGATATGAACTTAATTGTTCAGAGTCCACAGGCTCATATTTTTGACCTTCATGAGCATAAATTCCAATTTTTTGAAAAAATCCCTCCATTCCAAAAGTTCTAGCTTCATCTGGAATAATAGGAACTAATCTTGATGAATACTCTTTGTCTCTTAAAATTTTAGTAAGTATACTTACAAGCGCCATAGTTGTTGATAATTCTCTATCTCCTGAATCTAGATATGAAGATTCAAAAAATTCATTTGCTGGAGTTTTTAGAGCTTTTGTTTTAGTTCTTCTTGTTGGTATAAAACCACCAAGCTGTTTTCTTCTTTCTTTAATGTATTGAATTTCCTCTGATTTTTCATCAGGTTTATAAAATTCTAAGTTTTCAACTTGTTTATCTGTAATTGGAATATTAAATCGATCCCTAAAATAGTACATATCATTGACATCTAATTTCTTTTGTTGGTGTGTTGTGTTTATACTTTCCCCACTTTTACCCATTCCATAACCTTTAATAGTTTTAGCTATAATTACTGTAGGAGATCCTTTATGATTTTGTGCGGCATGATATGCGGCATATACTTTATGAGGATCGTGACCGCCTCTATTTAAGTTTCCAAATATCATCGTCGGTCATATTTGAAACTAAATCTCTTAATTCTGGATATTTTCCAAAAAAATGGCTCCTAACATAAGCACCACCCTTTGCTTTAAATGCTTGATATTCTCCATCAACGCACTCTTCCATTCTTTTCATTAAAAGACCTGTTTTATCCTTTTGCAAGAAGAGGATCCCAATAAGATCCCCAAATAACTTTAATTACATTCCAGCCTGCTCCTCTAAATAATCCTTCCATTTCTTGAATTATTTTTCCATTTCCTCTCACGGGTCCATCTAATCTTTGAAGATTACAATTTATTACAAATATTAAGTTATCCAATTTTTCTCTAGCATGCTAAACTAATGGCACCGGTTGACTCAGGCTCATCCATTTCTCCATCTCCTAAAAAAGTCCAAACTTTTCTATTTTGATCTTCTATTAAAGATCTATTTTGCAAATATTTCATAAATCTAGCTTGATAAATTGACATAATAGGACCAAGACCCATAGATACAGTTGGAAATTGCCAGTAGTTCGGCATTAGCCATGGGTGAGGATATGAAGATAATCCTTCCACCATCAACTTCTTGTCTAAAATTTTCTAATTGTTTTGTAGTTATTCTTCCTTCAAGAAAGGATCTTGCATAAATACCAGGAGCACAGTGACCTTGAAAATAAATTAAATCTCCTAGATTTTTTTCATTTTGGGCTTTCCAAAAATGGTTAAAACCAACATCATATAAAGTTGCAGCAGATGCAAAAGTTGCAATATGCCCACCAAGCTCGGGAAGTTTTTTGTTAGCACGCACAACCATACATGCTGCATTCCATCTAATTAAAGATCTTATTTTATTTTCTATAGACTTGATCTCCAGGAGACTTTGGCTTCCATCTCCCTCGGAATTGTATTGATATAAGGTGTTTTTTGATTGTAAGGTAAATTCGAACCAGAGATGTAAGCTTGATTAATTAATTTACCCAAAAGATAATTGGCTCTTTTTGGTCCATCTCTTTCAACAACACTATTTAATGAATCAATCCATTCAATAGTCTCTTGAGGGTCTACATCGCCGATATTATCTTGTTCACTCGAATAATTAGTAAATTTTTTAAATTCAACTTTTGTTTCAAAATTTTGCTTTGGCTCCTCTTCAATAATTTTTTTTTCAGGTTCATTTTTTTTTAAAACTTTTTCAGCTTCTTGAATGATTTTTTCTGTTTCAGGTAATATAGATTTTTCTTGAGATATATTTGAGGAAGCTCCATTACTTAGTGTTGCAATTAATGATCCTTGCGAAACCTTATCTCCAACTTTTACTTTTAAACTTGCAATTTTTCCATCAAACGGAGATGGTACCTCTACGCTAGATTTATCGCTTTCTAATGTGAGAATAGGATCATTCTTTTTAATCTGATCACCTTCTTTTACTAAGACTTCAATAATTTCGACATTCTTAAAATCCCCTATATCAGGAACCTTAATTTCTAAATTCATGAGGCTTATTATATTTAAATGTTTTTATAAAACTATTAGAAAGTTTAGCCTAAATTTTTGATAAAATACGTTATTACAAAGATTAATTTTTGGTGCCCACAGCCGGAATCGAACTGGCCACCTCTTCCTTACCATGGAAGTGCTCTACCAACTAAGCTATGTGGGCGTAATTAAATTGTAAATAAATATGTAATTTATACCTGTTTTTAAGTAAACATTTTTTAGTTAAATAATTTGCTATTAAAATCAATCAGGAAATTAGCCAGAAAAATAAGCTATATCGTTAGCAATCTTGACAATGGGCTATTATACCTATTAAACACAAGTCTCACTTTGAATAATAGTATTCAAATTGAACAACATAATAACGAAAGTAAATAAACGTAAGATGAGTAGCATAAAAGGTAAAGTAAAGTGGTTTAACGGTAGCAAAGGCTACGGTTTTATTGAGAGAGACGACAAACAAAAAGACGTATTCGTTCATATGTCAGCTGTTAAAGATGCAGGAATTGATTATCTTGATGAAGGAGATGTTCTTACATTTGATATCGAAGATGGAAAAAAAGGTCCATCAGCTGTAAGTCTAAAAAAAGTTTAATATCTAGATTTTTTTGATGGAGGAGGCTCACCCATGGGTATTCATTATGATTATAAGTCTAAACGTGGAGAAAGAGCTATGCTTAAAGAAGCGAAGAGAAAAGAACGTCTTGCTTTAAAAAAAGCCAAAAGAGCCTCAACCATACCAGCAAAAGAACCAGAACAAGAAATGCACGATATTAATAAGCCTATTACTTTGGATGATTTAACAAATCCAAATAAATAGTCCGCGTTTGATTTTGATGATTAACAATCAAAAAGATTTAAAAAAAGAACGTCTTTCAGAAGCCCTTAGAGAGAATTTAAAAAAAAGAAAAGAATTTTTAAAAAAAATAAAAGAAAGAAAAGCATGAGCGTTTTATCTGATCATTGGATAAAAAAAATGTCATTAGAGAAAAAAATGATAAGTCCTTTTGTTCAAAAACAGCAAAGAAAAAATACAATTTCTTATGGACTGTCTTCCTACGGATATGATGCAAGGGTTTCTAATGAGTTTAAGATATTTACAAATATAGACTCAGCATTAGTAGATCCAAAAAAATTTTCAAAAAATAGTTTTGTAACAAGAAAAACTGACGTTTGTATAATTCCCCCCAATTCATTCGCTCTAGCTAGAACAGTTGAATATTTTAAGATTCCAAGAGATGTCTTGGTAATTTGCCTTGGAAAAAGCACTTATGCAAGATGTGGAATTATTGTTAATGTTACTCCTTTAGAACCAGAGTGGGAGGGGCATGTAACTCTTGAGTTTTCAAATACAACAACATTACCTGCAAAAATTTATGCCAACGAAGGCGCTTGTCAGTTTATTTTTTTAAAAGGTGATCAAGAACCAGAAACTTCATATGCTGATAAAAAGGGAAAATATATGAAGCAAAAAGGCGTTACCCTTCCAAAAATTTAAAGATGCAGAAACTATTAATTAAGGGAGGAAAGAAACTCTCTGGTGAAGTAGTTATTTCCGGCTCTAAAAACGCAAGTCTTCCTATAATTATATCTTCATTATTATTTAATGATGCCATTTCTTTTGAGAACGTTCCTAAAGTTAGAGATATTTATCACTTTAATTAAGTTTAATAAGAGTTCTCGGTAGAGAAGTTGAATTTGATGAAGAAAAAGAAATATTAAAAATATCAAATAAAAATAAAAATAAATATTTTGCTCCATATTCGATTATGAGAACTATGAGAGCTGGTGTTTTAGTTTTAGCTCCATTATTAGCAAAATTTGGAAAAGCTAGAGTTTCTTTGCCAGGTGGCTGCTCTATAGGAGCAAGACCAGTTAACTTGCATTTAGATGCATTAAAAAAACTTGGTGCAAAAATTAATGTAAAGAGCGGTTACATTGATGCGAGCGCACCAAAAGGATTATTAGGCGCTAATATTAAATTTCCTTCATTTCGGTGGGTGCAACGGAAAGCATTATCATAGCGGCGGTCCTTGCTAAAGGAGTGACAAAAATTCAGTAATGCTGCAATAGAACCAGAGATTATAGATTTAATAAAATTTTTAAATAAATGTGGAGCAGACATAAAGTATAATTCAAAAAGAAAAATCATTATAAAAGGAGTAAAATATTTATATCCAATAAAACACAGGATTATTCCAGACAGAATAGAAGCTGCAACATATGCAATCGCAGCTTTGATAACCAACGGAAAATTATTAATCAAAAATGTTAATAATGATCATTTAGATAACATATTTAACGTTTTAAAAAAAGTGGAGCTGAATATTAAAACTTTTAAAGACTCTTTTGTTATTTTTAAAAAGCATAAATTAAAACCATTTAAAATTACTACCAAGCCTTATCCTGGGTTTCCAACCGATATGCAGGCACAGTTTATGTCTCTAGCTACTCAGATTAAAGGATCATCAGTAATTAATGAAAAGATATTTGAAAATAGATTTCTTCACGTTTCGGAATTAATGAGAATGGGCGCCGATATAGAAATAAAAAAAAAAAAGCCACAATAAAAGGAATTAATAACTTAAATGGTGCCGAAGTAATGGCTACAGATCTAAGGGCATCTGTAAGTTTAGTTTTGGCAGCTTTATCTGCGAAAGGCACTACAACAATTAATAGGATTTATCATTTAGATAGAGGTTACAGTAAATTAGAAAAAAAACTTAATTTATGCGGCGCTAACGTTAGAAGAGTAAATGACTAACGAAAATATTTCTAAGTTAAAACTTTTGTCAGAAGACATAAAAGACTTGCAGGTTTTTTCAGCTTACTTACAAGACTCAGTAATTGTTACAAATGATATAAAATTTTTACCCAAAACTAAAAAACTTATTTGTGTTTTTAATCGTTTTATGTGGGAAGATGCTGAAAAAGGAATTTTTAGAAAAAATAAAAGAATACGTAGCGCTCTTGTTTTTGATAATGTTTTAAAAGTTAAATCAAAAGGAATTAACCCAAAAAAAAAGTCTAAGATACTAGAGTTTTTGGCGATCAAAACAGAGATTATAGATAATTATTTTGATATAAGATTAATTTTTTCTGGAGATAGTGTTTTATTAATCAAAGCTGAAGAAATAGATTCATCTTTAGAAGATTTTGGAAAAATATGGGAAACTAGTTATAAACCAAAGCATAAGATTTAGTATGAAAATTATAAAATTTAATAAGACCAGATTTTTAAAAGATTTAGATTTTATTTCTCGAAATAGAAAATCTAATTTTTCTAATAAAGCTAATATTGTAAAAAAAATTCTTAAGGATGTTAAAACTAAAGGTGATAACGCCGTTGTTTATTATCAAAAAAAATTTGATAAGAGTTCAGTATCAAAAAAAAATATTATATTAAGTAATAAAGAAATTAATAAAGTTATTAAAAATTTAGATCCTTCAGTAAAAAGTTCTATTAAACTTGCATTTGATAGGGTTAAAGAATTTCACAAAAGACAATCAATTAAAGGTTATAAATATTTTGATAAATATAAAAATGAATTAGCTTACAAAGTTTCCCCATTAAATAGAGTTGGAATATACATTCCGGGAGGAACAGCTAGTTATCCAAGCTCGGTTATTATGAACGCAGTTCCAGCAATTGTTGCTGGTGTAAAAAATATAACCTTATGTATGCCAACGCCTAATAATAAAATTAATGCCGGTGTTGTTTATGCAGCTAAAATATGTGGTATTAAAAAAATTTATAAAATAGGCGGAGCTCAAGCAATTGGAGCTTTTGCTTATGGAACAAATACTGTTTCTAAAGTGGATAAAATTGTAGGACCCGGTAATATTTTTGTAACTGTAGCTAAAAAAGAAGTTTTTGGTGAAGTAGGTATAGATATGGTCGCTGGACCTTCTGAAATTACAGTGGTTGCAAATGAGGATAATAATTCAACATTAACAGCTATAGATTTATTATCACAAGCCGAACATGATGAATTATCTCAAGCAATATTAGTTACAACAAATTTGAAATTCGGCCTTGAAGTTAAAAATAAGATTTATAAATTTTTAGATGTTTTGCCGAGAAAACAAATAGCTAAAAAAGCAATCGATAATAATAGTGCAATTATAGTTTGTAAAAATTTTAAAGAAGTCGTTAGTGTTGTTAATGAGATAGCACCTGAACATCTTGAGATTAAAACTAAAAATAATTCAACCTTAGCAAAACAAATTAAAAATGCTGGATCAATTTTTTTAGGAGAAAATTCGCCAGAAGCCATAGGAGATTATTTAGCAGGACCAAACCATGTTTTACCAACGGCTGGATCAGCGAGGTTTGCTTCAGGGTTATCTGTTTATGATTTTTATAAAAAAACCTCAGTTATTAAAATGAGTAAACAAGGTCTTGAAAAGATAGGAAGATCAGCTATACACCTAGCAAATTACGAGGGTTTATTTGCTCACTCTCAATCAATTAGAATTAGAATTAGTTAAATATGGCAAAAGAAGAAATGTTGGAGTTTAAAGGACTGGTAACAGAGTTGTTGCCCAATGCTATGTTTAGAGTGAAATTAGAAAATAATCATGAAGTATTAGCTCATACAGCTGGAAAAATGAGAAAAAATAGAATTAGAGTTTTAGCTGGAGATGAAGTTATGGTTGAAGTTACACCATATGATTTAACTAAAGGCAGGATCATTTTTAGATTTAAATAATGAATGAAACAAAACATAGTTTTGTTTTAGCCTCCGCATCCCCAAGAAGAATAGAGCTTCTTAATAATATAAAAATTTTTCCAAAAATTATTTATTCTTCAGACATTAATGAAGATATAAATAGTAAAGAAGATCCTAAAAAATATTGTATTAGAATTGCAAAAAATAAAGCTCTTAAAGCTTTAGAAAAATATCCAGAAGAATTTATTTTATCAGCTGATACTATTGTTTTTTGTAGTAATAAAATATTTTTAAAACCAAAAGATAAAGAGGAGGCTAAAAAATTTTTAGCTTTCTTTTCAGGAAGAAAGCATAACGTTTTGACGTGCGTATGTTTGGCAAAAAAAAACTTAATCAAAGTTAAAAAAGTTTTTACAAAAGTTACTTTTAAAAGATTAAATAATCAGGAGATCGAAGAATATTTATTAACTAATGAGTGGAAAGATAAAGCAGGGGCTTATGCCATACAAGGTTATGCTGAAAAATTTATTAAACGAATTAATGGCTCGTATTCAAATGTAGTTGGTTTGCCTTTGTTTGAAACTTATAATTTGCTTAATTCACAAGGTTTAATTTAATATTTTAATTGATTAATAAATTGTTTTGTGAAAAAAACATTCCCAGTGGTCTGGTAGCTCAGTTGGTAGAGCAGAGCCCTGAAAAGGCTTGTGTCGCTGGTTCAATTCCAGCTCAGACCACCATTTTTTATTTGCAATTTCATTCTCAGATTGATAATCAACCTCTAATTGAAATGATAAAAAAATATATATCTACTCACAGACACCATCCTCATGCTGAGCATGCGCTTAGCTAATAGAATTATATATTTAAAAACAAAATAATATTATAAACAAAAAACATGCAGCTGTAGCTCAGTTGGTTAGAGCGCTGGTTTGTGGAACCAGATGTCGGTGGTTCGAATCCACCCAGCTGTACCAAATTAATGAATAAAAAAAATTTTAAACCTAGCAGTGAGTTACCAGCAGGTTTTATAGATAGGCAAGAAGAGGAGTTATTAGCTAGAGATCTTTTAATATCTAATATTAAAAAGGTTATGGCTAAATATGGCTTTCAATATCTTGAAACGCCTAGTTTCGAATTTACCGATAGCATTGGTAAATTTTTGCCTGATAAAGATAGACCATCGGAGGGAGTTTTTTCTTTCGAAGATGATAAAAAATGGCTTTCTTTACGATATGATTTAACAGCTCCATTAGCTAGATATGCAGCGAAAAATTTTAATAATTTACCAAGACCTTTTAAAAGGTATCAACTAGGAACAGTTTGGAGAAATGAAAAGCCAGGCCCTGGAAGATTTAGAGAATTTTTACAGTTTGATGCAGACTATATAGGAACAAGTAATTTATTTGCTGATGCTGAGTTATGCTGTTTAATTTCAGAGATTTTAAGTAGCTGCGGTTTAACAAAAAAAGAATTTATAATTAAAATCTCTAATCGTAAATTAACAAAAGGATTATTAGAAAAATTAAAAATTATTGATGAAAATAAACAATCAATAGTATTAAGAGCTATTGATAAATTAGATAGAGTTGGATTAGAGGGTGTTCAATATCTTTTGGGAAAAGGTAGAAAAGATAAGTCTGGAGATTTTACAAAAGGGGCTGAATTAGATGAATCGCAGATTAAAGAAATCATTAGTTTTCTTAAGCATTAAAGATCTTTCAGCTAATAATTTTGAAAAAATAGAAAAGATTGCTGGAGACAACCAGACTATATTAGATGGAGTGAATGAACTTATTTTAATAAAGAAATATTTTTCATTATTAAAATTTGAAAATTTTATCTTTGATCCAACAGTTGTTAGAGGACTTGAATATTATACTGGCCCTATTTTTGAGGCTAATCTTACATTTGGTGTTACAAATAATAAAGGAGAAGAAATTGAATTTGGATCAATAGGGGGCGGAGGAAGATATGATGATCTTGTAAAACGTTTTAATAATCAAGATTGTCCTTCAACCGGTATTTCAGTTGGTCTTGATCGTCTAATTTATGCAATTCTCCAAAAAAATAAAATTAAAGTAGAAAAACAAACTCCAGTTTTAATATGTGTTTTTGATGAAAAATATATGGATTACTATGTAAAAATTCTAAATTTATTAAGAACAAAAAATATTAGCGCTGAAATTTATTCAGGAAATGCCAATATAAAATCCCAATTAAAATATGCAGACAAAAGAGGATGCAATTACGTCATTCTATGTGGTGATGATGAGGTAAGTAAGAATTCAATTACAATTAAAAATTTAGAAATAGGTAAAAAAATGTCTAATTCTTTAAAAGACAGAGATGATTGGAAAGAATCTTCAGGATCTCAAAAAACAGTAGCTTTAGATCAACTTTTAAATGAGATTAAATAATGAAACAAGGTCTAGAAAAAAAGAAATTAAAAGAAGATCTTTCTAAAAAAATACTAAGTAATTTTGAAAAAAACAAATTTAATTTTACAGACTTAGATCTTTTAATTGATACTAATTTATTAACAGAGCGATCAGGAGAGCAGTTTAAAAAATTTACACTAACTTATAAAGATTTGTTTGGAAAAGAGATTAGTTTGCGTCCTGATTTAACGGTTTCAACAGCATTAAAATATATTCAGGAAAAAAAGAATAAAGAAGAAAAGTATTGTTACTATGGAAGTGCTTATCGATTAGATAAAGAGGGAGATTTAAAAGTTTTCGATCAAATAGGCTGTGAAATTATTAATTCTAACAATAATAAATCAGAAAATATTTTGATTAATTCCATATTAGAACCATTAAAAAAAATTAACAACTTAGCAAGTTATTTTAGGTGACGTTGGGCTATTTAAAATCTTGATAGACTCATTAGAGCTTCCAGCTAGATGGAAATTGAGATTAGTAAAAAACTTTTCTAGAATAGAATATTTCGAGGATATGTTGAAAAGGTTAGAGACGAATTACGATCTAGACCAAAAAGCAATTAAATTAGATACAAAAAGATTAGAAGATTTAGAAAAATTAGATCCAAACTCTATAATTGGAGGAAGAACAGTTTCTGAAATTGTTAAACGTTTTAATAAAAAGATCAAAGATCCTAGGGATGACTATAAAGGTAAAAAGAATGTTAAAATTATTAGAGATTTTTTAAACATTAATACCTCAATTCAGAAGGCAGAAAGCTTAATATTGTCTTTCTTTTTGAAAAATAAATTGAGCAATTTATCTATTAAGAGTTATTTAAAGAAAATTAGCACAATAGATAAAGATATAGGAAAGAAATACTCTATTAATTTCAAAACTAATTTTGGAAGAAACACTGATTATTATACAGGCGTAGTTTTTTTAGCTTATGTAAAAAGAAATTCTAAAATTATCGAATTAGCAAGAGGAGGAGAATATAACGGTTTGCTTAGAACTCTTGGTTATAAGAAGGATATACCAGCAATTGGCGGAGCAATTAATTTAAATGAATTAATTAATTTATAAAGATTATGTCAAAAATAAAAATAGGATTGCCAAGTAAAGGAAGGTTAAAAGATGAAACTTTAGCTTTTTTAAAAAGTAAAAATTTAGAGGTGATAAATTCTTTTGGGGAAAGAAATTATTTTTTTAATATTAAAAATAATAACGAATTAGAAGGGATTTTTTTACACGCCAGAGAAATAATAGAAAGAGTAAATGACGGCACTTTAGACATTGGTATTTCAGGACTTGATATTTTAAAAGAGTTACCCGATGTTTATTCTAAAAATGTAAAAATTTTTAAAAAACTTAACTTTGGTTTTGCTGATTTAGTAGTTGCTGTACCAAAAGATTGGTTGGATGTTCAGAATATGGCTGATTTAGAGGAAGTTAGTTTTGAATTTAGAGAAAAATATGGACGTCGAATGCGAGTTGCAACAAAATATCCAAATTTAACTGAATCCTTTTTCTTATCAAAAGGAGTAAGTCAGTTTCGAGTTGTTCCAAGTTTAGGAGCAACAGAATCTTATCCATTCACGGGTTCTTCTGAATTGATCACTGATATAACTTCTACCGGCTCTACTTTAAAAGCTAATAATTTAAGGATTATAAATGATGGAGTTATATTAAAAAGTTCTGCCTGTATTTTTGTTTCTAAGAAAGTTAAGAAAAATAAGTTTTTAAATCTTTTAAAATAATCAAAAAAAAACCCCGGATTTTTAGTCCGGGGTTTTTAAATTTTTCTATGAAAGTTTGCTAGAGAGGATGGAATTACATTCCCATTCCGCCCATGCCACCCATTCCGCCCATGCCACCCATTCCACCTGGCATTCCACCGCCACCAGAATTAGAGTTTTTATCTTCGGGTTTATCAGCGATCATTGCTTCAGTTGTAATAAGCAGTCCTGCTATTGAAGAGGCATCTTGAAG
Organism: Candidatus Pelagibacterales bacterium; assembly: GCA_965235815.1. Taxonomy (GTDB): domain Bacteria; phylum Pseudomonadota; class Alphaproteobacteria; order Pelagibacterales; family Pelagibacteraceae; genus Fontibacterium. Next base: position 123,510 of record CBDDZE010000002.1, on the reverse strand, counting down.
AGCTGTTCGAACAACTTTTGTTGGATCGATAATACCTTTTGCAAACATATCGCAATACTCAGCATTTTGAGCATCATATCCTTGAGAAGGTTTTTTTGCTTCTAAAAGTTTTCCGACAATTACTGAACCATCAACTCCAGCATTTGCTAGTGATTTGTCTGATTGGGTATTGTAAAGCTTTTCTGATTATTTCAACACCAGCTTTTTGATCATCACCTTTTGGTTTTAAATTATTTAGAGCTTCAGAGGCATATAGTAATGCGCATCCACCACCAACAACCACACCTTCTTGTACAGCTGCTCTAGTAGCATTAAGCGCATCTTCTACTCTGTCTTTTCGCTCTTTAACTTCAACTTCTGTAGCACCACCAACTTTAATAATAGCAACACCACCAGCAAGTTTAGCTAATCGTTCTTGTAATTTTTCTTTATCGTAATCAGAAGTAGTTTCTTCAATTTGTTTTCTGATTTGACCACATCTTGCTTCTATATCAGATTTTTTACCTGCACCATCAACGATAGTTGTGTTGTCTTTATCAATTCTAATTTTTTTACATTGACCAAGATCTTTCAACTTAACGTTTTCAAGTTTAATCCCAAGATCGTCAGATATAACCTGTCCACCAGTTAAGATAGCTATATCCTCTAGCATTGATTTTCTTCTATCACCAAAGCCAGGAGCTTTAACTGCCACGACTTTTAAACCACCTCTTAATTTATTTACAACTAAGAGTTGCAAGAGCTTCACCCTCAACATCTTCAGCAATAATTAAAAATGGTCTGCTAGATTGTACAACCGATTCCAATAAAGGAACCATAGGCTGCAAGTTAGTTAATTTTTTTTCTGTGATAAAAATTAGTGGATCTTCTAATTCCGCAATCATTTTATCTGCATTGGTAATAAAATAAGGTGATAAATAGCCTCTATCAAATTGCATACCTTCAACTACATCAAGTTCTGTTGAAAGACCTTTTGCTTCTTCAACAGTGATAACACCTTCATTACCAACTTTTTGCATTGCTTTTGCAATCATCTCTCCAATTTCTTTTTCGCCATTTGCAGAAATAGTTCCAACTTGTGCAATTTCTTCACTAGTTTTTACTTTTCTTGAACTTTCTTTAATTCTTGTAATTACTGCCTCTACCGCCAAATCAATTCCTCTTTTTAAATCCATTGGGTTCATTCCAGCAGCAACATACTTACAACCTTCTCTTGTTATGGCTTGCGCTAAGATGGTTGCAGTCGTAGTTCCGTCGCCAGCTTCTTCATTCGTTTTGCTAGCAACTTCCTTAACCATTTGAGCTCCCATGTTTTCAAATTTATCTTCAAGCTCAATTTCTTTAGCAACAGTAACTCCATCTTTAGTTATTCTAGGAGCGCCAAATGATTTGTCTATAACTACATTTCTTCCTTTTGGTCCTAGTGTTACCTTTACAGCATTTGCAAGTATGTCAACGCCTCGTAGCATTGCATTTCTTGCATCTGTATCAAATCTTACAATTTTACCTGCCATTTTTTTTCTCCTTTTTTATATTTTATTTATTTTTTCTTAGACATAATGCCCATGATATCAGACTCTTTCATGATGCTATATTCTACGCCATCAATTTTTAACTTCAGTTCCAGACCATTTTCCAAATAGAACAAGGTCTCCAACTTTAACTTCCATTGGTAAAATTTTTCCATCTTCAGTTTTTGCTCCAGGTCCAACAGCAATAATTTTTCCTTCAGAAGGTTTTTCTTTTGCTGTATCTGGTATAATTATTCCACCTGCTGTTTTTTCTTCTCCATCCAAAGGCTGAACAAGAACGCGATCGTGTAAAGGTCTAAAGTTCATTAATTTAATTCTCCGTAAAATTAGTTGTTAATCAAAATATAACTTCGTACAACAATGTACCTGACGCTATATGATGATTGATCTATTAAATTTCAAGGGGTGCATAGTACAATAAAATAGCAAAAACACTATATTTTATTAGTTTTTTTTAACCTGATTTATATGGAAGATCTAAAATTATACTTTATAAAGTATTGCTCCTATGACCCTAAATAAAGACTTGGCTAAAGATCAAACACAAAAAAACAATTATACACCTAATGATCTAGAGGCATTCTGGATGCCTTTTACTGCCAATCAAGATTTTAAAGCAGATCCAAGAATAGTCTCAAAATCTAAAGGCATGTACTATTACACTCCAAACGGAGATAAAGTTTTAGACGCAGTTGCAGGTTTATGGTGTTGCAATGCGGGACATAATAGAGATGAAATTGTAAAAGCAATTCAGGAACAAGCCGCTGAATTAGATTTTGTTCCTTCTTTCCAAGCAGGTCATTACAAAGCTTTTGAATTAAGCAATAAGTTAACAGATATTTCGCCAGAAAATTTAAACCATGTTTTTTATAGCAATTCTGGTTCAGAGGCGGTTGAGACAGCTTTAAAAATCGCTTTAGCCTATTTTCGGGCAATTGGACAGCCATCAAAAAGAATCTTAATAGGTCGCGAAAGAGGTTATCACGGAACAGGTTTTGGAGGATTGTCAGTAGGAGGAATGGTTAATAATAAGAAACAATTCGAAAGATTTCTGCCGGAAGTTTATCATCTTCCACATACACATAATCTTGAACATAATTCATATTCTAAAGGACAGCCAGCATGGGGAGCTCATTTAGCTGATGATTTGTTAAAACAAATTGAAAAACATGGAGCAGCGAACATTGCGGCAGTTATTGTTGAACCAGTTGCTGGCTCAACAGGAGTTTTAATTCCACCAATTGGTTATTTGGAAAAACTGAGAAAAATTTGTACTGATAACGATATAATTCTAATATTTGATGAAGTAATTACTGGCTTTGGAAGATTAGGAAAACCATTTGCTGCAGATTTTTTTAATATTGAACCTGATTTAATGGCCATAGCTAAAGGATTGACTAGCGGAACTGTGCCAATGGCCGCAACTTTTGTTTCAGATAAAATTTATAAAACTTTTATGCAAGGAGATCCTAAAGTTATTGAATTTTTTCATGGATATACTTATTCAGCGCATCCATTAGCTTGTGCAGCAGCAATAGCAACTCTTGATGTTTATAAAAAAGATAATTTATTAAATAGAGCTTCTGAAATTGCTAAATACTGGGAAGATGCTTTGCATTCATTAAAAGGAACTAAACATATAATTGATATAAGAAATCTCGGATTAATAGGAGCAGTCGAGTTAGAATCTATTTCAGACAAACCTTCTCGAAGAGCTTACAATGTTCTTTGTGAAGCTTTTAGAGATCAAAAATTATTTGTAAGAGTAACAGGAGATATTATTGCTTTATCTCCACCTTTAATTATTCAAAAACAAGAAATAGATTTAATCGTAGAAAAATTAAAGAAGACAATAAGTTCTACGCAATAATTTTAAATTTATGAATAATCCTGTTTTTTTAAGCGGATTAAATAAAATTTATTCAAAATTTGATATATTTTTTGTTGATCTTTGGGGTGTGGTCCATAATGGCATTGAATGTTATTCTAATTCTTTAAAAGCCTTAAAAAACATAAAAAAGAGAAAGAAAATTATATTAATTTCAAATGCTCCAAGACCTAGTCATAGTGTTCAAAAATTTTTAAATAAAATAAATTTTAATAAAAAATTTTATAATTTATTAATTACTTCGGGAGACTTAACTCGTTTTTATCTGAAAAATTTTAGTAAAAATAAATGTTTTTATCATTTAGGACCAGATAGAGATAAAAGTTTATTTATTAATCTAGGTCTAAAAAAAGCTACATTAAATAATGCAAATTTTGTTGTTTGTACCGGGGTAAATAATAACAAGGACAGTCTTAGTAAATATGTTCCTATTTTAAAGAAAATGAAAAAAAGAAATTTAAAAATTATTTGTGCTAATCCAGACTTAATTGTTCATAGAGGGGACCAGACTGAATACTGCGCAGGGTCTATTGCAAAATTATATGAAAAAATGGGTGGCAAGGTTAAGTATTTTGGAAAGCCTTATAAATATTTTTATGAATATATTTGCAGTGTATTAAAAAAAAATATAGAAAAAATATAAATAAGAATAAAATCCTTGTTATTGGAGATAATTTAAATACTGACATTTTTGGAGCAAATAATTTTAAAGTTAAAAACTTATTCATAGCAGGAGGCATTCATAAATCTGAATGGAATAAAAAAAATACAAATTTAGCTAATTTTGTGATTAAAAAAAATAAAGATTTTAAGATTAATTATTTTCAGAACGAATTAGTTTGGTAAATGAAAATTTATAATAACGTCAACTTTATTGACAAAAAATTTGTTAATTCCGTTTTAGCAATAGGTAATTTTGACGGAGTTCACTTAGGACATCAAGAACTCTTAAAAAAAGCTTATATTTTTTCACGTAAAGAAAAAAAAAAATTTGGTATATTAACCTTTGATCCTTTACCTAAAGATTTTTTTAATAAGACTGATAATAGAATTTTAAACATTGAAGATAAGATAGATACCGTAAAAAAATTTCGTGCTGATTTCTTTATTAAGCAAAAATTTAATCGTAATTTTTCTAAAATAAGTCATGATAATTTTGTCAAAAGAATTCTTTTAAAAAAATTATCTGTTCATAGCATTTTTGTTGGCAAAGACTTTAGATTTGGGTTTAAAAGAGAGGGTAATATATTTTTTTTAAAAAATTCTCAAAAAATAATAACTTTAAAATATTTATAATTAATTTTAAAAAATTTAATAATTATAAAATTTCTTCATCAAAAATTAGAAGCTTAATACAAGCTGGAAAAGTTAGCTTGGTTAATAAAGTTATGGGAAGACCATGGACTATCTCTGGCAGAGTCATCAAAGGTAAAAAATTTGGAAGACGAATAGGTTTTCCTACAGCAAATATTAAAATCTTAAATCAGATTAAGCCACTGTTTGGGGTCTATTCCGTTAAAATTATTTTTAATAAAAAGACTTATAAAGGAATTGCCAATTTTGGTGTAAGACCAACATTCGGAAGTTCTAATCCTATTTTAGAAGTTAATGTTTTTGGAAAAAACCATAATTTTTATAATAAAAATATCAAAGTTTTATTTATTGATTTTATTAGAAAAGAGAAAAAATTTAAAAATAGTGCAATGCTAGCAAGACAGATTAAGAAAGATATTAAAGTTGCTAAAATTAGTTTAAACAAAAAATAATGTCAGAAATTAAAATTAATCTTCCCGCAACTTCTTTTCCTATGAAGGCTAATTTGCCAACAAAAGAACCTGAAATACTTAAATTTTGGGAACAAATTAACCTTTATGAAGAATTGAGATCTAACAGCAAAGATCGAGAAAAATTTATTTTGCATGACGGACCTCCTTATGCAAACGGACACATCCATATTGGGACGGCATTAAATAAAATTTTAAAAGATATTGTTGTAAGATTTAATCAAATGACAGGCAAGGATGCCCCTTACGTACCAGGATGGGATTGCCATGGATTACCAATAGAATGGAAAGTAGAGGAAGAATATAAGAAAAAAGGAAAAAATAAAGACACTGTTCCAGTTAATGAATTCAGAAAAGAATGTAGAGAATTTGCAACAAGTTGGATCGAAATTCAAAAAAAGGAATTTAATAGATTAGGAGTAAATGGAGATTGGAAAAACTATTATACGACTATGAGCAAGTCTTCAGAAGCTCAAATAACAAGAGAAATTAGTAAATTTATAATTAACGGAGGATTATATAGAGGCTTTAAACCAGTTTTATGGTCTGTTGTTGAATCGACAGCTTTAGCTGATGCAGAGGTTGAATATTATGATCATACATCTAATACAATTTATTCAAAGTTTTTAATTAAGTCTGGTCCTGAAAAATTTTTAAATTGCAACGTCGTTATTTGGACAACAACTCCTTGGACTATTCCTTGTAATAGAGCCTTAGCTTTTAATAATAAAATTAATTATTCAATTATTAAAATAAATAATAATGAAAAAATTATTATTGCAGAAAAATTAATAGATAAAGTTTTAGCAGATTGCGCAATTACAAAATATGAAATTATTGAAAGTTTTTCTGGATCGGAATTAAAAAATATCGTTTGTAATCATCCTTTCAAAGATATCGGTTATACTTTTGACGTTCCTATGCTTGATGCTAATTTTGTTAATTTGGATCAGGGAACAGGAATTGTTCATTGCGCACCTAGTCATGGACCCGATGATTACTACTTATGTTTGAACAATAATATTCAAGCCTTTGATACAATTGATGACAAAGGACATTATACAAAAAACATTATTAAATTTTCTGGTACTCATATTTTTAAAGCTGATGAGGTGATTATTAATGAGTTGACTAATTTATCTAGATTATTAGGCAAAGGTAAACTAAAGCATAGCTATCCACATTCGTGGAGATCTAAAGCACCGCTAGTTCATAGAGCTACACCTCAATGGTTTATATCTATGGAAACAAATGATTTGAGAAAAAAATCGATTACTGCAATTGGCAATACAAAATTCTATCCAGCCGTTGGACAAAATAGATTAAGATCAATGATAGAAACAAGACCAGACTGGTGTGTTTCTCGACAAAGAGTTTGGGGAGTACCTTTGCCAATATTTATTTCAAAAAAAACAGGAAAACCTTTGGTAGATGAAAAAGTATTAGAAGGTATAGCAAAAATATTTGAAGAAGAGGGTAGCGATTCTTGGTTTGAAAGACAGCCACAAGATTTTTTAGGCAAGAATTATAATGCTAATGATTATGAACAAGTTAAAGATATCGTGGAAGTTTGGTTTGATAGCGGCTCTACTCATAGTTATGTTTTAGATAAAAGACCAGAACTTGCTTGGCCAGCAAATCTTTATTTAGAAGGATCAGATCAACATAGAGGCTGGTTTCATTCTTCTTTACTAGAATCCTGCGGAACAAAAGGAGCCGCTCCATTTCAAAATATTTTGTGTCATGGATTTGTTGTGGATGGTAAAGGACAAAAAATGTCAAAATCATTAGGGAATGTGGTTATGCCAGAAGAAGTTATTAAAAATTTTGGAGCTGATATACTTAGATTGTGGGTTGTGGCCTCAGATTATTCTGAAGATTTAAAGATTGATAAAGCAATTTTAAATCAACATGCTGAGTCTTATCGAAAAATTAGAAATACACTTAGATTTCTTTTAGGAAATTTAAATGATAAACTATTAAATGAAGATTTTTCTAAAATAGAATATTCAAAATTATCATCATTAGAGAAATATATTTTAACTCAAATATATGACTTTGATTTAAGATTTAGAGATTATATTGAGACTTATAATTTTCACAAAATATATGTAGAACTTTTAAATTTTTGCACTTTAGATCTTTCAGCTTTTTATTTTGATATAAAAAAAGATATTCTTTATTGCGATAGCGAAAATAGTCAAAGAAGAAATAACTGTTTAGAAGTATTAAATGTTCTTATTAATTTTTTATTAAAATGGTTTTCACCAATTTTAGCTTTTACATCTGAAGAAGCCTATCAGGTAATTAAAAATAAAAATTATAAGAGTATTCATTTACAGGACTTTCCAGCTATACCTTTGATTTGGAATAATTCTGAAATTAAAAATAAGTGGATTAGTATTAAGAAAGTAAAACAAGTTGTTAATGCGGCTATAGAAGAAATTAGAAATAAGAAAATTATTGGTTCTAGCTTAGAAGCAAATGTTATTGTTTATTTAAAAGATGAATATCTAGATTTTATAAAAGAAGAAGATCTTAGTGAAATTTTTATATGTTCGGAAGCAAAAGCAGAACCTTTTATTAATCAAAATGATTTATTTTCATTAAAAGATATTGAAGGAGTGGCTGTAAAAATACTAAAAGCAAAGGGGCAAAAATGTTCACGTTGTTGGAAGATTCTAGAAAAACCGTGCAGCAGAGATATTTGTGGTTTAAAAAATTAATATGACGAATAAAAAGAAGATATATTTATTTATTTTTGTTCTTGTTCTTTTTACAATAGATAGAATTTCAAAAATTTTAATTTTAAAAAACTTTTTATCTGAAATTTATATCAACTCTTTTCTTAATTTTTCTTTAGTTTGGAATAGTGGAATTGGTTTTGGAATTTTCCAGCTTGAACCTAATATTTTTTATTTACTTATTTCAATTATTATAACCGCTATTAACTTAATATTAATTTATTGGATGTTAACTTCATCAAATTACTTAGAATCTATTTTTATTTCTATAATTTTAGGAGGAGCATTAGGTAATTTATTTGACCGATATTATTACAGTTCTGTTCCAGACTTTATAGATCTTCACTATGAGAGTTTTCACTGGTTTACCTTTAATATTGCTGATATTTTCATCACTATTGGAATTATTGGCTTAATAATAATTGATCTGTTTAAAATAAAAAAAACATGAAAAAAATTATAAATTTATTTGCATTAATCTTTTTATTAAGCTCATGTGAAAATAAAGAAAATGGATTTGGAATTATTAAAAGATGTTCCTGACGAATTTTTAATTGAAAAAAGAAACCCGTTAACTATGCCACCAAATTTCGATTTGCTGCCACCAGATTCAGTAAATCAAAATAATCAAAAAGATGAAAAAGATAATTTAAAAGATATTTTTAATAAAAATCTTGGAAAAGATAAAAAGATACATGAAATTAATAAAGGAACAGATTCTGGATCTTTAGAAAAAAGTATTCTTGAAAAAATAAAATAGTTTGATGAAAATTAATTCTTTTAATTTTTTAAAAAATAACTTCAATAACTTATAAAAATAATTTAAGAAAATGTTCTGAGATATTTAAAAATTTACTTAATAATAAAGAAAATTTTTTTTTAACACATTGTCTGAAGAGTATCAAAAAGTCTTTTTTTAAAAAGAATATTTTTAAAAAAGAGAATACATAAAAATATCTTAATAGTAGGAATGGGCGGGTCTGTTCTTGGAACTAAGATGCTTTCTTCTTTTTTTGGCCTAGATAGGAATTATTATTTTTTAGATAGTTTAAATAACTCTACAGTTAATGATTTTATTAAAAAAGATCTAAGTAAATTCTCAATATTTATTATATCTAAATCTGGACAAACCTTAGAAACTTTAACAAATTGCAATATTATTCTAAATAATTTTAAAAAAATAAAAAAAGAAATATCTAAAAATTTTATAATTATTTCAGAGAAAAATAGTGTTCTACATAATTTTGCAAGAAAAAATAATATTTTATTTTTTGAACACAATGTAAATCTTAGTGGTCGGTATTCTGTTTTATCAGAGGCAGGTCTGTTAATGTTTAATCTTGATTATAAGAAAATTATTCAAGGTATTAACTCTGTCCATATGAAAAGATTTAAAGAAAAATCTAATTAATAATGCAGCTACTTTGTTAACTTTAATGAAAAAATCTAAAATAGATACTCATGTGTCTCTTATTTATTCACATAACTTGTTAAATTATGGTTTTTGGCATCAACAATTATTGGCAGAGAGCATCGGTAAGAACGGAAAAGATTTCACGCCAATTATTTCGGAGTGCCCTAAAGACCATCATAGTATTATGCAGCTTTATTTAGGCGGAAAGAGAAATAAATTTTTTACATTCTTTAAAACAATCAATAATAAAATCGATCAGCCAATTAAAGATTATTTTAATCAAAAATTTAAAAAAAGTTCTTTAGATAATATTGTTGATGCACAATTTAATGCAACAATAAATGTTTTTAAAAAGAATTTGATACCATTTCGGGTAATATTGATTGATCAAAAAAAGCCTATTCAAAGCTTCATTTCTTTACTTGTTTATTCAATGTTAGAAACGGCAATTTTGTGTAAAGCGCTAGATTTAAATCCTTTTAACCAACCAGCTGTAGAAGCAATCAAAAAAGAGACTTATTCTCTATTAAGTTAAGATTTAATTTTGCAAAGTAGATTTTAGAAACACCATAAATTCTCTCTTCAATAATATCGAGTTCTTTGTTTTCAATATTGTTTTCAGAGTTTGTATGAATAACCAATATATTTTTTTTGTTAATAATCTTCTTTAAGTCATTTATTATATTATCAATATTTTTTATTTTAAAAGGAGGATCTAAAAATACTAAATTAGGTTTAATTTGATGAAATAACTTATTATTCTGAATTAAAGAAACATCTTCATTAGTAGCGACAGCATTCGCGCTTAGTATATTTAGGATATTAAGGTTTTTTTTTAAAATAGAAAATGCTTCTGAGTTCTTTTCAAAAAAAAATACTTTTTCTACATCTCTTGATAAACATTCCAATCCAAAGGAACCGGAACCAGAAAAAAGATCTAGAACTGTCGAATTTTTAAATTCAAATTGAATTTTATTTGAGTGTTGCAATATATTGAATATACTTTCTTTAACTCTATCTCTTAGAGGTCTAGTAATTGATTTTTTTGGAAAAAGTATTTTTTTTCCTTTATATTTTCCTGATATGATCCTCATATAATCTCATTTCTTTTTCTTCTGCTTTTTCTACTTTTCCAGGTAATAAGTTTTTGAGTTTAAACGGACCGTATTCTAGACGAATTAGTCTATTAACTTTAAGATTAACAGCAGCACATAAATTTCTTATTTCATTATTTTTTCCTTCATGCATATGAAATTCTACCCAAGAATTTGCATTTCCTTTTTTTAAAAATTTATATTCAAACGGAGCGTATTGAATGTTGTTTATTTTTACACCTTTGCTGATCCTGTTGAGAGAATTTTCATCTATATATCCATAAACTCTAATTTTATATTTTCTAATAAATTTGTTTTTTGGTAATTCTAAATTTCTTATTATTTCACCATCATCTGTTAATAATAAAAGTCCTTCAGAATTAATATCTAATCTACCAACCGTTTTTATTTTTTTAAGATTAAAAGGTAATAGATCGTATATAATTGGTCTATCGTCTTGTTTATTTCGCGACGTTATATAATTTAATGGTTTATAAAATTTCCATACATCTAGTTTTTTATCAAGATTAATCTTTTTATTATTTAGAAGTTTAGTTAGATTATCTAAATGGTAATAGGTGATGAAATAATTTCTTTATTAACAATAATTTTATTTTTTTGAATTAATTGCTCTATTTCACGCCTAGAACCATATCCTTTACTAGATAAAAATTTAGCTATTCTAATTTTTTTTTGATAATTATTATTCATAATGAATGGTCAGATTAATATTTATACTAATTTACTTTTAAAATTATCAAAAAAAGCTCTTGCGTTAGGAGAGCTTCCTATTAGCGCAATTATAGTAGATCCAGTTAATAAAAAAGTTATATCAGCATGCATAAATCAAACTAAAAAAAATCCAATTTTACATGCGGAGATTAATGCTATTTTAAAAGCTTTAAAATTAACAAATTCAAAAAGATTAGATAAATTCGATCTTTATTGTTCTTTAGAGCCATGCGCTATGTGTGCATCTGCAATTTCTCTTTCTAGAATTAGAAGAGTTTATTTTTGTTTAGAAGATAAAAAGTCAGGAGGTTTTATTAATGGTCCAAAGTTGATTTATTCTAATAATTTACATCATAAGCCTAAGTTTTATTATGGTTTTAAAGAAAATATTTTTTTAGATTTAATGAAAAATTTTTTTAAGAAAAAACGTAATTAGCTATCAATAGCTCTCCAGCCAATATCTTTTCTAAAGTATTTATCTTTCCAGTTAATTTTTTTTAACATGTTAATACATGTATCTCGAGCTGATTTAAGATTTTTATTTAAGGCTGTAGCATTCAAAACTCTACCTCCGGATGAGAAAATTTTATTACTTTTTTTAAATGTACTTGAGTGAAATAAATATTGATTATTATTAAGCAATATTTTCTTTGTATTTTTTATTTCTGATACTTTGCTTTGCTTATTAGGATATCCTTTAGATGACGCAACAATTGTTATTGCTTTTTTATTACTCCATTTAACTGTTGTTTTATTAATTTGTTTTTTTTTACAAGCAATTATAATTTTTAATAGATCAGTTTTTAATCTCATCATCAAAACTTGGCATTCTGGATCTCCAAGTCTAATATTATATTCAATAAGTTTTGGTTGATTATCCTTTATAATTAAGCCAGCATAAAGAATTCCGACAAAGGGACATCCTAATATTTTTAGTCCTTTTAAAGTCGGTTCAATAATTTGTTTTTTTATTTTTTCCTCAACTTTTTTTGTTATAATATTTGAAGGAGAATAAGCCCCCATTCCTCCAGTATTGGGACCAGTATCACCTTCACCTATTCTTTTGTGATCTTGCGCTGAACCAAAAAATTTATAATTTTTTCCATCTGACAGAACAAAGTAACTTACCTCTTCTCCTGATAAAAATTCTTCAATAACAAATTTTTTAGAACTTTTAAATTTTCCTTGATTAATTTCTTTACATTTTTGCAATGCCTCATTTTTATTATTACAGATAGAAACTCCTTTACCAGATGCTAATCCGTCAGCTTTTATCACTATAGGAGTATTCATTTTTTTTATATATTCTTTAACTCCTTTCATGCTGCTAAAAGATTTATATTGTGCCGTAGGTATTTTATATTTTTTGCAGAGTTGTTTTGTAAAAGATTTAGATTTTTCTAATCTTGATGCCGCTTTAGAAGGTCCAAATACAAAAAATCCTTTTTTTTCTAAGTAATCTTTAATACCTTTAACTAAAGGAACTTCAGGGCCAACAAATACTATTTTTATATTATTATTTTTTAAAAACTCTGAAATACTTTTAAAGTTAAGAACATCTATATTGATATTTTCTGCTATTGCGCTTGTGCCAGCATTTCCTGGAATACAAAAAATTTTATTGGTTTGTTTTGATTGTTTTAATTTAAAACAAATGGAATGTTCTCTTCCGCCACTTCCTATAACAGCTATGTTCATATAATAATATAGGTATATAAATTGATAATGAAAAACATACCAGAATTTTCTGTTTCAGAAATTACATCTTTAACAAAAAATATTTTAGAGGAAAATTTTGAAAGAGTGAGAATTAGAGGCGAAGTTTCTAAAATAAAAGAAAATAAAGGTCATTTGTATTTTTCACTAAAAGACGAAAATTTTATTTTAAATGCTATATGCTGGTCAAGCGCAGTGCCACTTTTGCAAGTTTTTCCAGAAGAAGGCATGGAGGTTGTTGCTGAAGGAAAGATTACAACCTATGCCAAAAGTAGTATCTCAAGTTACCAAATTAAAGTAGATCAAATCGAACTTCAAGGCGAGGGAGCGCTCCTAAAATTAATTGAGCAAAGAAAGAAAAAATTACAAGCTGAAGGCTATTTTAACGAAGAACATAAAAAATCTATTCCATTTATTCCTAATAAAATTGGAATAATCACCTCACCAACAGGCGCGGTAATAATGGATATTATCAACAGAGTGCAAGATAGATATCCAACCCATCTTATTAATTTATCCAATTTCTGTGCAAGGAAATAAATCAGCAGGAGAAATTATTCAAGGAATAGAATTTTTTAACAAAAAAATTAATGTCGATACAATAATAATAGCTAGAGGAGGTGGAGGAGTAGAAGATTTAATATCATTCAATGATGAGAATGTAGTTAAAGCTGCATTTGCAAGTAAAATACCAATTATCTCTGCAATTGGTCATGAGACTGATTTTACTTTACTGGATTTTGTTGCAGACTATAGAGCATCAACTCCAACAGCCGCCGCAGAAAAAGCTGTCCCAGAAAAAAATAATTTAACAGAAAAAATTTTTGCATTACAAAAACAATTAATTTCTAGTTTTAATTTATTTTTAAAAGAAAAAGATAAAAATATTTACCAATTAGTAAAATCATTAAATATTAATAATTTAAAAAATCTTATTAGAGAAAAGAAAGATAAAATTAAAAGTTTTGATAAATCACATTGTTAATTTATTAAAAAATAAATTTAAATATTTTCAGTTAAATTTAAATAGTATTTTTTCTAGATTAAATAGCTTAGATACTAATAGAATTCTAAAAAGAGGTTTTTCAATTGTCAGAGACTTAAATAATAATCTTGTTTACAAAAAAGATCACGCTAATAAAAATAATGATATTGTAATTGAATTATCAGATGGAAAAATTAAAGCTAAAATTAGTTAAAAATATTTCTTATGAAAGAAGCGAAATTAAAATTTAAACCTGCAAATTTTGAGATTATCAATCCAGGCGATTATGTGTTTTGCAAAGTCTCTGGAAAGAAAATAGATTTATCGGAATTAAAATATTGGAATGTGGAATTGCAAGAAGCTTACTTTTCCTATGTTGAGGCTGCAGAAAGATTTAAACAATTGAATAAAAAATAAATGCGTTTTTTAATTATATTATTTTTATTATTCCAATCAAACTTTTTAAATGCTTTTGAGTTAAATGGAGAAATTACATGGTATCATTTTGTTTGGACTATAAATTCAAATTTAACTTGGGGTATATATGTTAATAATCAAAAAATAAAATTATCCAAAAATGGTATTTATGTATTTGGTATTAATTACAACTCAAGTAGGAAATGTTGTTATTAAGTCAGTTGATAAGAATAATCAAATAATTTCTAAAACTTACAAAATAAAGAAAAGACAATACAAAATTCAAAAAATTGATGGGCTCAATGAAAAAATGGTAACTCCTGATCAAGAATCATTAGAAATAATAAAAAAAGAAAATAATTTAATTAAAAATGCTCAATTAATTAATTCAGATTTTGAGTTTTTCTCATCCGGATTTAGTAAGCCTGTTGATGGTGTGATATCAGGAGTTTATGGAAGTCAAAGAATATTGAATGGCAAGGCTCGTTCACCACATTTAGGTATTGATTATGCAGCACCTAAAGGAACAGAGATTAAATCTCCGGCAGATGGCTATGTGACACTTGCTGAAAATGGTTTTTATTTTACAGGAGGAAGTATAATTTTAGATCATGGACATGGGGTTTCCACAATTTACGCTCATTTAGATGAAATTTTAGTAAAAAAAGATGAATTAATTAAAAAAGTGATAATTTGAAAGGTCGGATCAACAGGCAGAGCCACTGGACCACACTTGCATTTTGGAGTGAATTGGTTTGATGCCAAAATTGATCCAGAATTAATTCTTAAATAGTATTTTTATTTCCATCTATCGTGTGACCATAGCCAGTGAGCAGGATCTCTTTTTATAAATTCCTCTATTTTTATATTCATAATTTGAGTAATATTAAAAATATCTTTATCATAATCATTCGTTCTATTTATTATCAAAGGTTCTTCAATAAAAAATTCAAAATTAGTTTTTTCTAATCTTTTTAAAAATACCGGAACAAGCAATGCATCATATTTAATAGCTAATTGAGCAGGAGTTGTGGTTGTTGTGGCTGGCTGATTAAAAAATGGTACACGAATACTGGATGATAATCTTTGATCAATCATTAATGCTAAAGGATTTTTGGTAGAAATATGTTTAATTAATTTTTTAGTTCCATTGGAACCTTTTTCTATTTGAATTGGGCAAATATATTTTTTTCTAATAAATTCCATAATTGGATTTAAAAAAATATTATTAAGTGGTCTATAAATTGCACCAATATTAAACTGTAATTCTCTTAAACATTTTGCCATTAATTCAAAATTTGCAAAATGGCCAGAAAAGAAGATTATGGGTTTATTATTGTTCATTAAGATTTGTAAATTATTTTTATTTATAAATACAATTTTATTCTTTTCATTATCTAGAAGACTAAATTTATTTATATGGATATATTCTCCAAATATTCTTCCTATATTTTTCCACATACCATCAATGATTTGATTAATTGATTTTTCATCAATATTTGGAAATGCTATTAAAATATTTTTTTTTACTATTATTTTTTTTCTAAATAGAGGACCAAAATATTTTCCAATTATTTCCCCTAATTTGGAAGATAGTTTAAGACCTATAATTTTGAATATTAAAAAAAAAGATATCACTAAAATAAATTCTAAAAAATATCTGATAATTTTCATTAAAATAATTTTTTAAGTTCTTTTTCTAAAGATTTCTTTTCCAATTAATATAGTATTCAATTTAGTATAATAAATTTTTTCTTTAAATTGATTATTAATTCTTACATAATCTTTTTCTGTTGTTATTAAATTAGCAATTTATTATTTTCAGCTTCTTGAAATAAAATTTTATAATTTTTTTCAGTAAATTGAAAATGATCTGGATAAATAATTTGTTTTATGATTTTTATTTTATGATTTAGTAATGTATTAAAAAAACTATAAGGATTGCCAATTCCAGTAAATGCTATAAAATTTTTATTTCTTAAATGTTTCAATATTTTCAATTTTGTTTTCAGTGTAAATAATTTCAATATTTGGACTTATTGTTTTAATTTCTTTTTCAATGATTTGATTTTTTTCTCCTTTGATAATTATAAAATTAGCTTATTTAATTGATGTTAATGGCTCTCTAAGTGGTCCAGAGGGTATTAAATTATTATTTCCAACCCAATTTTTTGAATCAAAGCATAAAATATTTAAATTTTTAAATATTATATGATCTTGAAATCCATCATCAAGAATAATGGCGTCGTACCCTAATTTTATAATAGTATTTATAGCTGTCAGCTCTATTATTTGAAATATATACATGTCCAAATTTGTTTAATAGTAACGGTTCATCACCTGTATCTTCTGTATTTTGATTAGGGGTATTTATTTCACTTAAATAAATATCTTTATTACTTTTTCTTCCATATCCTTTTGTTAAAAAACAGACTTTTTTAAATCCATTTAATATTTTAAATATCTCTATAGCGGTAGAAGTTTTCCCTGTTCCTCCAATATAAATATTTCCAATACAAATTATAGGTATCTCAAATTTTTCTACTAATGGATAATTTTTTTTTTTAAAATATTAGCAAGATAATAGATAATTGATAATGGGTATAATAACGTTGATAAAAAAGAATTATTTTTTTTATCCCAAAATTTTGGTTTTATAAAATACATTTTATTAATTAACAATATATTGATCTAATTTTTTAATTGTAGATGATAGAATTTCATTACCAATTTTGACTATTTTTTCATTGATATTAATATTTTGAGGTGTCTTAATTTTTTTTTCTAATTGCTCAATTAGTTCTTTTTCAGATTTCACTTCAAAAGCAATATTTTCATTACGTAAAAAATTATACATCTCAGTAAAATTATGTACATAGGGACCATGAAAGATAAACGAATTATTATAAGCAACTTCTATTGGATTTTGTCCACCATGATTAATTAAAGAACCACCAATAAAAATAAATTTTGATAGTTTTAAAAACTTTTCTGTATTTCCATATGAACTAACAATTAAAATATCTGTTTCATTTTTAATATTAGATAAAGAATTTTCTGTTAAAAAATTTAAATTATAGCTTTTTACCATTTCTTCTATTTCTAGAAATTCTATTAATATGTCTTGGAATAATTATAGTTAATAAATTTGGATATTTTTTTTTTAAAGAAAGATGAGTTTTTACACACAATTCCTCTTCGGTATTATGGGTGCTCAAAGCTATAAATATTATTCTATTTTGTAGATTATAATTATCTATCATTTTTTAAAGTTAGAATTTTTAGAGACTAATGAATTTAAGATTTCCAACAATTTCTGCATGATTAGCTTCAAAATAATTAAAATAATCCTTACTTAAATTGCTATGACATAAAATTAATTTAAAACATTTTAATATTTCATGCATAGTATTTCTTAAATAATTTCCACTTAGCAAATGATTTTTTAGAAATTCTCCCATTAAGTAAAATTATTGGTATATTATTGTTTTTTGCGTAAAAAATTTGATTTGGCCATAATTCTGAGTCTGTAAAAAAAATAATATTAGGTTGCCATTTTTTAAAAAATTTTTGTACTATTTGTGGGCTATCAATTGGTGAAAATTGATGAATAATATTTTTATTATCGTTATATTTTTTATAGAAAATTTCACTAGAACTTAGAGTAGAAGTGGTAACTAAAATTTTATTTTTTTTTATGTAGTAATCAATAATCGGAAATATACTTTTTAATTCTCCTATACTCGCACAATGAAACCATATTAGATATCCTTCAAATCTATTGTGCATTTGTTATTCCTAATTTTTCTTTAAATCGAATTGAGGATTCTTTTTTTTTAAGAATTCTAATGTAGAGATAGGGTCGTATTAAATAATGTAACAATAATGTTACAAAATAATAAATAACTCTCATTAATTTATAATTTGTTTTTCATATAATTTTTTGTACGTTGAATGAATTATTTACTAAAAACTCATGTTTACCCTCCTCAATAATTTTACCGTTTTCAAAAACTAAAATTTTATCACAATTCATTACCGTAGATAATCTATGCGCAATAATAATAGTTGTTTTATTTTTAGTTAAGTTTTCTATAGCTTTTTGAATAACTGATTCAGACTCAGAATCTAAAGATGACGTAGCCTCATCTAATAATATTATAGAAGAATTTTTTAATATAGCTCTTGCAATAGATAATCTTTGTTTTTGGCCACCAGATAATTTAATACCATTTTCTCCAATTATAGTTTCATATTTATTTGGAAGTTTTTCAACAAAATCTTGTGCAGCTGCAAACTTACATGCTTTTATGATTTCTTCATTTGAGGCTAGTGCATTTCCATATAAAATATTTGCCTTAATAGTGTCATCAAAAAGTATTACATCTTGACTCACTAGAGATATTTCTTTTCTTAAGAGAATTTAAGTTAATGTCATTAATATTCTGGTTATCAATAAATATTGAACCATTTTTTAAATGAAAAAATCTTGGTATTAAGTTTAAAAATGTAGTTTTTCCAGAGCCACTAACGCCAACAAGACCAACTTTAGTTCCACCTTCTATTTTTGCAGAAAGATTTTTTAAAGCTTGAGTTCCGTCTGGGTAAGTAAAACTAATATTTTTAAACTCTATGCTTGCATTTTTTAATTTTAAAGATGGAGCATTTTCATCGTGATAAATTTCATTTTTTTGATCTATTATTTCATAAATTCTTTTTGCAGCAGAAATTCCTTCTTGTATTCCAATATTTATACCAGCCAGTGCTCTTACTGGCTGATATGCCAGCATTAAGGCTGCAAGAAAAGATACAAATTCACCAAGTGTTATCGCCCCTTGCATACTTCTGTATCCTGCAAAAAAAACAACCATAGCAATTGCTATTGCAGAGATTACTTCCATAATTGGTCCAGCACCCAAGTCTTGTTTGTTCAACTTTTCTTATAGCTTTAAATCTTTCATCAATAATCATACTAATTCTTTTTAGTTCTTCTTCCTCTTTTTGATATATTTTTATTAACCAAGAACCTTTAATTATTTCACTTAAGAATTTCATAAATTTATCTGAAGCTTCTAAACTTATATTAACTTTTTTTCCCATTTTTTTTCCAAGATTTTTTGAGGAAATAGCTGCTATAGGAATCATTATTATCGCAAGTAAACTTAACTGCCAGTCATGATAAAACATTAACCCAAGCAAGGCGATAAGTGTAAAACTTTCTTTAAATAAAGTAACAACTACTCCAGTTAAAACACCAAAAAGCACTCCAGTATCATTAGTAAAATTTGATAAGTATTTTCCAGAATGTTTTTTTGTAATATGTGAAATATCTGATAATAAAAATTTTTTAGCCATTAAAGTTTGAATATTTTTAATTATTTTTATTCCAACTTTAATTGTTACAATTCTTGTTCCATAAATTGCAAAAGCTTTAATAATAAAAGTAATTATTATTGCTATAGGAATAATATAAAGCATTTTCATATTTTTATTTTCAAAGATTTCTTTAATGGCAGGATCTAGTAGCCATGCAGTTGCTGCTGTAGTAAGAGAAGTTAGAATAATAAATAAAAAAGTTAGACTTAATTCTGGAATATATCTTTTGACTTGTGTTTTAAAAATTCTTTTTACTAAATCTAGTTTATTCATTTATTTGCCTGCTATACTTATATTATTAATTCTAATTGTTGGAGAATTTATTCGGGATCTAAACTCTAAGTCATTAGCTAAGTTCAATTTCTCTGAACATATTTTTAATATTCCCAGCAACTGTTATTTCGCTAATTGGATAAGTTATTTCTCCATTTTCAATTAAGAAACCGGAACCTCCTTTGCTAAAATCTCCGGTTACACTGTTAAATCCTGAGCCAAATAATTCTGTAATATAAACTCCTTTTTGAATATCTTTTATTAAATCTTTTTTTGTTAACTTTCCATTTTCGAAATAACAATTTGTAGTACCACCACATCTTCCGTTAGACTTTTTATTTAACATTCTACTAGAATAGCAGTCTAAAATAATTTCGTTTAGTCTACCTTTTTTAATAAGTTCTAATTTTTCACAAATCACACCTTCGGAGTCAAAGTTTCTTGATCCTAGTCCTTTTTTTATTAAGGGATCGTCAATAACATTAATATTTTCTTCAAACAAAATTTCTCCAATATCTCCATTAATAAAACTCACTTTTCTAGCTAAATTGTGTCCAGAAATGGACGATATTAAATGAGATAAAAAACTTGATGCTACTCTTGGTTCAAATACTGCAGGACCATTAAAAGAATCTATTTTTTTTGGACTTAACCTAGCAGCTTGCTCTTTCAGCTGCTATTTTTCCAATTAATCTCGGTTTCATTAAATCACAAAAAAATCTTTTTGATGAATATTCATAGTCTCTTTCCATGCTTTCCTTTTCTTTAGCAACAACATCGCATGAAATACTAAAGATCGATGATTTTTGCCCATTAGAAAAGCCATTTGAATTTTTTAATACAAAATTTGATTTTGCCTCGGTAAATGAAACTCCATTAGAATTAACTATTTTTTTTTGAGCCAATGCTTCTGCTTCGCATTCAGAAATATAATCTTTTTTAGTTTCAAAAGAGATTGTTGAATTATCAAATAAATCTAAATCAACTTGATTTTTTTCAGTATTATAGTTTTCTGGTAAACCGCAATATTTGTCTTCAGGAGTATTTTTTGCCATTTCATAACATCTAACAATAGCTTGTTTAATATTATTTTTTGTTAAATTAGAAATCGAGATAGAGGATTTTTTTTTACCTATATAAGCAGTTAAGCCGATGCTAATATCTTCAGATCTTGTAACTTCTTCAATTTTTCCATTTCTTTGCAACATATCCTCAGAGATTGAATGAGCTACAATAACTTCTGAACTTGTTGACTCCAATTTTCTTTAATTCATCAATACAATATTCACCAAGATTATTTAAGAAAAAATCATCTTTAACCATAATAGATTTCTAAAAAAAATATTAAAAATATTAAGATTCCAAAAGAATTATTACTATTAAAAACTATTTGAATTTTCTCTCTATTATTAGATTTTATTTTTTGAATTATTATAACTTGATAGACTAAATGTAATGCTGCAATTGCTAATAAGACGAAATATGTAAGAGATCTATTTGTTAAAAATCCTAGGCCAATTAACAAAGTTATTGTTGAAATATAACAAAAAAATAAAAAATTTTTTATGTCATATTCAAATTTAAGCGCTGTAGATTTAACTTTTATTTTTAAATCATCACGTCTGTCCTGTAAGGCATAAATTGTGTCATATCCTAAAGTCCAAAAAATTCCTGCCATATACAAAATAATAATTTCTATTGTTAAATTTTCGAAGAATACTGACCAACCAAGTAATACACCCCAATTAAATGTAAACCCAAGAAATAACTGAGGCCAAAATGTTATCCTTTTCATAAAAGGATAGGTAATAATTAACAATCCAGATGAAAGGCCTAATATTTTAGAAAAATTATTAAACTGAAATAATATTATGAAGGCAGGAATTAGTAGCAATAAAATAATAAGCCACGCAGTTTTAGTTGTTATTTTTCCCGAAGCTATTAAGCGTTTTTTTGTTCTTTGAACCTTGATATCTATTTTTTTGTCTACAATGTCATTATAGACGCAGCCAGCACTTCTCATGATTACTGAACCAACAAAAAATAGAATTAAGTATTTAATAAATAGATAATTATTAACAACATACCATTGAGTCATTGCTAAACTCCAAGCACATGGCCAGAATAGTAAAAAGATTCCTATTGGTTTATTTAATCTTAATAGGTTAGCAAATTGGTACATTTTGTAAAAATTAGGTAATTTAGTTACAATAACAGTTATGTCTTTAAAAGTAAGAATTTATTTGGATAAAAAGTTAAACCTAGATTTGGATTTAATTTTAGAAAAAGAAGACGCTCATTATTTGACGAATGTGATGCGTTTAAGAGAAGGGGATAATGTTTTTTTATTTAACCCCAAGGATGGAGAGTTCAAAGGAGAGATCATTAGTTCTGATAAAAAAAATACAAAAGTAAAATTAATCTCAAAAATTGAAAATATAAAAAAACCAGGAAATATATCTTTAATATTTTCATTAATTAAAAGTTCAAAACTAGATTATTTAATTCAAAAATGTACAGAAATAGGAGTTAACAGTTTCATACCTATAATTTCAGAAAAATCTGTAGTAAAAAATTTAAATATTAAACGGGCAAAAAGAATCATAAAAGAATCTTGCGAACAATCTAATCAGTTATATTTGCCAGCTATTCATGCGGTTGAAAAGTTAGAGAAAAAACTCAAATCTCTTGATAAAAATTCTATAGTTTTTTTTGCAGACATTAACTCTTCTAATAAAAAAATTGAAGAAGTTCTTAAAAATAATAAAAATCGTGAATTTTATTTACTAGTTGGTCCAGAAGGTGATTTTTCATTAAAAGAAAGAGACTTATTAAACAGCATGAGTAATTGCATTCCTATTTCATTAGGACAAAATATTTTAAGATCAGAAACAGCAGCGGTTGTAGGCCTTACTATTTTAAATTATCAGATTAATTAATTTTGTGTTCCGCCAACAGTAATACCATCAATTAAAATTGTTGGCTGACCAACGCCAACTGGTACCCATTGTCCATTTTTTCCACAAGTTCCAACGCCAGCATCTAGTTCCATATCATTACCAACCATTTTAACTTTTGTCAGAACGTCAGGACCATTGCCAATTAATGTTGCCCCTTTTAATGGTCTGCCAATTTTTCCATTCTTAATTTCATAAGCCTCAGTACAAGAGAAAACAAACTTACCATTTGTGATATCTACTTGTCCGCCACCAAAGGCAACGGCATAAATTCCTTTATCAACTGATTTAATTATTTCATCAGGATGATATTTTCCAGAAAGCATATAAGTATTTGTCATACGAGGCATTGGTATGTGTTCAAAACTTTCTCTTCGACCATTTCCTGTTGGCTGCACATTCATTAATCTTGCGTTTAATCTATCTTGTATATAATTTTTTAATATTCCTTTTTCGATTAGAACAGTTTTATTAGTCGGGGTTCCCTCGTCATCAATAGTGATTGATCCTCTTCTATTTTCAATTGTCCCATCATCAACAACAGTTACTTGTTCATCAGCTATTTTTTGTCCCATCAAATTTGAGAATGCTGAAGTTTTTTTTCTATTAAAGTCACCTTCAAGTCCGTGCCCAATTGCTTCATGAAGAAGTATTCCAGGCCAACCAGGTCCTAGAACTACTTTCATTTCGCCAGCAGGAGCATCAACACTTTCAAGATTAATTAATGCTTGTTTTAGGGCAATATCACAAACTTTTTTCCAATTTAATTCAGCGATGTATTCATCTAATATTTTTCTGCCGCCCGTTCCATAGCTTCCAGTTTCTTTTCTTCCATTTTTTTCAACCATGATTGAAACATTAAATCTAACAAGTGGTCTTTTATCGGAATAACTTTGATTGTCAGGTCTTATAATCTCTATTTGTTGGTATTCAGAAAATATTGAGCTTGAAACCTGTTTAACATATGGATTTTTAGATCTTAAATATTTATCAATTTTATTTAATAGATCAATTTTTTCTGAAAAATTTTTTGCTTCAATAGGATTAACGTCTGTATATAAATATTTATTAGTTTTTTTTGGTCCTGAATTTATTTTTCCAGAATAATTTTTATTAGCATCTAGAATTATTTTTGCAGAATTTTTTAGAGATTCTTCAGTTAATTCGTTGGAATGAGAATAGGTTGTAATGTCATTATTAACCGATCTTAAACCATAACCTTTGCTAGAATCATAACTAGTATTTTTGATTTTTCCATCATCTAATAATAATGACTCCGAAACAGTAGATTCTAGAAATAATTCACCATCATCACACTTAAAAAGAGTATTATTAACTATTGTTTCTGCTGACTTTCTTGAAATTGAATTTTCTTTTGAAAAAAATTCATTTAAATTTGAATGCATTTTTAGATAAATTGTCGCAAATTTTTTGTATATATTTGTGTTATTAATATAGCTAAATAACTATATTTACATATTATATCTTTAATTAATGACACAAAAATTTCTTAATAAATTTTATTTAGAAACAGAGCTTATTATCCCTACAAGCACATCATTTGCCAGAGAAAATTGGCAGATGGGCTATAATGAGTCAGTAACTTCTGTTATGGATGATATTGTTCACCTTCATAACCTTATTTTACTACCAATAATTGTCGCAATATCTGTTTTTGTACTATTTTTACTTCTTTACTCGATTATAAGATTTAGGGCGTCAAAAAATCCAATACCTTCAAAAACATCTCATAATACTTTCATAGAAATTTTGTGGACAGTTATTCCTTGTTTGATTTTAATTGTGATAGCAGTTCCATCATTTAGATTACTTTATAAACAAGACGTTATTCCAAAGGCTGACGTTACTATCAAGGCAACAGGTTATCAGTGGTACTGGGGATATGAATATCCAGATCAGAAAATTGCATTTGAAGCTAACATGATAGAAACTAAAAATTTAAAACCTAATCAACCAAGGCTTTTAGAAACTGACAATCATGTGGTTGTTCCAGTTAATAAAGTTGTTAAAGTTTTAATTACAGCTAATGATGTATTGCATGCTTGGACAGTTCCTTCTTTTGGAGTTAAGAGAGATGCAGTTCCAGGAAGAATAAATGAAACTTGGTTTAAAGCCGAAAAAGAAGGTGTGTATTATGGACAATGTTCTGAGTTATGTGGATCTAGGCATGCATTTATGCCGATCGCAGTTAGAGTAGTTTCTGAAAAACAATATAATGAGTGGCTTAAAGAGGCGAAAGTTAAATTTGCAAAATACCCAGAAAATAAAATAGTTGCAGAAAATTTAATAAAGGAAAAAAAATAAATGGCTACAACAAGCTCTGATCATTCACATTACCCAAGTTTTTGGAGAAGATGGTTATTTTCAACAAATCATAAAGACATAGGTACTTTATATTTAATTTTTGCAATTGTAGCAGGACTAGTTGGGACAGCCTTTTCTGTTTTAATGAGAATAGAGCTTATGTATCCTGGAGATGGAATCCTGAAAGGTAATTATCATCTTTATAACGTTCTTGTGACAGGTCACGGACTAATAATGATCTTTTTTATGGTTATGCCAGCAATGATAGGTGGATTTGGAAACTGGTTTGTTCCGTTAATGATAGGCGCGCCTGATATGGCATTTCCTAGAATGAATAACGTTTCGTTTTGGTTATTGCCAGCAGCATTTATTTTATTAATCACATCCATTTTTGTTGAAGGACCTCCTGGTGGATTAGGTGTTGGTGGAGGTTGGACGATATATCCTCCTTTATCTTCTAAAGCTGGACAACCAGGACCGGCAATGGATCTTGCAATATTAAGTTTGCACCTTGCTGGTGCTTCATCAATTCTTGGAGCGATCAATTTTATTACAACAATTTTTAATATGAGAGCACCAGGAATGACTATGCATAAAATGCCTTTGTTTGCATGGTCAATTCTTGTGACTGCTTTCTTATTATTGTTATCTCTGCCAGTTCTTGCTGGTGCAATCACAATGTTGTTAACTGACAGAAATTTTGGAACTGCTTTTTTTGAACCTAAAGGAGGAGGGGATCCAGTTTTATTTCAGCATTTATTTTGGTTTTTCGGACACCCAGAGGTTTACATTATGATACTTCCAGGCTTTGGAATGATTAGTCATATTATTTCAACTTTTTCAAAAAAGCCTATTTTTGGGTATCTCGGAATGGCTTATGCGATGGTATCTATTGGGGTTGTCGGCTTTGTTGTTTGGGCTCACCATATGTACACTGTCGGTATGGGCGTTGATACAAAAGCATACTTTGTTTTTGCAACCATGATTATTGCTGTTCCTACAGGCATAAAAGTATTTTCATGGATTGCCACAATGTGGGGAGGATCAATTACTTTAAAAACTCCGATGCTTTGGGCCATTGGTTTTATATTTTTATTTACAGTTGGGGGAGTTACCGGAGTTGTTCTTGCAAGTGCTGGGGTAGATACATCATTTCATGATACTTATTATGTAGTTGCTCACTTCCACTATGTGCTTTCGTTGGGTGCAGTATTTTCTATATTTGCAGGATTTTATTACTGGTTTGGAAAAATGTCAGGCTATGAGTACTCAGAAATTTTAGGAAAAATTCATTTTTGGTTAACATTTATAGGAGTTAATTTAATTTTCTTTCCACAGCATTTTTTAGGTTTAGCAGGAATGCCGCGAAGGTATGCTGATTATCCAGATGCGTACGCCGGCTGGAACTATGTTTCTTCCGTTGGATCTTATATTTCCGCGTTTGGAGTTTTAGTATTTCTAGTTTTATTAGCCCATGCATTTATTAGAGGAAAAAGAGTTCCTAATAATCAATGGGGCGAAGGAGCGAATACATTAGAGTGGACTTTAAGTTCGCCTCCACCATTCCATCAATTTAATGAGCTACCCAATATTAAATAATTAAATAAAGTGTATAAATCTACATTTGCCAATTATCAAAAAAGTAAAAATATTTTAGTTCTTAAAAATTTTTACAATTTAATGAAACCGAGAGTTATGTCTCTTGTAGTTTTTACAGCTTTTGTAGGTTTAATTATTACAAATAACAATTTAGATTTTTTTACATCTGCATTAGCCCTGCTTTTTGTAGCACTTGGCGCTGGTGCAGCTGGTGCACTTAACATGTGGTACGACTCAGAAATTGACGCAGTAATGTCTCGCACATGTTTAAGACCCATTCCTCTTGGAAAAATTTCAAATAATCAGGCATTATATTTTGGAATTTCTCTAAGCTTAATCTCAATTATTGGGTTATATTTAGTTTCCAATATTTTATCAGCCTCAATATTAGCCATTACTATTAGTTTTTATATTTTTATTTATACAATCTGGCTAAAGCGAAGAAGTACCCAAAATATTGTAATAGGAGGTGCTGCCGGAGCATTTCCACCAGTAATAGGCTGGACTATTGCTAATAATAACTTATCTATTGAGCCGATAATTTTGTTTTTAATTATATTTTTTTGGACACCGTCACATTTTTGGTCATTATCTTTATATAAGTCTGAAGATTATAAGAAAGCTAAAATTCCGATGCTTCCAGTCGTTTCAGGAATAAATTTTACTAAGAAAAATATTTTTGCTTATGCACTTATATTGTTTCCTATAACTATACTTCCTTTTTATTATAATTTTGCAGGTCTTTTTTATTTATTGCCAACTGCTATGTTGGGTTTTTTTTATATTTTTTTAACATACAAATTATTAAAAGCAGATAATAAAAAAGATACTATTCAATTTGCAAAAAAGATTTTTGCTTTTTCTATTTTATATTTATTTTTAATTTTTACTTTATTATTAATTGAAAGTTTCTTTAAATTTTTTTAATGAATAAAAATAATATTACAGCTATTTTATTAATATTGTTAGTTATCTTCTTTTTTGTTTTTACAATTTATAATTTAGGAATATTTGCCAGACCTTTATGAGTGGAGAAATTAAAAATAAAATTAACCCTATTTATTTAGTATTAATATTTTTTGCAATGCTTGGTTTATCCTATGCTTCAGTTCCGCTTTATGAATTATTCTGTAAAGTAACGGGTTTTGGAGGAACTA
This sequence comes from Candidatus Pelagibacterales bacterium, assembly GCA_965235815.1. Taxonomy (GTDB): domain Bacteria; phylum Pseudomonadota; class Alphaproteobacteria; order Pelagibacterales; family Pelagibacteraceae; genus Fontibacterium. The sequence continues at coordinate 95,517 of CBDDZE010000002.1, read as the reverse complement.
CAAAAATTTCCAAACAAGCTCCAAACGTTGTTATCAATCATAATATTGCAACTAGGTTTGATACTAATGTTGCAAAAGGTCTATTTTGGGAATTTAAAGTAGAGAAAACAAAAGAAAATATTAAACCAGGGCAAGTTTCAACTATTAAATTTAAAGTAAAAAATCTAGGAAATGAAACCTCTACAGCAGTTTCAACATTTAATGTTGTGCCAGATACTGCTGGAAAGTATTTTAATAAAATTAATTGTTTTTGTTTCGAACAACAAACATTAAAACCTAAGGAGTCAAAAGAATTTGAAATGGCATATTTTATTGATCCAAAAATAGTTGAAGACTTATCTACAAAGGAAATTAAGGATATTACTTTATCTTATACTTTTTTTGATGTAGCTAATTTTAAAAAAGACAAAAATTAATGTCAGATAACGATAAAAAAAGTCATGATTTCCATTTAGTAGACCCAAGTATTTGGCCTATCTTTTCTTCTTTTGCAGCTTTGGTGTTAGCCTTTGGTGCAGTGTATTACATGCATTCAAAGTCTATGTGGCTACTTTTAATTGGATTAGCTCTGACTCTTTATTCAATGTTTATGTGGTTTAGAGATGTTGTTATTGAAGGTGAACATAAAGGCGATCATACTCCAGTGGTTCAAATCGGTTTCAGATACGGAATGACACTTTTTATAATGTCAGAGGTAATGTTTTTTGTCGCTTGGTTTTGGGCCTTCTTCGGCTCCAGTTTGTATCCCGATCCAGTCTATAGGAGGTGTTTGGCCGCCAAAAGATATAATAGACTCTAGATCCCTGGCACATACCCTTAGTTAATACATTAATATTACTTTTATCAGGAACAACAGTAACTTGGGCGCATCATTCTCTTATTGGAGAATGACAGAAAAGGATTATTAACAGGATTGTTACTGACTGTAATTCTTGGAGTTATTTTTACTTCATTTCAGGCTTACGAATACATTCATGCAGATTTTAAAATCAGCTCAGGAATTTACGGTGCTACTTTTTATATGGCGACAGGTTTTCACGGCTTTCATGTATTCGTTGGAACAATTTTTTTAGCAGTTTGTTATTTTAGAGCAAAAGCTGGCCACTATAAACCAGATCATCATTTTGGATTTGAAGCGGCAGCTTGGTATTGGCATTTTGTAGATGTTGTTTGGTTATTTTTATTTGCCTCAATATATATTTGGGGAAGTTAATAGTTACTTTTGTCTAAAATTAAATCATTAGATATATTATTTATATTTTTTATATTTATAGTTCTTTGCTTAGGAACTTGGCAGATTATAAGGCTATATTCTAAAAATATTTTAATAATTAATCTAGAAAATAATTTAAAAAAAAGTTCTGTTAGTTTTAATGAAAGTATCAATAAAGAATATACAAAAGTTTCATTAAATAAAAAAAATTTAGATTCAAAACTATTTTTATATCATTTGCATAAAGGCGAGATAGGTTTCAAAGTTATTATTCCTTACGAAGTAAATAATTCCCAGGTAGTTTTGGTAGATAAGGGCTGGGTAAAGAAAGATAAAATTAATTTATTAAAAAAAACTTTATTCAGTAATGAAGTTGTTGAAGGTTATACCAAAAAAATTCAAAAAAAGAATTTATTTACACCAGATAACAATATTAAAGAAGATTTTTTATATTCTGTTGAGATTGTTAGTTTACAAAAATCTTTAAATAAGAATATCTATCCTTTATTAATCGTTCAAACTTCAAAAACTAGTAAAGATATTATTCCTAATAATTATGAAATTCGTTTATCAAATAATCATTTGCAATATGCTATAACATGGTATGCCTTAGCGTTAGTTACTATAATTTTTTTTTTATTTTATAGGAAGAAAGCGTAATGAAATACATAAGCACAAGAGATAATAAAAAAACTTACAATTTTATTGAGACTTTTTTAAACGGTCTAGCTCTTGATGGCGGCTTGTATATTCCAAAAAAAATACCTCGTTTATCTAATGCTACTTTAAATAGATTATCAAAATTAAATTATAATGACTTGGCCTACGAGATTATCAAAATTTATACTGGTAATACTTTTTCCAATAAAGAGTTAAAAAAAATTATAAAAATTTCTTACAAAAAATTTAATAGCAATAATGTAGTAAAATTCTCAAGAGTAAAAAAATTTAATTTAGTAGAATTATATCACGGCCCAACTCTAGCTTTTAAAGATATTGCAATGCAAGTAATAGGAAATATGTATGAAGTTATTCTCTCAAAAAGTAAAAATAGAGTTAATTTAATCACTGCAACATCAGGAGATACTGGGGCTGCAGCAATAGATGCCGTAAAAAATAAAAAAAATTTAAGAATTTTTGTTTTACACCCCAAGGGAAAAGTTTCTGTAGTGCAGAGAAAACTTATGACTACAGTAAACTCAAAAAACGTATTTAATATTGCAGTTAAGGGGTCATTCGATGACTGCCAAACATTAGTGAAATCTATGTTCAATGATCTCAATTTCAGAAGATCTATAAATATGTCAGGAGTTAACTCAATAAATTGGGCAAGAATCGTTGTTCAAGTAGTTTATTATTTTTATTCACATTTTCGTTTATCTGAAAAAAACAAAAAAAGTGTTTTTTCAGTTCCAACGGGAAACTTTGGAGATATTTATGCTGGTTATATCGCTTCCAAAATGGGTTTGCCTATATCTAAATTAATTATTGCAACAAATGAAAATGATCTTTTATATAAGTTTTTGAGAAATGGAATTTATAGGCCCTCAAAAGTAAAATTTAGTATTTCACCAAGCATGGATATACAAGTAGCTAGTAATTTTGAAAGATTAATTTCTTCTTATTATAATAATAATTCTAAAAAAATATCGGCGCTAATGAAGCAACTTAGTAGCAAAGGTTTTTACAAGATAGATAAAAATACTTTAAGGAAAATTAAAAATATTTTTTATTCAAATTCTAGTAAATGCAAATAATACTAAAAAAACTATTAAATCAGTTTATAAATATAATAACAAAATATTAGATCCACATTCCTCAGTTGGATTAAAGGCTTTAGAGAACTACTATTTAAATAATGACAAAAAATCAGAAAACTTATTTTGTTTAGAAACTGCCCATCCTGCAAAATTTGGAGAAACTGTTTATAAAATATTAAGAAAAAATCCTAAACTACCGATTGATGATTAGTAAAAATCTTAAAATGAAAGAATTTTATAACGTATTACCAAATAATTTAAATAAAATTAAAAATTATATAATATCTAATCGTTTGCATTAGCAGCATTTCTTGCAAGGAAATCTACTTTGTTATTGTATTTGTTGACTGAGTGAGCTTTTACCCAGTTCCAAGTAATTTCTTTTTTACTAATTATGTTATCTAATTTTGTCCAAAGATCTTTATTTTTTACGTCTTTTTTGTTGGAGTTTTTCCAATTATTTAACTTCCAATTATTAATCCATTTCTCAATGCCGTCTTTTACATATTTAGAATCAGTATAAATCTTTATTTTTTTATCTTGTTTGATTTTCAATAAAGCATTTATAGCTGCTGTTAATTCCATTCTATTATTAGTAGAGTTTTTTTCAGAACCAAATATTATTTCCTCTTGGTTATTCTTAATAATTACAGCCGCCCATCCTCCTTTACCAGGATTACCAAGACAAGAACCATCTGTATAAACTATTGCCTCGTTCATTAAATAAAATATTCGTTAAAATTTTTAATAGATGAATGAAACTCAATTTTTTTAAAATATTCAAAAGGATCTTTAATTTTAACATCTGCTTTATTATCAGTATTATAAAAATCATATAGCCTTGTTAAAAAAAATCTCATAGCCGCTCCCATAGACAGAATTGGTAAATATTTTTTTTCATCTTCACTCAGTGTTCTTACAGAAGAGTATCCATCTATAAGATTTTTAGCCTTAGTCATATTGAATGTAGAATTGTTATCAAAGCATATAGAGTTTATGCAAATTGCTATTTCATAAGCAAAGAAATCATTGCAGGCAAAATAAAAATCTATGATTCCAGAAACTTTATTATTTGTAAAAAATATATTGTCTGGAAATAAATCCGCATGAATAATACCTTGTGGTAAATTTTTAGGCCAATTATCTTTCTAAAAAAGTTAAGTAATCTTTAGTTTTTTTTATAGTAGTTTCATCTAAATCTATTTTTTCTTTGATAGTTTTTTCAAAAATACTTTTCCAATTTTCAATAGATAAATTATTTTTTCTACTAAGTTTAAGTTGTTTTGTTAATTCATGCAATTGAGCAGCAATTTTACCAATTTGAAAGCACTCTTCACTAGTTATTTTATTCTTAGATTGTCCATTTAAAAAAGTTACTAAAGCAGCATTTTTATTTTTAATTTTGTTAATTTTTTCATTATTTTTATTTGCAATAGGTTTTGGGCAAGGGAATTTATTTTCTGACAAATTAGACAGCAAATTTATGAAAAACGGTAAATCATTTTCATCAACTCTTTTTTCATAAATAGTAAGGATGTAATCCTGCTCTAGTGTGTTAATAAAATAATTGGTATTTTCTACTCCTTCTGTAATTCCTTTATAATCTTTAAAGTTATTAATATTGTACTGTTCTAAAAATTGCTCCACTTCTTGGTGTGCTAATTTAGTATAAACAGCCATTATTTAATAAGCATTGTAGGAAGTTTAAAAGAAACTTTTTCAACTGAAGTAATTACTTCTTCAAGTTTAATACTAGTAATACTTTTAATTTCTTTAATTAAATTCTCAACCAATATTTCAGGTGCCGAAGCACCAGAAGTAATGCCTATATTTGTAGAATTTTTAATTTTATCAACAGGCAATTCTTGATCAGAATGCATTAGGATACTTTCTTTACAACCAAATCTTTTGGCAACTTCTACTAATCTTTGCGAGTTAGAGGAGTTTTTGCTTCCAACAACTAAAAATAAATCACATTTTTTAGCAATTTGTTTAACAGCTTCTTGACGATTTGTTGTTGCATAGCAAATGTCACTTTTAATCGGCTCTTTTATTAAAGGGTATTTTTTTTTTAAAAAAGAAATAATTTCTAAAGTATCGTCTACTGAAAGAGTAGTTTGAGTTATATATGCAAATTTATTATTCTTAATTTTAGGAGAGTAATTTTCCACATCATCTTTACTTTCAATTAATGTAATATAATTATTGTTTATTTGCCCTAAAGTTCCTATTACTTCAGGATGATTTTTATGACCGATAAAAATAATATTGTATTCTTCCTTTGCTAAAATTTCAGCTTCTCTATGAACCTTTGTCACTAAAGGGCATGTTGCATCTATGTAAATAATATTATTTAATTTTGCTTCATTAATTACTTCTTTAGGAACGCCATGAGCAGAAAATATAACAGGTCTAGATTTATCTTTAATTTCAGAGAGCTCTTCAACAAATATTGCTCCTTGCGACCTTAGATTTTCGACCACAAATTCATTGTGTACTATTTCGTGCCTAACATAAACTGGAGCGCCAAATTTATTAATAGTTTTTTTTACGATTTCAACAGCTCGGTCAACACCTGCGCAAAATCCTCTTGGACTTGCTAGAAATATATTTACAATTTTTTGTTCCATTAAAATTTTTAAATATTGAATTTAGTATTATATGAGGAAGTTTTATAGAGACCAAACCAATAAATATAAAAAATATTCATAAATTCACATGCATTTGAAGTTGATTTTTTGTTCATTGAAATAATTTAGGATACAATTTATGTTATAGCACAATGCAAGAAAAGATTATTAAAAATTCAAAAAAAATTAATTTAGAAACGGGAAAAGATTATTATTGGTGTGCATGCGGCCTTTCTAAGGATGGAATTTTTTGTGATGGTTCTCATAAAAGCACAAATTTTCAACCAATGAAATTTACTGTTACAGAGGATAAGTCTTATTTTTTATGTAGCTGTAAAAAAACTAACAAGAAACCATTTTGTGATGGATCTCACTCTAAAAGTTAAGATATTTTAGTCTGTTTTAATTGAACGAAAGTCTTTTCTAGATTTTTTTGATTAATAATTTTTATTTTATCAATATTTGCGGGGTCTAATATTATTTTTCTAACTGCTTCTAAAGCAATTTTATTAGAAATATGCTGAATATCTTTTATTGCTGCAATTCTCATTTGTTCTAATTTTTGTTGTAATGATTTTTTTTTATTAATCATTAATTGTTCAAATTTGCTTTCAGACTCTTTTATAAAATTTTCTGCATCTTTTTTTTCAGAAGTTAGAATATTTTTACTCTCGATATGAGCATCTTGAATTTTATCTTTATATTTTTTAAGCAATTGTTCACTTTCTAACTTTAGATTTTTTGTATTTTCAATTTCAGACTTTATTTCATCTATTTTATTTTCTAATAATTTATTAACTAAGTTGAGGAATTTTTTTATAAATAAGTATTAAACAGAATAGTATAAACGAAATTGCTACCCAAAATGCCGCATCAAACATATCTGCTCTCTTTTTGTTTTTTAGATATTTCTGAAATTATTGCTTTCAAATTACTATCATTTGGTTTTGTTCCAGTTATTTTTTCAATAAGTTCTTTTGAAAATTCAGATGCTATGTCGGAAATATTATCTAATGCCTGTTGTTTAAAATGATTAATATCATTTTCTACTTTAGCAGTTTCAGCATCTAAGTAATTTTCAAACTCTTTTTTTTTAATAGATATTTTTTCATTAAACTCATCATTTAATTTTGCTGAATTTTCTTTTGAATTATTTTTGGCCTCATTTATTATTTTATTATATTCGTTATCCAGTTTTTGAATTTGATTTTTATTATTTTCTGTTTCATTTATTAATGATTTTAAAAAATCAGCCCTCTGATCTATTAATGAGAAAAGTTTAGGACTGAAGAATTTGTGAATTAAAAAATACAAGAAACCAAAAAATATAATTAACCAGAATATTTGAGATAGCCAGAACTCAGGATTTAGTTGAGGCATTCCCTCTTTTGCCATTACTTCTTGTTCAAGAAATAACGAAAGAATAAAAAAAATTATATATTTTTTCATTAATTAACTCAAAGCTTAGACTTATTACGAAATTTAAAATGCAAAAAGTATTAATAATGCAATAACTAGAGCAAATAAACCCGTCGCCTCTGCCAATGCAAACCCTAATAATAACGTAGGAAATTGCTTTTGAGCTGCTGATGGATTTCTTATTGCTGCAGACAAGTAATTACCAAATATAGTTCCTATACCCACTCCAGCTCCTCCCAATGCTATTGCCGCAAGACCTGCTCCTATTAACTTTGCTGCTGCTACTTCCATGTTTTTTCTCCTTTTTTTGTTAGTTTTAATGATGCATATGTAATGCATCGTTTAAATAAATACACGATAAAACTGCAAATACATAAGCTTGTAAAAAAGCCACAAGTATTTCTAGAGCTGTTAATGCCACAGAAAAACTTAAAGGCAACCATCCACCTAAGATACCCAAGCTTACAACAAATCCACCAAAAACTTTTAACATAGTGTGTCCAGCAAGCATATTCGCAAATAAACGAACAGATAAACTTATAGGTCTACTTAAGAAAGATATTATTTCTATAACTACTAATAAGGGTAATAAAAAAACGGGAATGCCAGATGGAACAAATATTTTTAGAAACCCTAATCCATTTTTTGCAAAACCGACAATAGTAACTCCAATAAATATTACAATAGCAAAAAAAACGTGACAATTACCTGGCTAGTAACCGTAAATGAGTAGGGTAATAGACCAATCATGTTCAATGTTAATATAAATATAAAAAGAGTTAGTATGAATGGGAAATATGGTTTTGCATCATTACCAACAGTTTCATTAATCATTTTTGAGATAAAATTAAATACAAGTTCATTAAGAATTTGAATTTTTCCAGGGACAATGCTTATTTTTTTTGTTCCCAGAACAAAGAAAGTGATGATTAAAATTGAACTGATCATCATAAATAAACTTGAATTAGTAAAAGAAATATCTATTCCATTTATAGATAAGGAAGGTCCAATTTTATGAACTTCGAACTGGTGCATTGGATTTGTTGCCATAAATTTAGTCTTTATTAATCATTTTTGCGGATCGTACAACATTAAATATACCAGCCACAATACCAACTAATAATAGAATTATTAAAAAAATTGGCTTAGTTCCTAACCATTTATCAATGTACCAGCCAATAAAAATTGCGACAAAAACTGCAGCTACTAATTCTGTGCTGATTTTAAATGCAGATCCGATGGAATTATTGTTTTTTTGTATTTTGTCTTTTTTATATTTTTTTTTTATTAATTCTATTTTGGACTTAAGATCATCAAACTCTGACATTATTTATTTATGCTACCATCTCTTCGGCTTTTTCAAGATCAACAGCGACTAATTGACTAACACCTCTCTCAGCCATTGTTACTCCATACAATCTATTCATTCTAGACATTGTCAAAGCATGGTGGGTGATAACTATGAATTTTGTTTCGGTAATTTTGGTTAGCTCCTCTATTAACGAACAGAATCTTGTAACGTTTGCATCATCCAATGGAGCATCTACCTCATCCAAAATACAGATAGGAGCAGGATTAATTAAGAATACAGCAAATATTAAAGCCATAGCAGTTAAGGCCTGTTCACCACCTGACAATAAAGTTATTGATTGTAATTTTTTTCCAGGCGGACTAACTAAAAGTTCTAAACCAGCTTCTAAAGGGTCGTCAGATTCTATTAATTCAAGTCTAGCATTTCCACCTCCAAATAATTTCGTATACACATCATTAAATTTGCGACCAACTTTATCATAGGCATCAATGAGTTTTTCTCTTCCTTTTTGATTTAATTCGTTAATACTAGACTTTAATTTTAATATTCCAGCCATAAGATCTTTTCTATCTTCCATCATTTTATTTATTTGGTTTTCAAGATTTTTAGTTTCATCATCTGCTCTTAAATTTACAGCGCCCATATTATCTCTTTCATCTTTAAGAGTTTTTAGTAAAGTTTCAATTTTTTCAATACTTGTTTTTTCAATAGACAATTTGTCTTCTTCATTTAAAAGATCGTCGATTGAACATTTAAAATCTTCCTTAACTTTATTTTCTAACTCTGAAATTTTTACCTTGTGATTATCTATAAGCGTTTCAAAGCGCACCTTTTTCTCACGTCCAATCAGAACCTTTTCATTAATATCTCTTAATACCTTATTAATTTCTGTAATTTTATTTTCTGCAATTTCAATTTCTGAATTGATTTTCGTTCTAGCCTCTTCAGTATTTTTTATATTTTCTTGATAAAAGCCTTTTTGCTCACCAATTTCACTTGGCTTAATTTGAATTTTTGTTATTTCTTTTTCTAAATTCTTTAGTCGTGATAAAAGACTTTCTGATTTTGTTTTTGAGTTTTGTTCTAAATTACGCCAGTTATCTATTTCATTATCAATGCTCTTAATTCTTTCTTTTCTTTTAATAGAGTCGTTCTTTATCGTTTCATACTTACTTAGAAATATTGCATATTTTTCTTGTAGTTCTTTAAGTAAAAAAGTTTTTTGAGTAAATTCGTTCTTTACATCTTCTTTATTAAAAGATGATAATTGTTCATGATCTTTCTTGATTAGATTATATAAATTTTCAACATTTTTTGATGTTTCTTCAAAACTAATTAGAACATTTCTTAAGTTTTCTTTAACCTTTTGAGATCCAATGTTTTCAAAATTATTTATAATATCATTTAGTATTCTAGACTGGTTGTCACTAAAATTTTTAAAATAATTTAAATAATTATTAATAGCATTTTTAGTTTCCGAATTTCCAATATTTGCAAATATTTTTTCTGATAAAGTCTCAAGTGCTTTTTGTTCGAGATTTAATTCTTCTGAAATTTTTTTAAAATCATTATTAGTTTTATTCTCAATTTCATAATAGGTTTTTTCAAATTCTAATATTTCACTTTTTTCCTCTGTTAATCGCTTAATATTAGAGTTGGCATTATTAATATTGATGTTTTCGCTCTGCAGATCATCGTTACTATTTTTTAAATCAATTCTCAGTTTTTCTGATTCTTCTTTGGTTCTTTGTTCTTGTTTGAATAAATCTTCATATTCTAAGTTTAGTCTTTGTAGTTTACTTGTAATTTCTGCAAAATCATTCCTTAGTGGCTTAATTCTTTTGTTTTCACTTTCCAATAGTTCGTTGCTATAATTTTTTTCAATTGTTACTGCACTAATATCATCATCAATTTCGTTTAATCCTTCCTGACTTTCTTTGAGTTCTTTATTAATTTCTTGAATTTTTAGATAAGTCAGCTAATGCTTCTTGTTTTTTAATATCATTTGATATTATTTTGTATCTAGAAGCTTCTTCTGCTTGTTTTAATAAATTTTTTAACTGAAGTTCGATTTGTTTCATTATGTCGTCTGCTTTTTTAAGATTATTTTCAGCAGCATTTAATCTTAGCTCCGCTTCATGTCTTCTAGCATGAAGTCCTCCTATGCCAGCTGCCTCTTCTAGTATTGCTCTTCTATCAGTAGGTTTTGCAGTAATTAAAGAACCGACTTTTCCCTGACTTACCATTGACGGAGAGTGAGCTCCGGTAGAAAGGTCTGCAAATAATATTTGCACATCTCTTGCTCGAACTTCTTTTCCATTAATGTAATAGCTTGACCCTTTGTCCTTTTCTATTCTTCTTTTAACTTCTATTTCTGGTGTATCTCTATACTGAGGAACATTTTCGTTATTTTCTAAAAGAATATTAACTTCTGCAATATTTTTAGAAGGACGGTTTGATGTTCCGGAGAAAATTACATCTTCCATTCCGCTACCCCTGAGGCTTTTTGCAGAAGTTTCTCCCATACACCATCTTAAAGCCTCTACAATATTTGATTTTCCACAACCGTTTGGCCCAACAATTCCTGTAAGACCATCCTCAATTAACAAATGAGTTCTATCGGTAAAAGATTTGAAACCAACTATTTCTAGTTTTTTAAATTTCATTTTAATATTCTTGATATTTCTTTTGATAAATTTTCAAAAGTAAGCATTTCCTTCAAATTTTTTCTCATTAATAATAATAGTAGGAGTAGAGTTAATAGAATATTTTTTTTGACCATCAATTCTGTCGTTTAATATCTTTTCTTCCAATTTTTGATCCTTTAAACAGTTTGTAAGCTTTTCATCAGATAAATTAAATTTATTAGCTATTAAAAATAACTTTTTGTTAATTTCTTGTATTTTGTCTCCTGCGGACCAAACATTTTGATTTTTATAAATCTCATCAATTAGCAAGATACTTGATTCTTTTGTTGAGCATCTAACAATTTTTGCTGCATTTAATGCAGCAATATCTAATGGAAAATCAATAAAACTAATTTTTATTAAATCTTTACTTGCATATTCCTTTACTAGTTTTGGATAAGTATTCTTATGAAAGTTAGCGCAATGAGGACATGTAAATGAACTATAAATTTTAATTTCAACTTTTGCGTTTTTATTTCCGATAAATATTTCGTCATTATTTTGACTATAAGACAAAGAACTAATTATTAAAAAACAAAAAATAGCTAAAATTTTTGTTACATAATTTTTAATTGTAATCATAATGATTTTATTTATTAAGTTTGAGAAATATTTCTTTTAAATTTTTATTTTTAATTTCATTAATTTTTTTTAAAATATTATTACTTAGTATAAATTTTTTTTTTATTTTAAAAGACTCATCTATAGAGTTAATTTGTATTTTATGAATTGCATTAAATCCAAGATAGCCATTAATTTTTTCAATAATTTGATCTCTGGAATATTCAATCTCTATCATTACATTTTTATTAACATTTATTGAGAGAATATTTTCATTATTAATTTTTTTAATTTTTACAGGCGAGACATCTTTAAACATTTTTTCTCCAACAATATTTTTCCAATTTTTAATTATTTCAAAATATACAAAGCCATCTTTTTTAAGTATTTTTTTAGCATTTTCTGGTAATAAACTTTGCAAAGGTCTTAAACCTTGAGTAAATAATTTATTTAAAGATTTATCCATAACCATGAAAAATGTTTTATCAAATAAAATTCTTGCTTGGTACGATAATCATCAAAGAGATTTGCCATGGCGAAGATATCGCGGTTTTCAGGATAGAATTTATAAAGTTTTAGTCAGCGAGTTTATGCTTCAACAAACTCAAGTTAAAACAGTGATTCCTTTTTTTACAAATTTTATAGAAGTATTTCCAAATTTTAAAAAATTATCAAAAGCAAAATTAGAAAAGGTGTATAAACTTTGGCAAGGTCTTGGATATTATTCTAGAGCAAAAAATTTACTTAAAACAGCAAAGATAGTTCAATCTAAATATAAAGGAAGATTGCCCGCTGATTTTGAAATTTTAAAGAGTTTTCCTGGAATTGGCGACTATACTGCATCAGCTATAATGGCTATAGCATTTAATAAAGATTTTATAGGTATAGATGGAAACGTGGAAAGATTTGTAGCTAGATTATTTGGCTATAAAAATAATAAAAAAAATTTTAAAAATTGTATTTTTTTAAAATTAAAAGAAATTAAATCAGAAAATAATTTTTCTCAATTTGCACAAGCATTAATGGAGATGGGAGCATTAGTATGCACTCCGCAAAACCCAAAATGCAATATTTGTCCCGTAAAGAAAAATTGTACTTCTTTTAAAAAAAAGGATTTCGATTATAAAATCTTTAATAAAAAGAAAGTTAATATTAAAAAATATTATTTATTATATGCTTCAGAAAAAAATAAAATTCTATTTTTTAATAAAAAAAATAAATTATTAAAAGATTTTGCGAATCTTCCATTGATAGATTATAAAAAAAATTTATTTGATATGAATTTTAAAAAAAATAGTTTTCTTTTCGAGGGCCAGCCAAAAATAATTGAAAAGAATTTTATTCATAATATTTCTAATATTAAAATGTTAATTAAAATTGTTCTTTTTAAAAAAATTAAAAAAATTAAGGATAATCAATTTTACTGGATAAATTATAATAAAATGGATAATTCATTATTATCAGGTTTCTCAAAAAAATTTATAGAATTAATAAAATCAAAAAAGATTAAATATGTTTAAAAAAATTATTATTGTTGGAGGAGGTATTGCTGGGTTAACGTTAGCTAACTTTCTAAAAAAAAATAATTTTAATAATTTTAGAATATATGAAAGATTCGAAAGAAAGTTATCAAGACCTACGGGAATTCAATTGACACCAAATGCAGTAAGAATTTTAGATTTTTTAGATTCAAGATTTTTTTTGAATAATAATTTTCATAGAATTAATTATTTAAGCATAAACCCAGTTCATTCTAAAGATTTTACAAGCAATCTAGAAGTTAGGATGAATCTTCAAAATATAGTAAGTGATAAAATGCCTTACCTATCTTGCGACAGAAATGTTTTAATAAAGTTTTTAGAAAAAGATTTATCTCCGAAAGAAATTTTTTATAACAAACAAGTTGTACAAACTATCAAGGATCATAATATTATTAGAGTCAAATTTAGCGATGGATCAGAAGACCATTGTGATCTGTTAGTTTCCGCTGATGGAATGTTTTCTAAGTCAAGGTTGGATAACAATATAATTAAAAGTACAAATTTTTATGCCTACAGAGGCGTGTTAAAAAACTTTTATTCAAAATATTCATTAGAGAATGATGTGGTTCGTTTATGGTTAAGTGGCAATAAACATTTAGTAACCTATTTTATTAATAGTCAGAACGATTTAAGTTTTACAGGAATTAGCAAATCTTCAGAAAAAACAACGTACACAGGCGATGATGTAAATTATTCAATTCCATTTCCAGCAGATCAATTTAGAAGTATATTTTTTTCAGAAAATAAAATTTTAAGAGAGACGCTAGATACGCTTCACGAGGTATATCGATGGCCAATATTTTCTTTAAAAAAAAGAGTTTTTTATAGAGATAATCAAATTTTTATAGGAGATTCTTCCCATGGCACCGTACCTTTTCAGGCACAGGGAGCCGCATTAGCAATAGAAGATTCCTATGTTTTGTATGAGCAAATTATTAAGAATGTTACTAATAACCTAGGTGTATTTTATTTTAATAAACGGAACAGCAGAGTTAGAAGAATAATTCTTAGATCACATCTAAATGTTTTTTTATTTCATTTGAAAAATCCATTTTTAATTATTTTGAGAAGTATATTATTCAAATAATAGAAAAGTCTTTTTTAGCAAAAAAACTTATGTTTGGGTGGATTTTTAATTACAATCCAAGAAGTTCTAGTTATTTTTTCTGATTTTTTCTCTTAAGTGATCGAGTGGATATAGTTTATTTTCCATTTTAATATGCCAAAAAGACCAGCCGTTGCAGCTTTCGGTTCCTTGTGCTTTAGCACCAACGCTATGAATAGATCCCGTGATATCTTTGTATAGAATGCTGCCATCAGCCATTACATGTGCTTGAATTTTATTTTTGGCATCAAATAATTTTAATCCAGGTTCTATTATTCCACTTTCAATTAGATAACCAAAAGGTATTCTTTTTTCATTTCTTTTGTTCTCTATAGTTTTTAAAAAATTATCATCAATTTTTTTTATTTTTTTTATTCTTGTCTCAGCAGTTTGAAAATACTGTTTATTACTTTCTATTCCGTAATAGTATCGTCCTAGTTTTTTAGCAACTGCTCCAGTTGTGCCAGTACCAAAAAAAGGATCTAATATAAAATCATCTTTTTTAGTCGAAGATAGAATAATTCTGTACAATAAACCCTCAGGTTTTTGTGTTGAATGAACTTTGTTACCTTCTTCATTTTTTATTCTTTCGTTTCCGGTACAAAGAGCCAATTCCCAATCGGATCTCATTTGTTTGTCATCATTAAAACATTTTAATGATTTATAGTTAAAAGTGTATTTTGAATTTTTGTTTTTAGAAGCCCAGATTAGTGTTTCGTGAGCATTAGTAAATCTTGTTCCTTTAAAGTTAGGCATAGGATTTCTTTTATTCCATATTATGTCATTAAGAATCCAAAAATCTTTATCTTGTATTATTTTGCCTAATCTAAAAATATTATGATAAGTTCCGATTACCCATATTGTTCCATTCGGTTTCAAAACTCTTTTGCATTCATTGATCCATGAAATAGAAAATTCATCATATTTTTTTAAACTATCAAATTTATCCCAATCATCATTTACGGCTTTAACTTTAGAATGATCTGGTCTCTCTAAATTACTTTGTAATTGAAGATTGTAAGGAGGATCTGCAAAAATACAGTCAAAAGTTTCATTTGGAATTTTTTTTAATTCTTTTAATGAATCCCCAAGAATGATCGTGTCTCTATTTATTATCATACAACTAAGGAGAGAAAATAATATTAGAAGACTCCCTCAGTCAACTTTTGTCTGCGTATTGATTGTGTTTTAATTTTTAATTTATCAATAGGTTGTGTATTGGGGAAAAAGTCTTTCTATGATGCTCGGTAATTCCAAATTTTTTAATAGCTTCTAGATGTTTCTTTGTTCCATAACCGCAATTCTTTTCCCAACTATAATTTGGAAACTTTAAAGACAGTTCCTCCATAAATAAATCTCTAGAAACTTTCGCTATTATAGATGCCGCTGCTATAGAAATGCATTTTTGATCACCTTTGATAACTGTTCTAATATTTTTATTTTTGTCAGGAGAAAAATTTCCATCAATAAGAATAACATGATTTTTAATATTAATTTTTTTTAAGGCTCTATTCATTGCAAGCAAAGAAGATTGTAATATGTTTAATTCTTCAATTTCTTTAACAGAAGAAATACCAACGCTATATTCACATTTTTTAATAAGTGCTTTGAATATTTCTAATCTTTTAGATTTGTTAAGTTTTTTAGAGTCATTAATCCCCTTCGGAAAATTGTTTTGATCTAACTTAATTGCAGCAGCAAAAACTGGTCCGGCTAAGCATCCTCTGCCAACTTCGTCTACACCAATTATATTTTTACCAAATTTAAGATCATTTAAAATATTCATAAATTTTTATATATTTCATTTCTGAATTTTTTAAGATCTTCCCATGATAATTTTTTATTTTCAGGCTCTCTTAATAAGATTTCTGGGTCAAAAGTTGTAAATGTTATAAATTTATCATTATTAATAATAATTGAATTCCATTTTCCATGAATGTCCAATATTTTATTTTTAGAATTATTAAAAAAGTTAGAAGCTATTTCACCAAGTAATAAAATATATTTTGGTTTGATAATTTTTAAATGTTTAATTAAAATATCTTTGTAAAAATTATTTCTATTTCTAATATCAATATCTTTTTCAAAATAAATATTAGATAAATAATATTTCTCTTTCTCGAGAGATATTGATGATAGCATTTTATTCAAAAGTTCACCCCTGGATCCATATAAGATTTCTTGATTTTTAACATCATCATCATTCGGAAAATCCCCCAGTATCATAATTTGAGAATCTGGATTTCCTTTGTAAAAAAAATTATTATTATTTTTTGTATTTAATTGATCGTTAATTTCTTTAAATAGTTGCGAAACTAACGTTTCTTTATTCGCAAAGGACCGGTGTTTAGATTTAGTTATATCATTGGAAAAAATATTATTAATATTTAAGAATATGAGTCATTCCAGTAGGTTTATAGTTTTATTACTTAAATATTTTTTTGAGCATTTTTATGAATAAAAAGATTTTTTACATAGTGTTTTTTTTGTTATTTATAGCAAATTATTCACATTTAAATGCTAATATTTTAGAAAATAAAAAAAGATTAGTTAAAAAATCTAATTACTTTTCTAATTATTTATCTGGCAGTGTCTCTTTACAAAAAAATGATTCAAGAAAAGCTTATAATTTTTTCGAAAATATTGAAAATTTAGGAATTTATCATTCAGAATTTAATCTGAAGTATGTCGAAACATTAGTTAATAATGGTAAAATTGAAGAAGCTTATCTATTTATAAAAAAGTTAGATAAGTCTAATCAATCGTTATATCCATTTAATCTCATATTGTTTGTTCATGATTTTAAAAAAGAAAGATATTCAAAATTACAAAGCTATATTTCTTTACCAAAACAAAGCTATAGTGACCCACTACTATTAGAACTGTATCAAAATCTTGGCTTGTGGGCAGATTTATCAAATAAGAATACTAAAGATTTAAACGAAAAGATTAATAGGTCAAATTCTAGTTTTAAAAATGCTTCATTAACACAAAAGATTCTAATTAATTTGTATTTAGATAATCAGAAAAATATTGATCTAAATTTTAGTGAAATTTCTAATAAAAAAGAATTAGGTAGGTATAATTATTTTTATTTATCTTATTATCTAGAAAAAAATAATAAAGATAAAATTAATGATATTATCAAGCGGAATTTAGAAATATCTTCTGAAAATTTATTATTTAAACAGCTCTTTTTAGACGCTCGTGAAAATAAATTTTATAAAATTGACAACTTTTACAAAAGAAAAAATATTAATCATGGTTTAGCAGAATTATTATATTTGTTTGCTAACTTTTATCAAAACTATGAACAAGTTCAGATTTCAAATTTTTATTTAAATTTAAGTGAATATTTAAATCCTAATTTTTTGTCTAATAAAATCTTGAAAGTAGAAAACCTTATTATATTAAATAATTTAGAAGAATCAGAAAAGGAAATAAAGATCATTGAAAAACTAGGAAAGGAATTTAATTGGTATGCAAATTTAACAAGATTAAGATTTTTACCAAACAATAACATGGATAAGCAAATTAATTTACTTGAAAACTTTTTAAAAAATAATGAATTTTTTGCATCTGAAAAATATTTTGAATTAGCAAACTTTCTAAGAGCTAATAAAAATTACAGCAAATCTATAGAATTATATGAAAAATCAATAGCATTAAAAAAAGATAAAAGAGATGATGATTGGATTTATTATTACAATCTAGCTATAAGCCAAGAGCGAGCAGGGGCTTGGGAGAACGCAGAAAAAAATTTTTTACAAGCTCTTAAAATTTCACCTAAGCAGCCTGAGGTTTTAAATTATTTGGCATATAGTTGGTTAGAAAAAAAAATTAATTTAGATAAAGCAAAAGAAATGTTAGTTGAGGCTGTCAACTTAAGTAAAGGACGGGGATATATTTTAGATTCACTTGGCTGGGCATATTTTTTACTAAAAGATTTTGATAAAGCAGAAGAAATTTTGCAGACAGCTTATGAAAAAGAACCTTCAGAAGCGGTTATTTATGATCATTACGGCGATGTTCTTTGGACAAATGGAAAACAAATCCAAGCTAGATATGTTTGGCAAAATGCTGTTAAGCTTAAAAATATTGAGCAGGATTTAAAAGAATCTATTAATAAAAAAATAATTTTTGGATTAGATGATGCTGATAAAAACAAGTCTTAAAGCTTATGGTAAAATAAATTTATATTTAAAAGTAATCAAAAAATTAAAAAATAAATATCACGAAATAGAAAGCTTATTTTGTTTTTTTAATATTTATGATCAGATTTTTGTATCTGCTAATAGAACATATAATCAGATCATTTTTACTGGAAAATTTTCTAAAGGAATAAGCAATACTAACAACACAGTATTAAAATTATTTAATATTTTAAAAAATACCCAAAATTTAATAAACATAAATTTAAAATTAGAATTGTAAAAAATATACCACAAGGTCTGGATTTGGTGGTGGTTCAGCAGACGTTTCTGTATTACTTAATTTTTTTAATAAATATCTAAAACTAAATTTAAAAAAAAAACAATTTCTTTAATATGCAATAAAATAGGGCTCAATGATGATTATTCTTTAAATACTAATTTTAAAATTCTTTATGGACCTAATAATAAAATTATAGAATTCAAAAAAAAACCTAAATTTAATTTACTATTAGTTTATCCAAATTGTTTTAATTCCTCAAAAAATATTTATCTGTCAAACAAAATATTTTCAAAAAAAAATAATTCTGAAGTTTACTTTTTAAAAAAGAATATTCTAAATATGAATTATTTGTTCAAATTTTTAAATTATAAAGGAAATGATCTAGAACAGAGTGCTTTTAAAAAAAATAAGACCATATTAAAATTATTAACTTTTCTTAAGAAGTTAAAAGGTTGCAAGATAGCCAGAATGACAGGTAGCGGTTCAGCTTGCTTTCGCTATTTTTGAAAATAACTCACATTTAGCTAAAGCTATTCTTTCTCTAAAAAAACATTATAAAAGTTATTGGATAAGGAAAGCAAAAATAATATAACCTTATTTCTAAAATTAATATTGGGGCTTAGCCAAGCGGTAAGGCAGCGGGTTTTGATCCCGCCATCCCAGGTTCGAATCCTGGAGCCCCAGCCAAGCCTTAAAAATAATATGCTGTGATTAGAGAAGAAAAAAAATCAGATAATAAAAAAATTTTTTTACTCGAAGAAGTTGTTCTAGGTCCAGGAAGATATGCAAGACCCAGTTTTAGATTAAGAGAGAATCTCGAGCACAATGTTAAATATTCAAAAATTTATTGCAAAGGACAGAAAATAATTGGAAGCATCAGATATTTTAATTGTAAAATAGAAAATAATAGTGGGTTAATGCTTGGACCCTTAATAGTTGATCAGAAATTCAAAGGAAGAGGGATAGGTAAAGAATTAGTGAATAAAAGCATGGTTGCTGTCAACGAAAAGAATATTGATTTTATTATTTTAATTGGAGAATTTGATTATTACGGACAATTTGGTTTTGAAATAAATGCCAATGTATATTTTTCATTAAATGTCAGAAAAGAAAAAATCTTATTAAAAAAATTATCAGAACAAAATAATACATTTTCTGATAAATAGAATTATATTAATATTTTTAATGAAAAAATCATTTTTATTTTCTAAAGAAAATAAAAAATTAATTTCAATTTTAAATTTTCAGATAAAAACATCATACACAATTTGTTGGAGGCTGTGTTAGAAAAGCAATAGAAGGAAAATTAACAACAGATATCGATTTGGCTACAGTTTATAAGCCAGAGGAAGTTAAAAAAATATTATTAAAAAATAATTATAAAGTCTTAGATTTAGCAATTAAATATGGTTCTATTACAACCTTCTCCAAGAATTATAAATATGAAATTACATCTTTAAGAAAAGATATAAAGCCTGATGGCAGGCATACAAAGATTCAATGGACAAATAATTGGTTAGAAGATTCTTTAAGAAGAGATTTTACTATCAATGCAATTTATTGCGATAAATTTGGAAAGATTTTTGATCCAGTAAATGGAACCCGTGATTTAAAAAATAAAAAGATTAATTTTATAGGAAGTGCAGATTTAAGAATTAAAGAAGATTATTTGAGAATTTTAAGATTTATAAGATTTTCATTAGAATACAATTCTAATATTGAAAATCATAATGTTATAAAAATTATTAATAAAAACGTTAAGTTTTTAAGATTTATCTCGCAAGAAAGATTATTTATGGAGTTAAAAAAAATCTTAGAACTTAAAAATTTTTTTAATATTTATAATAAAAATTATTTTAAAAAGATTATTAACCAAGTATATAAGTTAAAATTTTTCGAAAGACTAAATAGAGTTCAAATTTTGAATAAAAAATTAGGTTTCGACTTAAATTATCTCCAATTACTTTCAATATTATTAGTCGGAAATGATAAAAAGAATATCTTTTTTTCTAGAGAATTTCGATTGTCTAATAAAGATAGAGACTATCTTAATTTTATTTACGGACAGTTTAAGTTATTAAAAAAAGAACAATATAGTTATCAGACAATTCGACGTCAGATATATTTTTATAAAAAGGATTTAGCTTTAGATTTTTTAAATTTTATTTTTTGTCTAAAAAAAGAAATTAGTTTAAAAACTTTTATAAAGTACAGACTATTTATAAAAAAATTTAAAGTTCCTAAATTTCCTATTTCTGGAGATTTTTTAATTAAAAAGGGATTTAAACAAGGAAAAAAACTCGGAAAAAAATTAGAATTTTTAAAAGCTTCTTGGATTAAAAATAATTTTAAATTAAATTTTCGTAATATTTAACTATTAAATTAAATATATTTAACCTCAATAATCTCATAATTTTTTTCTCCAGCTGGTGTTTTTACAGAGACAAAGTCGCCAGTATGTTTTGAAACTAGTTCCAATGCAATTGGCGATTTATAAAATAGCAAACCTTCTTTTGCATTCGCTTCATCTTTGCCAACAATTTTGTATTTTTTTTTCTCATTAGTTTCCATGTCCAATAATATAATTGTTGAACCAAAAATTACTTTGTTGTCATTCTTAATTTTTGCAACATCAACAATGTTTGCAGTTGCTATTGTTGTTTCAATTTCTTGAATTCTTCTTTCATTGTGACCTTGTTCTTCTTTCGCTGCATGGTATTCAGCATTTTCTTTTAGATCACCATGAGCTCGCGCTTCCGAAATAGCACTGACAATCTTTGGTCTAGTTACAGAAATTCTTTCTTTTAATTCTATTTTAATTTTTTCTAGCCCTTGAGGAGTAATTGGTTCTTTGTCCATTTAGATTTTTACCATTTTGCAAGTGGAGGAAGCGACATAAAAATTGCTTCAATATTACCATTAGTATTTAAACCAAATTTAGTGCCTCGATCGTATAGCAAATTAAATTCTACGTACCTTCCTCTTTTAATTAATTGTTTTTCTTTATCTCTCTCATTCCATCTTAAAAACATTTTTTTTTGTATTATTTTAGAAGATACCTTTAAAAAAGTTATTCCAACATCTTTTGTATAATTAAAATCTTTATTCCAATTCTTGGAATTAAGATAATCATAAAATATTCCGCCATCTCCTCTAGGTTCATTTCTATGAGGTAAATAAAAATATTCATCGCAATTTTTTTTATGCTGTAAATAATAATTTTTATTATGGAGATTGCACATTTTCTTTATTTCTAAATGAAAATATTTTTTCTGATTTAAATCTTTTATACATGGAGTCATGTCCATTCCTCCACCAAACCAAGATTTCGACGTGACTATAAATCTAGTGTTAAAATGAAATGCTGGAATTTTTGGATTTTTCATATGAGCTACAACAGATATTCCAGAGGCCCAAAAATTATGATTATTTAATGCACCAGGAATTTTCTTTCTAAATTCTTTATCAAATTTTCCAGAGATGGTCGAAATATTAACTCCAACCTTTTCAAAAACAGAACCATTCTCAATTAATGCAAAGGTTCCTCCGCCTTTAGAACTTCCGCCAGCAATCCACTTTTTTTTTTTAAAAAAATTTTCTTTTTAGACTTAAGATATTCAATACTTTCAAATTCTCTGCAAATAGAATTCCTTAAAGTTTCAAACCAATTTTTAGCAATAATTTTTTTTTCTTGTAAATTTAAATTCATTATTAAATATTATAGTAATTATTTTGTCTAAGCGCCTCAGATAACACAATAGAAATAGAATTTACAACATTTAAAGA
This sequence comes from Candidatus Pelagibacterales bacterium, assembly GCA_965235815.1. Classification (GTDB taxonomy): domain Bacteria; phylum Pseudomonadota; class Alphaproteobacteria; order Pelagibacterales; family Pelagibacteraceae; genus Fontibacterium. The sequence continues at coordinate 73,069 of CBDDZE010000002.1, read as the reverse complement.
TCTTGTGTTTTTTGAGATAGGTATCTTTAATCTTGCATCGGCTATCTCGTGTACAAATTCTGGCGCTCCAGCACTCTCTCTTCCAAATAATATTGTGTCATTTTTTTTAAAATTAAAATTATAATAATTTTTTTTTGCTTTAGTTGTTAATAAAATTATTCTTTTATTATTTTTAGTTTTTATAAAATCATCAAATGATTGATGTCTTATAATTTTGCAATTTTTCATAATAATCCATGTAAATACTTTTTAGTTTTTTTTCATTAAATTGAAATCCACAGGGTTCAATTATTTCTAGAGTAGCATTTAAACATGCACACAATCTTATGGTTGCAGCTGTATTTTGAGGAATATCGGGCTGAAACAATGCAATATTAATCATATAAGAAATTTATTATTTATGCGTCATTCTGGCTATGGAAAAGAAAATAGTTTAGAAATAATTTAACTAAATATTTATGTCAGAAAACGATAATAAGTCAGATAACAAAAATAGAAGAGATTTTTTAACTGTTGCAACTACAGCTGTTGGTGCAGTTGGAGTTGGGGCAGTTGTTTGGCCCATTGTAAGTCAAATGAATCCTGACGCATCAGTAAAAGCCCTTTCATCTATTGAAGTAGATTTATCAAAAATTAAAGAAGGAAATGAAATAACAGTTTTATGGAGAGGCAAGCCTGTTTTTATTAAAAGAAGAACTAAAGAAGAAATTGCTAGTGCTGAAAAAGTTGACATTAAAGATTTGAAAGATCCTCAGCTTGATAGCAAAAGAGTTAAAAAAGCTGAGTGGTTAGTTTTAGTTGGAGTTTGTACTCATTTAGGATGCGTTCCCATTAGCGGCAAAGGTGATTATGGTGGATGGTTTTGTCCCTGTCACGGCTCTCATTATGATAGTTCAGGAAGAATTAGAAAAGGACCAGCCCCAACCAACTTAGAAGTTCCAATTTATGAGTTTGTTGGAGATAATAAAATTAAATTAGGTTAAAAAATATTATGAGCGAAAAAGATTCTAATTTTAATCAAAATGAAATCAAACTTGTCCATACAAATAAGGTAGGTGGTTCTCCATTTAAAGGTGTAGTCGGCTGGATAGATAATCGTCTTCCAATTATTAGAATGTTTAAATACGAATATTTAGATTTTCAAGTTCCAAAAAACCTAAGCTATCTCTGGAGTCTTGGAGGAATATTAATGATATGTCTGATATCTTTAATCGTTACAGGCTTAGTCCTTGGAATGCACTATAAGCCGTCTTCAGCGGAGGCTTTCACATCAGTGGAAAAAATAATGAGAGATGTAAACTACGGTTGGTTGATTAGATACGCTCACATAAACTTTGCCTCTTTCTTCTTTATCGCTGTGTATATTCATATTTTTAGAGGACTTTATTACGGTTCTTATAAAGAGCCGCGCCAACTGATGTGGCTTATAGGTATCGTTATTTTTTTTCTGATGATGGCAACTGCTTTCCTTGGCTATACTTTGCCATGGGGACAAATGAGTTACTGGGGAGCTACAGTTATCACAAATCTTTTTTCAGCCGTTCCGTTTGTAGGAGAGGCAATAGTTACATGGTTATGGGGAGATTATTCAGTTGGAGATTCAACATTAAATCGATTCTACGTTTTGCATTGGCTCTTAGCTTTTGGAATCTTAGGCATAGTTATTTTTCACGTGATAGCCTTACATATTGTTGGCTCCAATAATCCTTCAGGCATTGAACCTATTGATACTAGAGACACGGTCAGTTTTGCTCCGTTTACAACGAGCAAGGATTTATTTGCAATGCTAATTTTTTTATTAGCGTTTGTAATAATTACAATGTACGCGCCGAATTACCTCGGGCACCCCGATAATTATATTCCTGCTGATCCCTTAATTACTCCGGCCCACATAGTTCCTGAGTGGTATTTTTTACCTTTTTACGCAATATTAAGAGCCATTCCAGATAAACTCATGGGAGTAATCGCAATGATAAGCAGCATTGCTGTCTTAGGTTTATTACCGTGGTTAGATTTATCTAAAGTTAGATCCTCCGTTTTTAGACCCATTTGGAAACAATGTGTATTTTTGTTTGTTCTTGATTTTTTTATATTAATGTACGTTGGTGGAATGCCAGCTGAAGGTGTTTACGTTTTGATAAGCAGAGTAGGAACGGCCTATTGGTTCTTATTTTTTTTAGTTATAGCGCCGTTGGTTTCTTTAACGGAAAAAACCTTACCGATGCCTAAAAGTATTCATGAGTATGAGGATTGGAAAAAGCAAGGAAAAATTAAAACACTAAAAATTTTTTAAATAAATTATGAGTATTTTATTAAAATTCTCATCTTTTTTTTTATTTTTTATAATAACATCCTCTAGTTTGCATTCAGCTGAAAAGCAGGAAAAACTTTTAAAACAATCGTGGTCTTTTGATGGGTTATTTGGAAAGTTTGATAGAGCATCTCTTCAAAGAGGTTATCAAGTTTACACAGAAGTTTGCGCATCTTGTCATTCAATGAATCTTCTAAGTTATAGAAATTTATCAGAAGTGGGCGGGCCAAGTTTTTCAGAAGAAGAAGTTAAGGCAATAGCGTCAAAAGTTGAAGTTTCAGATGGTCCAAATGATAATGGAGAAATGTTTAAAAGACCTGGAAAACCATCTGATAAATTTGTCAGTCCTTTCGCTAATGAAAAAGCCGCAAGAGCTGCAAATGGCGGTGCATATCCTCCGGATATGTCAGTTTTAGTGAAAGCTCGAGCAGGGGGGGCAGATTATATTTATTCTGTTCTAATGGGTTATGACGATAAGCCTCCTAAAAATTTAAAACTCGAGGACGGGGTTTATTATAATAAATATATGCCAGGCAATAAAATTAAAATGGCAAAACCATTAAATAAAGATTCTGTAAATTATTCAGACGGAACCGTAGCAACGCAAGAGCAACTTGCAAAAGATGTGACGACTTTTTTAACTTGGGCTTCAGAACCCCATTTAGAAGCTAGAAAGAGACTTGGCTTTAAGACTGTAATTTATTTATTAATTCTTACTGTGCTAGTTTATCTTGTTAAGAAAAAGATTTGGTCACGTATTGAACCTAAAGTGTAAAACATCTCCATCAGCCACTTCATAATCTTTTCCTTCTATTTTTAATTTTCCATTATCTCGAGCTCCCACTTCACCTACATGCTGAATATAGTCTGACATAAGATATAACCTCAGCTTTAATGAAGCCCTTTTTAAAATCAGAGTGAATAACTTCAGCCGCATCTGGAGCTTTGCAGTTTTTTTCAACAGTCCATGCGTGAGTCTCTTTCGGACCTACTGTAAAATAAGTACTTAAGTTTAAAATTTTATATCCAGCTTTTATTATTTGATCTAATCCAGATTCTTTTATACCGATTTCTTTCATAAATTCACTGGCCTCCGAATCTTGAAGTTCAGTAATTTGCTGTTCAATTTCAGCAGAAACAATTACCACCATATCATTTTTAAATTTCTCTTTTATTTTTTCAGAATAAGTATTGCCTAAACTGACGCTATTCTCATCTACGTTGCAGACTAAGATTCTAGGTTTTGTTGATAAAATACCTAAATTTTTAATTAATTTTTTATCAAATTTTTCCTCTAATTTCTCTGGACGAATTCCTTTTTTTAAAGATTCATAAACATGTTCTAAGATATCAAAAGTGTCTTTATTTATATCATTATTTTTATTTTTTTTTTGAGATAGCCTTTTTTCAACAGATTCTAAATCTGAAATCATCATTTCAGTTTCTACTGTTTCTAAATCTCTTATAGGATCTACTGTTTTATTGACATTTTGTATTTCACTTGAATCAAAACACCTTAGCATATGTATTACAGCATCAACCTCTCTAATATTTGCAAGAAATTTATTACCCAAACCTTCTCCTTTAGATGCTCCGGCCACTAGTCCGGCAATATCTACAAAAGTTATATATGTTGGAATAATCTTTTCTGATTTTGCAATATTTGAAAGTTTTTCTAATCTTTCGTCAGGGACGGTAACAACGCCAATATTCGGTTCTATGGTACAAAAAGGGAAGTTAGCCGCTTGAGCATTTTTAGATTTTGTAAGAGCATTAAATAGCGTTGATTTACCAACGTTGGGCAAACCTACGATTCCACATTTAAAACTCATATAGACTTATTGATTACTTTTAGAAGTAAAATCGTCTAGTTTTTTTTCTATAAGAAGATTTATATTTTTAAATATTTTCTTAATAATTTGATCTATCGTTATTTTTTCCTCTTCTGTGAAATCATTTAGAACATGTTTGTCTACTAATTCTTTGTCACCAGGATGACCTATGCCAATTCTAATTCTGTTATAATCAGTACCTATGGAGTCGTCTATTGACTTAATGCCATTGTGGCCACCGCTTGATCCTCCAATCTTAGTTTTTATTTTGCCAATTTCAATATCCATGTCGTCATGAAATACAAAAATATTATTAGTTTTAATTCTATGGTAATCAGTTATTTCTCTAATACACATTCCTGAATTATTCATAAAAGTTAATGGCTTTACTACTATTACTTTATTATCCTGCACTTGACCGTTAGTTAGCAGACCTTTAAATTTTGGTTTTTGTTTTGAGAGTCCAAAATTTTTATTTAAAGCATCTATAAGTTTAAAACCTACGTTATGTCGGTTATTGGCATGTTTCGGATCTGGATTTCCTAACCCCGCAAATAATAACATTTAGATGTTATTTCTTTTTATCCGCAGGTGCGGCAGCAGCAGGTTTTTTAGCAGCATCAGGAGATTTTGCTGCGTCTCCCGGTTTAGCTTTTCCATCAGCAGCTTTAGTATCACCTGCAGCAGCAACTCCGCCTTCAGCTGGAGCAGCAGCATCACCAGTAGCGGCGGCAGCATCGCCCGCAGCAGCAGCCGGTTCAGGCTCTTTAACAACTGTAGGAGCGGCAATTGTTGCTATAGTAAAGTCTCGATCGCTAATTACAGGTTTTGCTCCTTCAGGTAATTTTACAGAAGATATGTGAATACTTTCATTCATTTCTTTATTAGCTAAATCAATTACGATTTCAGCAGGAATATTTTCAGCAGCGCATCTTAATTCTATTTTTCTTCTTACAATGTTTAAAACTCCACCCATTTTTAATCCTGGACAATTTTCATTGTTAATAAATTTTACAGGAATGTTAACAGTTACTTTTGTTCCGGGTTTAATTTTTTGAAAATCTATGTGTATCGGTTCATTATTTAGAGGATGAAAATTAATATCTTTAGTTAAGACTTTATGTTTTGATCCGCCTATGCTCATTTCAATAACAGAGCTCATAAAGTTAGATGACTCTAACATTTTTTTAATTGATATTTTTTTAACTGACAAAGGTAGGCTTTGTTCTTTATCACCATATAAAATGCCTGGAAGAAAACCTTCTAATCTTAATTTTTTAAGATCTCCTTTTGTATTAAGTTTTCTTTCTGATGCTTCGAGCTTTAAATTTTCCATATAATCAAGATCGCTTGTTTTATATTAACTTCAAAAAAAAAACAAGTTATTGTTATTTATTTGAATAAGCTGGAAACTGAAGTTGATTGGGATATTCGCTTGATAGCTTCAGCGATTAGTGGCGCAATACTAACTACTTCTATTTTAGAAACTCCTTTAATTTTTTTTGTATTATCGATTGTGTCGGTAATAACAATCTTTTTCATCTTAGATTTTTTAATTTTATCAATAGACGAACCTGTAAGAACACCGTGAACAACGTAACAGTAAACTTCTTTTGCTCCTTTTTCCATTAAAGCATCAGCAGCGTTACAGATCGTTCCACCGCTATCAATTAAGTCATCAATTATAATACAAGATTTATTTTTAACTTCCCCAATGACATTCATAACTTCGGATTGTCCTGGGCTCTCTCTTCTTTTATCAATGATAGCCAAACCTGCATTCAATCGTTTACCAATGGCTCTTGCTCTTTCTACCCCTCCAACATCAGGGGCAACACAAACAATATTTTTAGTGCCAATATTTTTTAATATATGTTTTAAAAGAACAGGAGCTGCGTATAAATTATCAACAGGAATATCAAAAAAACCTTGAATCTGATTTGCATGAAGATCCATCGTTAAAACTCTGTTCGCTCCGGCGTTAGTAATTAAGTTTGCAACTAATTTTGCGCTTATAGGAGATCTTGGTACAACTTTTCTATCTTGTCTTGCATAACCAAAATAAGGAATGACAGCTGTTATATTTTTTGAAGAAGATCTTCTTAAAGAATCTATACATATTAGCAGTTCCATAATGTTGTCGTTAGCGGGATAAGAAGTTGATTGTATTAAGTATACATCGTTACCTCTCATATTTTCTTTAATCTCAACGTAAACTTCTGAGTCTGCGAATCTTACAATCTCTCTTTGAGTTGGTTTTGTTTTTAAATATTTGCAGATTTGATCGCTTAGGGAAATGCTGCTTGTTCCAGATACAATCTTCATGGGATCTTTTTATATAATTTTATAATTATTTAATCAATTAATATCTGCAAATTACAGAGACGCATCTTCCATAATCTGACTCATTATTATGTACAGATCTTCTATAACTAAAAAAGTTTTTATAATCGCTATAAGTATCTTTATTGATATGATCGATATTTCTATTTGGTATTCCTAGTTTTAAAAATTTGTTATTTACGAATAATCTTAGATTAAAGTAAATTTTCTTATTACTATTTTTAAAATATTTTTTATAATCGTAATTCTTAAGCTTAATCTTTTTTACAAAATCTTCTTTTACCTCGTAATTTTTTTGCTCTATACAGGGTCCAATTGCGACAATTAAATTTGATATTTTTGATTTCATTTGTTTAAATTTTTTTATTAGATTTTCAATAATTCCTGAATTTGCACCTCTCCATCCAGAATGAATAGCTGCCATTGTTTTATTTTCTTTATCAGCAACTAATATTGGAACGCAATCTGCAGTTAAAATTCCAAAAGAAAAATTAGGATATGTAGTAATAATTCCGTCAGCTTTATATCTTTTTTTTACTAAAAAATTATCAAAATTAATTATTTTATTACTATGATATTGTTTTAACATAATTAGTTTATTTAATTTACAACCAGTTTTTTTTGAAATAATCGTAATATTTTTTTTAACAATTTTTTTTTTATCATTAGATCCTAATCCGCAGTTTAGACTTTTGTAAATTCCTTTAGATAGTCCATTTTTTCTTGTGAAAAAAAAACTTTTCAAACCAGGTATTTTGTTAATTTTTTTGAATGAAAAATCATTAAATAAATCCAAGATTAAATTTGCAATTTTTATTAGAAAAAGCCAATGCATGAAAAGTATCCCCCATTTCTTTTGGATTAATTAATTTATTAATACTTAGAATTAAGTTTTTACTAGTTGTGGCATTTTGTTTTTTGATTATTTGATCTGCTCTTTCCATAATTCCTAATTTTTGTAAAAAAAAGTTTTGGGAAACAGGTCCAATATTTTGGATATTATTTCGTTTAAATATAATTTTTAATATATTGAAATTAATATCAAATGTAATATCGCAATCAGTATATTCTTTTAACAAATCAACAACTCTATGTTTTTTTATTGCTCTAATAGTATTTTTTCCAAGAACACTTGAATAACCGTAATCAAACATTAGAAAAATTCCATTATTTTTTTTTATAATCCTGGATATCGAATTAAGATAAGTCTCGATATTGATTGGATATTCTAGAATTTTACTTTTATTAATATTGTAAAATTTAGAATATTTTTTAAGAGTAATATTATTAATTTTATTTTTGTAGTAAGTAATTTTTTTTTTATTATTATTTTTAAAAGCAATACATTGTTCATACCAATTATTTTTTTCCTTAAAAAATTGTTTTATAGGAAATGCATCGAAAAATTCGTTTGCTATAATTATTGTTGGAAGATGATTGATTTTATTAATATCTTTTACCCAAATAATATTTTTAAAATCATTTAAGTTTTTTTTTTGAATTTTTATTAATTTTTCGCTTTTTTCATGCAAATAAACATTAAATTCCCCATCAAAAGTTTTAATTTTTTTAATTGAATTCATTATTTGTTTGATCATCAGACCGTTTCCAGGACCTAGTTCCAGTATGTTAATTTTTTTTGGTTTTTTTATATAAATCCAATAGGACACAATCCATACTGATATCATTTCTGAAAAAATGCTAGATATGACTGGAGATGTTATAAAATCTCCACCTCGACCAAATATTTTTTTATTTTGATAGTAGCCTAATTTTTTGTCGTATAAGGCGATATTAATAAATTGATTTAATGGAATAAATTTTTTTTTATTAATTAATTTTTCTAATAGATTCATCTTTAATTATTTTAAATGCAATTATTCCAAAGATTAAAAAACATAGACTTATACACATTCCTAAAGATAAATTGAAAATTATATAGCCTATATGTTTATCTGGCTCCCTAAACATTTCTGATATAATTCTAAATACAGAATAAAAAATTAAAAAATAACAAGATAACTCACCGTTAAATAATTTTTTTTTATATTTTAAGATAATGTTTATTAACAAGAATAATATTAAACCTTCAAGAATAGCCTCATATAGTTGTGATGGATGTCTTGGTTCCATGTCTACTTTAGGAAATATCACCCCATAATTAGAAAAAGTTTTTTTTCCATATAATTCTCCATTTATAAAATTAGCAATTCTTCCAAGAAATATGCCAATCGAAGCAACGCAAACAATTATATCGGTTAAGACAAGTGTTTTAATTTTATTCTTTTTTGCAAAAATTATTGAAACAATAAAAACACCTATCGCTCCACCATGAAAAGACATCCCTCCTTGCCATAAAAAAAATATTTCAATAGGATTTTGATAGTAATAATTAAAATTATAAAATAATATATATCCAAATCGGCCTCCAATGATAATTCCCAAAATTAGATAAATTAAAAAATTATCAAGATTTTGAGTATTAATTTTTCTTTATCCCAATATTTTTTAATTAAATATTTTGCATAGTAAAAACCTAAAAATATGCCAAAAATATAGGCTAAAGAGTACCAGCGTATTTCTAGAAAACCAAAATTAATGATGACAGGATCTAGATTGTGAATAAACATTTAAATAATCTTAGAATTATTTATAACTATATTATTATGAAGCATAATGTAATAATTATAAAAAAGTTATTAAAGCATTTATAACATTATTGCTACGTCTTTTAACTGCAAAAGACATTAAAGAGTATGGCACAAAAAACAGTACTGCAGCCAAACGTTATGAATAATCTTAATAAATCGTGCACCATGATATTGAGGAATTAAAAAATAAAATCAATAGACTAAATTTAGAAATAGAAAGATTGAAAAAATTAGTTAGGAAAAGATAAAGAAACTCGTAAGCCCTTTGCCTTTTGGATTGTTTAATAATTTTACAGTCCCACCGTGTGAATTAACAATATCTTCTACAATTGAAAGACCTAATCCAAAGTTACTATCTTTAAAAGATCTAGATTTATCGATCCTATAAAATGGCCTAAATACTTTATCTTTATGTTCATCTGCAATTCCCAGGTCCATCATCATCAATAATAATTTGAGTAGTATTTTTGATTTTTTTAAAAGTAATAATAATATTTTCAGCATATTTTTGAGAATTATTTATAATATTAGCAATACATCTTCTAATAAGATTCTTTCTTCCAGAAAATATTAAATTTTTAGGACTCATTATTTTAATATTTTTTTTAAAACTTTTGCCAATTAAATTTTGAATTAATTCTATAATATCAAATTTTTCTAGAGGTTGCGAATATTGATTGCTTGCAAAATCAAGATATTCATTAATCATTTTTTCCATTTCAGTTATTTCCTCTTTTAGAGAATTTAATTTTTGATTTTTGTTTAGAAGTTCGATTTGTAATTTTAATCTGGTTAAAGGTGTTTTTAGATCGTGACTAATGCCAGACAACATAGCTGTTCTTTGACTAATGTGTTTTAAAATTCTTCTTTTCATTCTTTCAAATTCATAAGAAGCCTGTCTAATTTCAAGAGCTCCCGATACTTTAAAATCAGTGTCAAATTGACCTTTGCCAAATCTTTCCGCTGCTTGAGAAAGATGAACGATAGGTCTTATTGATTACGTAGAAAAATTATTGAAATAAAAAGAAATATTAACGAAGGCACAGTAATCCAAAGTGCAAATATTCTACCTGATGTAGATCTTATTTTTGATTTTGGTACTAAAAATTCAATAACTTCGTTCTTATTTAACAGTACTAATACTTGAACAAATGAACTGTTAAATCTGACATTGTGCCAGTAGGGATTTTTTATTTTATCTGTAAATTCTTCTAGGACAATTTTGTCATATAAACTGTACCACTTTACTGTTTCTGTTGATGGAAGTTGCTGAGTTTCTTTTTTGATTGAAATTATTAAGCCGCTTTTATCTTTATAAATATTAATTAATTCATTAGTTTTGTTTTTTTGTTTGTATTCAGGGTACAGAGCCAAGAATGTATTTACTTCGTTAGCTGCAGATCTAACCAAACCTCTGTTTGTTTTATACCAAATACTATCAAAAAAAACCCCTCCAACGACAATTTGAATAAGAATTATCGGAGCTATTACAATTAATAATGATCTAAAAAGTAAAGTTTTAGGAAATATTTTTCTTAACATTTCAATCTAGCCACAAAACATATCCCGTTCCTCTGACTGTTTGGAGATATTTTGGATTTTTTGGATCAGGTTCAATTTTTTGCCTAAGTCTGGTTACCAATACATCTATACTTCTTTCTTGAGTTAGATTTGTAATTTTTGATATCTCTTCTCTGGAAAATATTTTTCCTGCAGAACTAATCATATTCTCTAGATAGAATTTTTTCGCTAGCATTAATTTTTATTATTTTTCTATCTTTTTGGATTTCCATTTTTTTAATATTAATATTAGCTTTTCCTATCTTAATGACATTTACTATATATTTATCTTTTTTAATTCTTTTGATTACATTTTTTATTCTTAACAAAAGTTCTTTTGGTTCAAAAGGTTTTGGTAGATAATCTTCTGCACCCAATTCTAATCCTCTAACTCTATCTTCGGCTTCACCTTTCGCTGTAAGTAGAATTATGGGTAAATCAATATTTTCTCTAATTTCCTTTGTAAGTTGCAACCCGTCTTTGCCAGGCATCATTATATCAATAATTGCTAGATCAAATTTAACAATTTTTAATTTTTCTTCTGCATCAGATGCGTTGATTGCTGTAGATACAAAAAAATTATTATTTTTTAAATATTGTTTCAATAGATCTCTTATCTTGTCATCATCATCAACAATCAAAATATGTATTTTTGAATTATCCATGAATTATTTTTTTCATTATTGATTTAAAATTAGAAACTTCATCTGAACTTGAATTCTTAAGCGCATTAATTATTCTTTTTTTTTGTTTGTTAAATATTTCATCGCACAGTTTTATGCCTTTTTCAGTTAAGCACTAACTCTCTTTGTCTACCGTCTTTTGTGCCTTTTTTTTGTGATATAATATTTTTTTTTATTAGATCTTGAAGAACTCTACTTAAACTTTGTTTAGTAATTTTCAATTTTCTTAATATATCAGCAATAGTGATATTAGGACTTCCTTCTATAATACAAAGCAGTCTATGATGGGCTCTACCAAAGGAATTTTTTTTTAGCACTTCATGGGGATCTGAATATGAGTCTATATATGTCTGAAAAATAAGTTCTATAATTTCTTTTAAACTTTTTTCTCTTAAATATAAAAGATCTTTCATTTTAAAATTATATTCTACGTCAGTTTTATTGACATATCTACTTTACTTATTTACCAATATACTTTTAATTATTTAGCACTTTAAACTTTAATGGATCCAATCCCTTTTGATAAAAGATCAGGAAAAATTTGGTACAACGGTAAATTAGTTGATTGGAAAGAAGCTAATTTACATATTCTTAGCCATGGACTTCATTATGCTAGCTGCGTCTTCGAGGGTGAGCGTGTTTATAATGGAGAAATTTTTAAATTAAGAGAACATACAAATAGATTGATTCATTCAGCAGAGAGAATGGGCATGAAGATTCCTTATTCTGCAGACGAAATAGACAACGCATGTAAAGAAATAATTTCCGTGCAAAATGTTAAGAGTGGTTATGTGAGACCAGTTGTGTGGAGAGGAAGCGAAATGATGGCTATATCTGCGCAAAAAAGTCAGATTCATTTGGCTATAGCAACATGGGAGTGGGGCTCTTATTTTGATCCGCAAATTAAAATTAAAGGAATTAGACTTGGTATTTCTAAATGGAAAAAACCACCACCTGACTCTATTCCTTGGGACACAAAAGCTTCTGGTTTGTATATGATTTCAACTTTGTCCAAACATGAAGCTGAGCAAAATGGTTATCATGATGCTTTAATGATGGATTATCAAGGCAATGTAGCAGAAGCCACAGGCGCAAATATTTTTTTTATAAATACTAAGAATAATGAAATTCATACTCCAATAGCAGATTCTTTTTTAGACGGAATTACTAGAAGATCAATTATAGAAATTGCTAAACAACTTCAGATTAAAGTTTTAGAAAGAAAAATAAAACTTGATGAACTCAATAAATTTGATGGCTGCTTTTTAACCGGTACTGCAGCTGAGGTGACGCCTGTATCTCAAATTGGAGATGTTAAGTTTACCGTGGGTGATATGATTAAAAAGTTAGATGATGATTATTCAAAATTAGTAAATAAAAGTTAATTAATCTATTAGATCTATTCCTTTTCTTAAGTAAGCGTATCCTGTCCAAAGTGTTAGCATTGCAGACATCCACAGTAAATATGTTCCTAATTGGATTCCATAATTAAATAAAAATTTATCACCAGTATTCCCGGCTAATAAAATAGAAATGGCAATCATTTGTATTACAGTTTTTCCTTTTGATAAATTTGTCACAGGGATATAAATTTGTGCTTTAGCTAAAAACTCTCTTAATCCTGAAATTAAAATTTCTCTGGTTATTATTATAATTGCCGCAACTACATGTGGACCTTTAATAGTTTGACTCATTATTAAAAGCGCAAGCGCTGTTGAAACTAAAACTTTATCTGCAATTGGGTCTAGTAATTCACCAAATTTTGATTGCAGTTTATATAGTCTTGCAAAAAATCCATCGAGATAATCTGTGAAAGCAGCTATTACAAATATTGTACAGGACAACCAATCACTTAATTCTCCAGGAAAATAGAAAACAACTATCAATATCGGGGCAATAAGAATTCTTCCGATAGTTAAAATGTTGGGAATTTTCATTTTTTAGATATTAAACTATTTTTATTAAAAAAATTATAGATTTTATTTGCAACTAAATCACTTATTCCATCTATTTTTTTTATATCCTCTATACTTGCATTCTCTATTAATTTTACAGAACCAAAGTGATTTAAAAGTAATTTTTTTCTTCTTTTTCCTATTCCATCAATTGTATCAAGCGCAGATTGGGTAAAATTATTTTTCCTATTAATTCTATGTGAAAAGATAGCAAATCTATGAGCTTCATCGCGCAATCTTTGTAAGAAAAATAGCAATACATTATTATTAATTTTGATTTTTTTATTATTGTAATAAAAAGTTTCATCACCTTGATTTCTTCTCTCGCCTTTTGCAATTGCTATCATGTTAAGACTAAAATGCCCCAGTTCATCTAATATTTTTCTAGCTACATTGTAATGACCTTTGCCACCATCGATTACAATTAAGTCAGCGGATTCATCTTCATTATTTGATCTGATTTTTGCAAATCTTCTAGAAAGAACTTCTTTTAACATTCCATAGTCATCTCCAGGATTAATATTTGTTTTCGATATATTAAATTTTCTATATTTTTTTTTAATAAATCCATTTTTTCCGAACACAACAAAAGCCCCAACAGCATTAAGTCCTTGAACATGACTATTATCATAAACTTCAATGAGGCTTGGGTTAAAACCTAAATTAAATTCTTTATTAATTAATGATAAAAAATGATCATTATTTTCATTCTCTAAAAGTTTTTTATCTAAAGCTAATTGTGCATTCTTAATAGCTAATTTTATGGAAAGTTCTTCATTATTATTTTTTGCAGTTTTTATATTAATTTTTTTATTATATTTTTTTTCTAAAGCTGCTTTGATTAGATGCTAAATCTTTAATTTTTTTACTTAAAATAATTTCTTCTGGTGGGATTTTATTTTCATAAAACTGAATCAGAAAAGAGTAAATAATATCGTCTATATTATCTTCTTTGTCATGTTTTGGAAAAAAAGCTTGGTTACCCCAATTTTGTTTTGATCTATAAAAAAATACCTCAATGCACGTAATATTATTTTTTTGAAATAAAACAATTAAATCTGCATTATTAAAATTATTTTTATTAATTTGCTGTGATGACTGAATTTGAGTTAATGCTTTTATTCTATCTCTTACTATTGCTGCTTTTTCGTAATTAAATTTTTTACTTTCAATTTCCATTTCTTTAGAAAGTTTTTTTTGTATAAGGGCAGATTTTCCATTTAGAAAATCTAATACTGTCCATGACAAGTTTATTATAATCTTTTTCACTGATTTCATTTGTACATGGGGCTGAGCATCTTTTTATTTGATGCAAAATGCATGGTCTCTTTCTGCTGTTAAAAGTTGTATCGTCACATACTCTTAATAAGAATACTTTTTGCAATGTTTTAATCGTCCAGCTTGCCGAACTAGGAGATGCGAAAGGACCAAAAAAAATATCATTTTTATTTTGCTTGCCTCTAAATTTAGTGAGTTGTGGAAATTTATTTGACTTTGTTAGCTGAATATAAGGGAATGATTTGTCATCTTTTAATAATATATTATATCGAGGTTGATTTTTTTTTATTAGATTAGCCTCAAGCAATAATGCTTCTGCTTCATTTTGCGTTGAAATGAATTCTAGATTCTTTGTGCTAGAAACCATTCTTTCAGTTCTGGTTGGCAAATAAGAAGATGAAATGTAACTATTTATTCTATTAGGCAGGTTCTTAGCTTTTCCTACATAAATAATGACCTTTTTATCATCTAGCATTTTATAAACACCAGGACCATTAGGCAAAAATTGAATTATATTTTTTATGATTTGTTTACCTTGTTCAAAGTTTTTCATAATCATTTCTTGTCTTAAAGAATTCTATTCCAACAGACTCAGTATTTTTAATTATATTTAGTTTTTCAATTTTTATTTTTATATTTAGAATATTTTTATTTTTAAAAATTTCATAAATAAAATCATTTGCAAAAGATTCTAAAAAATTATATTTTTTTTTTAGAAAAAAATTTATTTTGTTAATAATTTCTTCATAATTAATGACTGAATTAAGATTTCCATCAATTACTTTTTTTTTTTTACTTAAGACTTCAACATTAAATCTTAATTTTTGCGGCTTTAGTCTTTTCAAAAGAATGGTAGCCAATAATTGCTTTACAGAGCATAATTTTTAATAAAGATTATTTCTTTAGATTTTATTTTTTTTTTATCTTCGAAAAGTTTTATAATATTTGTCTTATTCATTGATTCCAATGATATCTGGAGTTTTCCAATTTAGACTTTGGCCGCTATCCACTGCAATTACTTGACCAGTAATTGTTTTGCTATTTGCTAAAAGATAGGCAGTTTTGCATATATCTTCAATTTTAACAGATTTACCAAGCAGCGTATTTTTTGATTGTTTATTAAAGTGTTTTTGAGTTTGTCTTATATTTTTAAAGACGGGGCCAGGAGCTATTGCATTCACTCTAATTTTAGGTGCTAATTTCATGGCTGCAGTTTTTGTTAGTATGTGCAATCCAGTTTTGCTTATAGTATATGAAAAAAAATATGGAGTTAGTTTAAATATTCTTTGATCAAGAATATTTATAATAGATTTATTTTGAGATGAATTTTTAATTTTAGAAAATTCTTTAATAAAAGTAGCAGGAGCAAAAAGATTAATTTTTATATGTTCATTCCAGCTTTTTTCACTAAAATTTAAAATACTATCGTTATTAAAAATAGAAGCATTGTTAATTATACAATCAATATTGCCTAACTTTTTTTTTACGGAAGCAATTAAACCCTTTATTATTTTTGCATTTAAAAGATTACCTTGAATATGAACACATTTTACACCGTATCGTTCTATTTCTTTTTTAAGAACTTCAGCTTGTTTTTTTGATTTATTAAAATGAATGGCAATATTCCATCCCTTTTTTGCAAAATATAAACATAGTTCCCTGCCAATTCTTTGAGAGGATCCTGTAATTAAAATATTCTTTATTCATTTTATCTTTTCTTTTTTGCAATCATTCCGGCTTTGCCCTGCGTTGATCTTCCTATTAATTCTTTTTTTACATCATCGTTATAAACTTTAATTTTGGTACTCATGTTAATTTCTAATTCTCATTTCCTGAAGCTTTCTTATTTCATCTCTTATTTTTGCTGCTTGTTCGAATTCCAAGTTTTCGGCAGCTTTTTTCATTTCTTTTTCTAGCATTTTTAAATGTTTTTTAAGATTATCACCGATTGGGATATCATTATTAAAAGTAACGTAATCTTTTTCAAATACTCCCTCTAAAATGTCATTAATTTTTGATTTAATAGATTGGGCAGTTATTTTATTTTTTTTATTATATTCTATTTGCTTAGTTCTTCTTCTATTAGTTTCATTGATAGCTTTTTTAATACTTTCTGTTTCTTTATCTGCATATAAAATCACTTTACCATCAATATTTCTAGCCGCTCTTCCGATGGTTTGTATTAAGGATCTTTCAGATCTTAAGAAACCTTCTTTATCAGCATCTAAAATCGCAACAAGAGCACACTCTGGTATATCCAATCCTTCTCTTAAAAGATTAATACCAATTAAAACATCAAATATACCTAGCCTTAAATCTCTTATTATTTCTATTCTTTCTAGCGTATCAATATCAGAATGCATATAACGAACTTTAATTCCATTTTCATCAAGGTATTCTGTTAAATCCTCAGCCATTTTTTTTGTAAGAGTAGTGACTAGTATTCTTTGATTATTTTTAGAAACTGTAATGCATTCATTTAATAAGTCATCTACCTGATTTTTAGCAGGTCGAATAAAAATTTGAGGATCTATAAGTCCAGTTGGTCTTATAATTTGTTCTGCAAAAACTCCTTTGCTTTGTTTTAATTCCCATTCACTTGGAGTTGCAGAAACAAAAATTGTTTGAGGTCTCATCATATCCCATTCTTCAAATTTTAATGGTCTATTGTCCATACAAGAAGGAAGTCTAAAACCGTAATCAGATAAAGTTTTTTTTCTAGTATAATCTCCTTTGTACATACCGTTTAATTGAGGAATTGTGACGTGGCTTTCATCAACAAATACTAAACAATTATCAGGAAGATATTCAAATAATGTTGGCGGCGGTTCACCAGGATTTCTACCAGATAAGAATCTAGAATAATTTTCTATTCCAGCACAACTTCCTGTGGCCTCTATCATTTCAAGATCATATCTAGTTCTTTCTTCTAGTCTTTGTGCTTCTAAAAGTTTTTTTTCATTTCTAAATTTTTCTAAAGTAATAATTAGTTCTTTTTTTATTTCTTTAATTGCTTTTTCTACTGTTGGTCTGGGAGTGATATAGTGACTATTTCCATATAATTTTATTAAATTAATTTCTTTATTGTCGGTTCCAGTTAACGGATCAAATGACTTTATCTGTATTATTTTATTATCTTCAATTGTAATTCTCCATGCCTCATCCTCATAATGAGATGGGAAAACTTCTATATTTTCTCCTCTAACTCTAAAAGTTCCCCTATAAAAATTTTGATCATTTCTTTTGTATTGAAGCTCAACAAGTCCTTTAATAATCTTATCTCTTTCATAGCTCTCGTTCTTTTTAAAAATCAAAGTCATTTTACTGTAAGAATCGACAGATCCTAATCCGTAAATACAAGATACGCTTGAAACAATAATCACATCATCTCTTTCCAAAAGAGATCTGGTAGCCGAATGTCTCATTCTATCTATCTGCTCATTTATAGAAGCTTCTTTTTCTATATAAGTATTCGATCTCGGAACGTAAGCTTCTGGAGTGTAGTAATCGTAATAAGAAACAAAGTATTCAACAGCGTTATTAGGGAAAAAATTTTTCATTTCACCATATAATTGGGCAGCTAAAGTTTTATTTGGAGCAAGAATTAAAGCTGGGCGATTTAATTCTTCGATAATTTTGGCCATTGTAAAAGTTTTTCCAGAACCTGTGACTCCAAGCAAAACTTGATTTTTTTTTTGGTTTAATATTTCTGTTTTTAAAAAAGAAATAGCTTTTGGTTGGTCACCAGCAGGAGTGTATTCAGTTATTAGTTGAAATTTTTTTCCTCCTTCTAATTTTTTTAAAGAAAGTTCTTTCGTATTTGATTTTATCTAATATATTAGTTTCCAAAAGATTTTGCATATTCCAAAATATAATTAATTTAGATGTCTATACTATCAACTTCTTTATCGAGAATAAAAGAATCTCCTACAATTGCAATTACTCAGAAAGCTAGACTCTTAAAAGAAAGTGGAAAAGAAGTAATAGCGCTGGCATCAGGAGAGCCAGATTTTGACACTCCGGATAATATAAAAGCTGCGGCAATTAAGGCTATTAAAGAAGGACAAACAAAATATACAGCCGTTGATGGAACACCAGAGTTAAAAAAAGCAATTGTTAGCAAATTTAAAAGAGAAAATAATTTAATTTTTGATGTAGACAATATTACAGTTGGCACAGGAGGTAAGCAGGTAATTTATAACTGCATTCTTGCAACTATTAATCCAGGAGATGAAGTTATTATTCCAGCACCTTATTGGGTTTCATATCCTGATATGGTTTTATTAGCTGGAGGAACTCCAAAATTTGTAGAATGTGATGAACAAAGTGATTTTAAGATTTCTGCTGAACAACTTGAAAAATTAATAACAAACAAGACAAAGTGGTTTATTTTAAATTCTCCAGCTAATCCTACCGGAATGTGTTACTCAAGATCAGAATTAACTGAGTTAGTAAAAGTTTTAAAAAAACATAAACATGTAAATATTTTAACAGATGATATTTATGAACATATTCTTTACCAAGATAAGAAAGTGCCAATGATCTCAAAATTTGTAAATATTTTAGAAATAGACAACTCTCTAAAAGACAGAACTATAGTCATAAATGGAGTAAGCAAAGCCTATGCAATGACAGGCTGGAGAATTGGATATGCCGCTGGTTCGAAAGAATTAATAAAAGCAATGCAGAAAATTCAATCTCAATCAACGACTAATCCATCTTCTATTAGTCAAGCTGCTGCAGTCGAGGCTCTTAATGGAGATCAAAGTTTTATTAACATTCTAGAGCTTTGGAGTTTAAAAAGAGAAGAGATTTTATTGTTCATGCTTTAAATAATATTAATGGATTAACCTGTGTTAATCCTCAGGGGGCATTTTATGTTTTTCCTAATTGTAAAAAAATAATGAATAAAAAAACTACTAGTGGAAAAATTATTAAAAATGATACAGATTTTGCAACTTACTTATTAGAAGAAACGGGTGTTGCAATTGTTCAGGGTTCAGCATTTGGACTTAGAAGGTTATTTTAGAATTTCTTATGCAACTTCTATGCAGATTTTAGAAAAAGCCGTAATAAAGATTAAAACTTTTTGTGAAAGTTTAAAGTAGTCTTAGTGATTAGATAGATATTTTTCAGATTCAAGAGCGGCCATACATCCCATTCCAGCAGCCGTAACAGCTTGTCGGTACAGTTTATCTTTCACATCTCCTGCAGCAAATACTCCAGGTATATTAGTCTTTGTAGAGTCAGGTTGAGTTATGATGTAGCCGCTACTATCCATATTAATTTGTTCTTTAAACATAGCTGTCGCTGGATCATGTCCGATTGCAACAAAAAGACCGTGTGTTTGCAGCTCTGTGACCGTATTTGTTTTGATATTTTTTAATTTAACAGCAGTTACCCCTTTAGGGTTTTCCGTTCCAATAATTTCTGAAACAACACTATCCCAAATTACATTAATTTTAGGATGAGAAAATAATTTCTTTTGTAATAATTTTTCTGCTCTTAATTCACTTTTTCTATGAACAAGTGTTATTTTTTTTGCAAAATTTGTAAGAAATAAAGATTCTTCAACTGCAGAGTTTCCACCTCCTACAACAACAACATCTTTATTTTTATAAAAGAATCCGTCGCAAGTTGCACAAGCAGAAACACCAAATCCTTTATATTTTTCCTCAGATTCTAAATTTAACCATCTTGCCTGTGCGCCAGTTGAAATAATAACGCTTTCAGCAAAATAATGAGTTCCAGAGTCTCCAATTATTTCAAAGGGTTTTTTATTAAAATTAACTGTAGAAATATGATCTTCAATAAATTTTGTTCCAACTTTTAGCGCTTGTTCTTTCATTTGTTCCATTAACCAAGGACCCTGAATCACATCTGCAAATCCTGGAAAATTTTCAACATCAGTCGTGATCGTTAGTTGACCACCTGGTTGGGAACCAGCAATTAAAATTGGTTCAAGCATCGCTCTTGCAGCATAAATTGCAGCTGTGTATCCGGCAGGACCAGATCCAATAATAATTAGTTTATTTATTTTATCGACATTCATTGTAGATTTTAATTAATAATACTTATAATTAATTATCATTTTAAACAATGAGATATTTTAAAGCATTATTATTAACAGAGGGCGCCCATGGTATGGTGAGCCAAGTAGAAGGTTTAGCCAAAGCTTTAAAATTAGATTTTAATCATTGTTTTGTAAATTTAAAAAGACCGTGGAGATATTTTCCTATAAATTTAGTTCCTATTAGCAAGTCTGTAATAGATGGAAAGATTCCAGATCAAATAGAAAATCAACTACTTATTTCATGTGGTAAAAATAGTATTATTTCTTCTTTATTTTTAAAAAGAAATAATAAAAATTTATTCAATATTCATATTCAAAACCCTAAAGTTAACTTTTCAAATTTTGATTTAATTGTTGCTCCAGAACATGACCAAATAAAAGGCGGCAATATATTAAATACATTTGGTGCTCTTCATTATATTACTAAACAAGAGATCGATAATAGTAGTAATGTTTTCTCAAAATATAATCTGTCTGAAAATGATAAGATTGTTTCTTTAATCTTGGGAGGTCCCAATAGGTATTATGATTTTAACGAGATTGATCTTGGAAATATTTTTTTATCAATAAAAGATAATTTTTTAGATAAGGATTTTAAATTAATTCTTGTTAGATCAAGAAGAACACCAGACAATATTATTGATTTCGCTAAAAAGTTTTTTTTAAATTCAGCAGTTATTATTGATTTTGTTAGTAAAGAATTTTATTTATCAGCTCTAAAAATATCCAAAACAATTATCGTAACTTGCGATTCTACTTCGATGATTTCCGAGTGTGCTATCACACAAAAGCCTATATTTGTGGCTAAAATGAAGGCCAAGAGAAGAAATAAAAGATTTGAGTATTTTCTTAACAGTTTTAAAGAAAAGGGGATTATCAAATTTTTAGGAGAAAATATTGATAATTGGAGTTATCCGGAATTAGATGAGACAAAACGTATTGCGAGAATAATAAAAGAAAGGTTAAATTAATATTAATGAGTTTTTTAAAATCGTTTCAAAATAAGTCGGCTCATTCGAACTATCCATTTGATCACTGGGAGTTAACAGAGCCCTTAACTGAAGAGCAAATAAAAGAAATCTGCGAAGCGAAGGTTCCAGAAATTAAAATCGACTTTGATGGCACTAGAGCGGTAGATGGTGGTGCAGGGTCATATAGATCTGGAGATCCTACGGGAGGCAAAGCAGGAAAGATTAGAGAATTTGTCACAAAAGATAATTATAAAGACTATCCACATTTAAAAAAATTTATTGATGAATTATGCAGAATGGAAACAGCTAAATATATTGGCTCAAAAATTAAAAAAGATTTAAGCAAAGCTTATGTACGAGTTGAAATCATTGCTGATAGAGTTGGTTTTTGGCTTAAGCCTCATTGCGATATTAAAGAAAAATTAATGTCATGTCTGTTATTTGCAAATCCAGATAATTATGAATCTGAAGAATTAGGTACAGATTTTTATGATAAGAATTTAAAGTTAGTAAAAACTGTGCCTTATAGGAATAATTATGGATATGCTTTTACAAGTGGTCCTGACACTTGGCATGGATTGGAAAAAAAAGAAATTAAAAGAGACAGAAGATGTCTTCAAGTAAATTATGTAACTTTTGAAACTGATTGGAAAGTTAATTAATTTATATCCTGCAAAGCAAGAACTTCAAATTTATAATTCTTTAAAGATTTAATAGCTTCAGTAATTGCATTGGCTCCAGCAATAGTTGTGTAGTAAGGAGTACCACTTGTAAGAGCTGCTCTTCTAAGAGAGAAAGAGTCTTTTATAGATTGCTTACCTTGAGATGTATTTATAACTAAAGCAATTTTTTTAGCGTTAAGAGAATCTTCAATATGAGGTTTTCCCTCTATAACTTTATTAATTTTTTTACATTCAACTCCTGATGAATTTAAAAAATCAGAAGTTCCAGAAGTTCCAATAATATCAAATCCTGATTTTTTTAGTTCTTGTGCAATTTTAAGAATATGTTTTCTATCATCTTTTTTAACAGACAAGAAAGCAACGCCAGATTTTGGAATTTTATTACCGGTTGCAAATTGACTTTTTGCAAAAGCAAGACCAAATGTTTTATCAATTCCCATAACTTCTCCTGTTGATTTCATCTCAGGTCCTAACAAGGTATCTACATTTGGAAATTTGTTAAAAGGAAATACAGCTTCTTTGACAGAATATAATTTATGATTTTTTTTATTTAAATTTAGATCTTTTAATTTTAAACCCGTCATTACTTTTGTTGCAATTTTTGCAACAGGAACTCCAATAGATTTCGCTACAAAAGGAACGGTTCTGCTGGCCCTTGGATTTACTTCTAAAACATAAACTCGATCATCTTTTACAGCAAATTGAATATTTAAAAGTCCTAATACTTTTAAACCAAAGGCAATCTTCTTTGTTTGTTTTGATATTTCATCGATAATATTTTGTTTTAATGAATACGGAGGAATACAACATGCAGAATCTCCAGAGTGAATTCCTGCTTCTTCAATATGTTCCATTATCCCTGCAATAAAAACATCTGTGCCATCACAAATAGCATCAACATCAACTTCAATTGCATCGTTAATGAACTTATCTATCAGAACAGGATCTTTTCCTGAAACTTTAACTGCCTCTTTTATATATTTTTTAAGATGATCTTCATCGTAAACAATTTCCATCGCTCTACCGCCCAAAACATATGAAGGTCTAATTACTATCGGGAAATTTATTTTTTTTGCGATTTCAAGCGCTTCAGCCTCAGTTCTTGCAAGTCCACTTTCTGCCTGAAGCAATTCTTCTTTGATTACAAAATTTTTAAATTTTTCTCTATCCTCAGCAAGATCAATAGATTCAAGTTGAGTGCCTAAGATTGGAATATTATTTTCATGAATAAATTTTGCAAGTTTTAATGGAGTTTGACCACCAAACTGAACTATAACGCCAAAAAGAGAACCGTTACTTTTTTCTTTATTAATAATTTCAATTACATGCTCCTCAGTCAAAGGCTCAAAATATAATCTATCACTCGTATCATAATCGGTTGAGACTGTTTCAGGATTACAGTTAATCATAATGGTCTCATAATTAACTTCTTTTAATGCATAACTTGCCTGACAACAGCAGTAATCAAATTCTACTCCTTGTCCTATTCTATTTGGTCCGCTACCTAAAATAATAACTTTTTTTTTGTTTGTTGGCTCAGATTCGCAAGTACTTAGATCGCTACTTCCATAAGTAGAGTACATATAAGGAGTTTTAGATTCAAACTCTCCAGCGCATGTATCAATTTTTTTATATATAGGATGAATTTTAAATTTATTCCTAGCAGACCTGACTTCATTACTTTTTATTTTTAAAATTTTTGCAATTTTTTTATCAGAAAAACCTATCGATTTAATATATTGAAGTTTTTCTTTATTATTTAAAACGTCCTCATCTTTAATATTATTTTCTACAATAATCAGTTGTTGAATTTGCTCTAAAAACCACTTATCTATTTTTGTCATTTCGTAAATTTCGTCGAGTCTTAAGTCTCTTCTAAAAGCCTCTGCTACATAAAGTATTTTTTGAGGAGTCCTTTCTATAAGTTTTTTTTTTAAATCTTGAAGATCTATTGCTTCATATTGATCAAAACCATCAAGTCCAATTTCCAATGAACACAATGCTTTTTGAACGGACTCTTTAAAGTTTGCTCCTATAGACATCACTTCACCAACAGATTTCATTGCTGTTCCTAATATTGCTTCGGTATTTTTGAATTTTTCAAATGCAAATCTTGGAATTTTAGTAACTACATAATCAATAGTTGGCTCGAACGAGGCAGGGGTTGTTCCTGTGATTTCATTCTTTAATTCATCCAAAGTATAACCAACAGCAAGTTTTGCAGCCACTTTTGCTATTGGAAACCCAGTTGCTTTTGAAGCTAATGCAGAGGATCTAGAAACTCTTGGATTCATTTCAATAATAATCATTCTTCCATTTTTTGGATTGATTGCGAATTGAACATTAGAACCTCCTGTTTCAACTCCAATTTTTCTAATACATTTAAATGAAGCATCTCTCATGATCTGATATTCTTTATCAGTCAAAGTTAATGCAGGAGCTACAGTAATAGAGTCGCCGGTATGAATTCCCATTGGGTCAACATTTTCAATGGAGCAAATAATTATACAATTATCGTTTTTATCTCTAACTACTTCCATTTCAAATTCTTTCCATCCCAACAGAGATTCTTCTATTAAAACTTCTTTTGTTGGAGAAAGATCAAGACCATTTGCTATAATTTTTAAGTACTCTTCTTCAGTATAAGCAATACCACCTCCAGACCCCCCAAGAGTAAAAGAAGGCCTGATAATTGCTGGCAAGCCAATTGATTTTAAACTTTTCTTTGCATCTTCAATTGATCTACAAATTATAGATTTTGCACACTCAAGACCAATGTCGGTCATATTTTTTTTAAATTTTTCCCTGTCTTCAGCGTTTTCTATAGCTTCAGAATTAGCACCTATTAATTCAATATTATATTTTTTTAAAATTCCTTCCTTCTTAAGTGCCATAGCAGCATTAAGTGCGGTTTGACCTCCCATAGTTGGCAATATCGCATCAGGTTTTTCTTTTTTAATAATCTCTTCTATAATTTCAGTGGTAATAGGTTCAATATAAGTTTTGTCAGCAACATCAGGGTCAGTCATAATAGTTGCTGGATTTGAATTGATTAGAATAATTCTATAACCATCAGATCTTAGTGCTTTGCATGCTTGAGTTCCTGAATAATCAAATTCACATGCTTGACCAATAATAATAGGTCCGGCTCCAATAACTAAAATTGATTTTATATCTTTTCTTTTAGGCATTAATTTTATTTTTTTCTATTAAATTTATAAAATCTTTAAAAAGATAATTGCTATCATGTGGTCCAGGAGAAGCTTCCGGATGGTACTGCACAGAAAATACCGGTTTAATTTTTGATTTTATACCTTCAATAGAAGCGTCAAAAAGGGACACATGAGTAACTTCAACGTCTTTAGGTAAGCTATCTTTTATAACTTCAAATCCATGATTTTGACTTGTGATTTCTACTTTATTATTAGTTAAATTTTTAACGGGATGGTTCGCGCCTCTGTGCCCCTGATGCATTCTTTTTGTTTTTGCACCAAGACTTAAAGCTAGCAATTGATGTCCCAAACATATTCCAAATACAGGAGTATTTGAGGATATTATTTCTTGAATTATTTTAATTGCATATTTTCCTGTAAGATCAGGATCTCCAGGTCCATTAGATAAAAAAACACCATCTGGTTTTAAATCAAGTATATTCTTGGCAGGTAGTTATATGAAGGGACAACAGTTACTTTGCACCCCAGTTCAGAGAAATTTCTTAAAATATTAGTTTTGATACCGTAATCAATTGCAACAATATTGTATTTGTTATTCTTTTGAACTTCATATCCTTTCGCATTCCATAATTTATTACCAATCCATTGATAGGATTTTTTGCAGGTAACTTCTTGAGTAAGATCTAAGTTTTCTAAGCTTGGCAATTTTTTTGTAATATCTAAAAGATTTGTTAGGTCATGATTATTATTTCTATTAAAAGCTACTGTTGCTTTTTTGGGTCCAAATTTTCTTATCTTTAAAGTAAGTTTTCTAGTATCAATTCCATAAATTGCTGTAATATTATTTCTTTTTAACCATTGATCTAAATTTTCTAAAGCTCTGATAATTAGATGAATGAGATACTTCGGCGCTGAATATTGCACCTTTAACCCAAGTCTTATCACCCTCTAAATCTTCATTATTAGCGCCGACATTTCCAATATGAGGAAAAGTAAAATTTATAATTTGTCCAGAGTAAGAAGGATCAGTTAATATTTCTTGGTAACCAGTAATTGAAGTATTAAAACATATTTCACCAGAAGAAATTCCATAAGCACCAATTCCAAATCCATGGAACTCTTCTCCATCTTCGAGAATTAAAATAGCATTAGGATTAATAGAATTTTTTATTTTGTATTTATTTTCTAAATTAGTTTCTTTAGACAAATACAACCCATGAGTTAAGAGCTTTTAAGTTATTTAAAAGTTGGCGAACATTATGAAAAAGTTAATCGCCAGTCAAGTTGGTAATATTTTCTTTTGAGCAATTGGATTATTTAGAGTAATTTAAAACTTATGAATTTATTAGATAAGGTAAACGCTCAATTAAAAGAATCAGCACTTAAACAAGATAAAGATAAGGTTCTTACTTTAAGACTCATAGTTTCTGCAGTGAAAGATAAAGAAATTGAAAAGAGAGGAGCCGGGTTAAAAGATACTTCAATTAAAGATGAAGATGTAATTGCAGTTCTTAATAAGATGTTAAAACAAAGAAGAGAATCATTAGAAATTTATAAAAAGGCTTCAAGAAATGATTTGGCAGAAAAAGAAGATAAAGAAATAAATATTATTCAAGAATTTCTTCCAAAGCAACTAGATGATAGTGAAACTAAAAAAGCTTGCGAAAGTGCAATCAAGGAAGTAGGGGCCGCTTCAATCAAAGACATGGGAAAAGCGATGGCAATTTTAAAGTCTAAATATTCTGGGAGTATAGATTTTTCTAAAGCAGGAGCTTTATTAAAAGAATTATTAAGTAAATGAAATTTCCAAAAGAGTATTTAGAAGAGATAAAACAAAGAGTAAAAGTTTCCGACATAGTAGGAGCTACAGTTCAATTAAAAAGAAGAGGTAGAGAATTTGTTGGCTTATCTCCATTTTCTAAAGAAAAAACACCATCATTTACTATTAATGATGAAAAAGGATTTTATCATTGTTTTAGTTCAGGGGAGCATGGAAATATTTTTGATTTTTTAGTTAAAGTTGAAAAATTAAATTTTGGTGATGCTGTTCGAAAATTAGCAGCTAAAGCGGGAATGCCAGTATTTAAATTTACGAAAGAAAATATTGAAGTAGAAAATAAAAGAAAAAAATATGATGAAATATTAACAATTGCTTTGACAGCATTATCAAAAAAACTTTTCTGAAAATGAAAGTGTAAAAAAATATGCTCTTGGTAGAGGCTTAACTCAAGAAATTTTGACTACATTCAAAATAGGATATTCTGGAGAATATGGTTTAAATGTTTCTTTGTTTAGTAATTTTAACCAAAAAGAACTTATTGAGAGTGGAGTATTTTTTCATGATGAAAAGAACAATAAACTTATTGATCGGTTTAAAAATAGATTAATTTTTCCAATCTTTGATTACAATAATAATGTTATTGGATTTGGCGGAAGAGCTTTAGGTCAAAATTATTTAGCAAAATATATTAACTCGCCAGAAACTGAATTTTTTAAAAAAGGTTTTAATTTATATAATTTAAATAATGCAAAAAGTGAAAATAAACAAAGTGGAATTGTTTTTGTTGTTGAGGGCTATATGGATGCGATTAGTCTTTATCAGGCAGGTTTTAAAAATGTAGTTGCAACACTAGGGACGGCAATGACCGAATCTCATTTAAATTTAATATGGCGCTACTTTAATGATCCGGTAGTTTGTTTTGATGGTGATAGAAGTGGTCAAAACGCTGCTCATAAAATTTCCGAAAAGTTAATTGCTTATATGAAGCCAAATTATTCATTATCTTTTTTGATTTTGCCGAATGGTTTTGATCCAGATTCTTTTGTAAGAAAGAATGGAAGAAATAATTTTGAGAGTTTGTTAGATCAAAAAATTGATATTGGTAATTTTGTTTTTGAAAATAATTTACAAGAATTACAATCAGAGCAACCAGAAGAAAGAGCTGGATTTGAAAAAAAAATAATGGATTTATGTCAAATAATTCAAGATTCAACTGTAAAAAAACATTATATAAGTTTTTTTAAAAATAAAATTTTTGAACAATTCTCAAATAGAAAAGCTAAAAGTCTTAAACCACTTAATAAAACTAAAGAACTTACAAGAAAAATTACAAGGTATTCATCTTTTGAACTAAAAGAATTTTCTATTATGTATCTTTTTTTGAATAATGTTCAAATTTTAAAAGATCAATCTGAAAAATTTTCGTTAATTAATTTTAATAATAAAAATTTAGAAGCATTAAAGAATGTTTTGATAAATATTTTAGAAAAGATTGAGACTTTCAAAGAATTTAATTTATTAAAGCATTTAGAAGAAAATAATTTCGGTCAAATTATTAAAGATATAAACGAATTTTCATCTATAAAAGGAATTTCAGAAAATTTAAGTGAAGAAAAATTTACTAATTTTTTAAAAGATCTGATTGAACAAGTCGATAATTTGAAACTTGAGAGCAGATTAAAAGATGCTGAAGAATCATTGTCAAAAAACATGAATGAGGCTCAGTATAATGAACTTTTATCCTTAAAAGATCAGATTGTAGCATCAAAAAAAGTCTAGTAATTTTCTATCCTAGTAAATATATATACTGCTCCAATAAACAGATATTAAAGTGAAAGCAGATAAGCTTATTTCAAAATCATTTGAGAAATTGCTTGAGCGTGGAAAGGCTCGAGGGTTTATAACTCATGAAGAATTAAAAAAATCTTTAGGAAAAAGAAACAGTACTCCAGAAAGTTTAGAAAAAGCCGTCTTAAATATTTTTGACAATCTTATTACCTTAGTAAAACAAAAGTCTGATTTTAAAGTTAAGACAAAAGAAGAGGCGCCAAAAGCTGAAAAAACTTCCGATAGAAGCGATGATCCAATTAGAATGTATCTTAGAGAGATGGGCGGCGTTGAGCTTCTATCCAGAGAAGGTGAAATCGCAATCGCAAAGAGAATAGAATCTGGAAAATATGTGATGGTTTCTGCATTGGCAGAAAGTCCATTGATGGCAAAAAAAATATTTGAATGGAAAGATAAATTAAATGCCAGCGAGATGTTGGTTAGAGATATTATTGATCTTGATAGTAATTATTTAGAAGATGGGAATTTTACAAAAGCTGTAGCTGAAAAAAGTGTTGAAAAAGCTGTTAAAGAACCTAAATCAAAGAAAGACAAAGAGGAAGATCCAGATAATAAGAGTGTTGAAGCTATTGAAGAAGAAAATGATGAGTACAATATTTCTTTAGCGGCTCTTGAAATTGAGCTTAAGCCAAAAATATTAAAAACTTTTGAAAAACTATCAAAAAATTATAAAAAACTTATTTCTTATCAGAAAGAAAAATTAGAAACTGTACTTGCTAGATCAAAGTTTAGTCCAAGCAAAGAAAAGAATTATCAGTTAATTAAAGAAGAAATTAGCCAAGATATTTTGCAATTGCAACTGAACCCAGCGACGCAAGAAGAGTTAGTTCAATTAAATTATGTTGAGAATAAAAAATTAATAAATTTTGATGGTGAACTTTTAAGACTTTCTTCTAAGCATGGAATTCCTAGAGAGGAATTTATAAAATTTTATGTAGGTAATGAAATTAATCCAAATTTTGAAAGTTTTTTAGGAGAGAATAAAAAATGGCATAATTTCTTTACTAAAGAAAAAAAAGAATATGAGAATATTAAAAGTAAACTAATTCAGATTAGTAAAGATATAGGTTTACCAGTTTCAGATTTTAAAATCTTAGTTAACAAAATAAAAAAAGGGGAAAGAGAATCTAGAATTGCTAAGAAAGAAATGATTGAAGCTAATTTAAGATTAGTTATTTCGATTGCTAAAAAATATACAAATAGAGGATTGCAGTTCTTAGATTTAATTCAAGAAGGTAACATTGGTCTTATGAAGGCCGTTGATAAATTTGAATATAGAAGAGGTTACAAATTTTCAACTTACGCAACATGGTGGATTAGACAAGCAATCACAAGATCAATAGCTGATCAGGCGAGAACTATTAGAATACCAGTGCACATGATCGAAACAATTAATAAGATTGTTAGAACATCAAGACAAATGCTTAGTGAATTTGGAAGAGAGCCTACACCATGATGAGTTAGCTAAAAAATTAGCTATGCCTTTAGATAAAGTTAGAAAAGTATTAAAAATTGCAAAAGAGCCTGTATCTCTTGGAAACGCCAGTTGGAGATGAAGAGGATAGTAATTTAGGAGATTTTATAGAAGATAAGAATGCATTAATTCCAGTTGATGCTGCAATTCAAAGTGGACTTAGAAATACAACTACAAAAATTCTTGGCCACATTAACACCAAGAGAAGAAAGAGTTTTGAGAATGCGCTTTGGAATTGGAATGAATACAGATCACACTTTAGAAGAAGTTGGTCAGCAATTCTCAGTTACACGTGAAAGGATAAGACAAATTGAAGCTAAAGCTTTAAGAAAATTAAAACATCCTAGTAGATCTAGACAATTAAAAAGTTTCTTTGATAGTTAGAATTTAGTTAATAAACTATATTTTTAATGTTATATCCGTTTCAAACGGGCCTGTAGCTCAGCTGGTTAGAGCCCCCCGCTCATAACGGGGTTGTCCGGGGTTCAAATCCCTGCGGGCCCACCAATTTAATTTAATTTGATTTATTAAAATTTTCTAAAGCGGTAATTAAGCCAACAAAACCTTTGCTTGCTATTATTGAAGAAAATTCTTCCTTTTGTGTTCTTGCTAAACTTAATCCTTCAACAACCAGGTCTCTTGCAAGAAGTTTTGAGTCTTTTATGTAAATTCTCCACTCAACAGCAATCTCTTGAGCATCTTTTTTTGAAAAGACTTTAGTACTTACAATAATATTATTATCATTAATTTTTTTTGAATCTATAATTTTAAGATCTTGATCGGCAAAATCGTTTAATTTTGAAGACATATTTTTTATGAAATATTCTCTAAACAATTTATTAAAATTTTCTCTTTCGGAATTTGTGGCTTTTTCTCTATAATCACCAAGCGTATAACTAGCAAGAGCATCCAAGTCTAAATATTTTGAAGAAAGATCATTGAGTTTTTTTAGTCTTGAATCTTTATTAAGTGATTTGTCGTTAAATATAATTTTTGCTTCATCCGTTAATTTAAGAACAAAAGCTTCAGCATTGCTTTCTGCTGAATTAGAATTTGAAGATATTAATAAGATAAAACTTAAATAAAAAAAAATTTTTTTAATGAAAAGTAGTCATTCATATTATTAATTAGAAGTATTATCTAATTTTTTTCCACTCGTCTTCACTTGCTCCGTACTGATTTTCTGATCTTTTAACGTTTTTAACTAAGTTTTCTCTTCTTTGTAAATATAAACTTTTATATGCAGAATAAAGATCTAAAGAATTTTTTTCTAAATTTTCTGAACTTTTAATATTTTGTGATCTAAAATTAACTATTTCCGTACCTTTTGTTGACCAGTAAACTGTATCGCCAAGATTTTCACCAAATGCTGTTCTATCTCCAGCTGATATCATATAGAAATAGTCTCCATAAACTCCAACAATTCTTCCAACTAACATCTCTAGGACTTGTTGGTCCAAGGAATGGAACTACAGCATAGCAACCATGATCAACACCCCAAACAGCTAAGAGTTTGACCAAAGTCCTCTCTGTTTGTTTTTTCAATTCCAAGTGCTGTTGCTGGATCAAATAATCCAAGAATTCCAACAGTAGAATTTATTGCAAATCTTGAAAGAGATATTACTGCCTCACCTAAGTTTCCTTGTAAAATTTGGTTTGGAACAGAAATAGTGGATTCTATATTTATCAAAGCATTATTTATTCCGCTTCTAATTTCAACTGGCAGAACATTGTAAACTTCAGCAATTGGTTTAAAAAAATATTTATCAACCGTCATGTTAAAACTGAATACGGCTCTATTGATACTTTCATTGCAATCAGGAAGATCTGCAGCGTAAATAGTTTTTGAATTAAATACTGTTAAAAAAGCTATAATTAGAAATGTTTTTTTCATAATCTTAAAGTTGTCTATATATACATATTTTCTACAATTACATATTTAAAAACACTCAAGAAATTTAATGCTTTTTAGTGTATTTTTAGAATTTTAATGATGAAAATTAAATATTTAAAGTCACCAAATTATCACGTCCTGCAAGAACAAGATACGAAGAATTCAGTCAGTTGTCATCCATTATACGGGAATGAGATCTTTGCAATCAGCAGTAGAAAGGCTTTTATCACAGTAAATATAAAGTAAGCAGTCATTATCTCATAGGCAGAAATGGAAAAGTTTTACAATTAGTCAAAGATAATAATATTGCTTGGCATGCAGGCGTATCAAATTGGTTTAATTTTAAAAATTTAAATAAGAATTCTATTGGGATTGAGCTTGAAAACAAAGGTCATCAATATGGTTACCAAGATTTTCCAAATAAACAGATTACAGAACTTATCAAAATCTTAAAAAGACTAAAAAAAAAATTTAAGATACAAAATATTAATATTACTGGTCATTCAGATATTGCTCCGCATAGAAAAACAGATCCTGGAGAAAAGTTTCCATGGAAAAAACTTTACAAAAATGATTTAGCAATTTGGCATTCGCTAGATGAAAAATTTATTAATAATTTTAGATTAAAAAAATTAATAAATGTTAACAAAAAAAATATGGTAAAGATGATAAAAAAGCTAGGATATTCAAGGGTTTTAACAGCGGGTCACTTAGACAAAGATTTTACAAAAGCTTTTCAAAGAAGATATAGACAACAGTTGATTAATGGCATTTTTGATCAAGAATGTTATTTAATCTTAAATAGTTTACAAAAATTCATTTAATAGTTGAATTTTAATTTTGCTCTAATATAATAATTTTAGTGCCAGTTAGTTGAATGGTAGCTTTGATATTTTCAAAGAGGAAAGTCTGGGCTCCACAAGATAACAGTGCCAGCTAATAGCTGGCGAGGGTGACCTCAGGGATAGTGCCACAGAAAATAAACCGCCTTATCAAGGCAAGGGTGAAAAGGTGTGGTAAGAGCGCACCGGGTTTTTGGTAACAAAAACCGCATGGAAAACCCCACTGGGAGCAAGACCAAATAGAAGCAACATGATTTAAATTTATTTAAATCTAGCCTAATCTTGGGTGAGTTGCTTGGGTTGGTTGCTCGAGTCTATTGGCGACAATAGACCTAGATAAATTACCGTTTTCAATGACAGAACCCAGCTTACAGACTAACTGGCAATTAAATTATCTTTCCTAAATTTTATCTAATTATTTTAATGGATATTTAATAATTTTTATTAGAACAAAATAAGAACAAAAATATTAAATTAATTATACTTTTAAAGCACTTCTCCATTGACTTACTATTATATACCATGTTATCCCATGATAACCCATAAATGCTAAATATTAAATATTTTATGAATAAATTTAGTGGGAATTTTTTTTTAAAAAAAACAAATGTTTATATCTACTTACGAAAACAAATTAGACAAGAAAGGCAGAGTATCTGTGCCAGCTAGTTTTAGAGCTCATTTATCATCCTTAGGATATAACAGTGTTGTTTGTTACCCTTCATTTACAAATTCATCAATTGAATTTTGCCCTCAAAGTAGAATTGAAAAATTAAGCGATAGTATCGATAGTCTTAGTCCCTTTGAAGAAAATAGAGACACATTTGCAACTTCAATACTTGCAGATAGTTTTCAATTAAATTTTGACTCTGATGGAAGAGTAGTTCTTCCAAAAAAACTTTTAGATCATTCTGGAATTAAAGAAACAGTTGTCTTTGTAGGACAAGGAAAGACATTTCAAATGTGGGAACCTCAAAAGTTCTCAAAATTTAGAGAAGAGGCAAGAAAAAAAGCTAAGACATTAAGATCAGATTTAAAATGGTCTTAATGAATATTAATAAATAACAACAAAGGGAGAAAAAAATGACAATAAAAATAAACGTACCAGAATTAAGAGAATTAAAACCTAGAATAGTTGTTTTAGGTGTTGGAGGAGCAGGCGGTAATGCTATTAACAACATGATAGATTGTGGAGTTCAGGGTGTTGAATTTGTTGCAGCAAATACTGATGCGCAAGCTTTAAAGCATAATAAAGCTTCATGCAAAATGCAACTTGGCACAAATTTAACTAGAGGACTTGGGGCTGGAGCAAAATCTGATATCGGACAAGCAGCAGCAGAAGAATCTTTAAATGAATTAATAAATCTTTTGCAAGGTGCCAACATGGTTTTCATTACCGCTGGAATGGGTGGTGGAACAGGAACAGGCGCTGCACCTGTAATTGCCCGAGCAGCTAAAGATTTAAATTTATTAACAGTAGCGGTGGTAACAAAGCCTTTTATTTTTGAAGGTCCTGGTAGATTAAAAGCTGCTGAAAGAGGTTTAGAGGAATTAAAAAAATATGTTGATACTAGCATTATAATTCCTAATCAAAATTTATTTAAAGTTGCTAATGAGAAAACTACTTTTCCTCAAGCATTTAAAATGGCCGATAATGTTTTAATGCAAGGTGTTAGAGGAATAACAGATTTAATTGTTAAGCCAGGTCTTATCAATCTAGATTTTGCTGATATCGAAACAGTAATGAAAGGTATGGGCAAAGCTATGATGGGAACTGGAGAAGCAGAAGGAGATAAGAGAGCAATAATGTCTGCGGAAGCAGCTTTAGCCAATCCTTTAATTGACGAGTATTCATTAAAAGGAGCAAGAGGTCTTCTTATTAATATTACCGGTGGTAATGACATCACTTTATTCGAAGTAGATGAAGCCGCTAACAAAATAAGAGCAGAGGTTGATCCTTCAGCCGAAATTTTGGTAGGCTCTACTTTCGAAGATGCTTTAGATGGAAAAATGAGAGTATCAATTGTTGCAACTGGTCTAGGCGGAGAAGCTACTATTAATAATAAGCCAGTTGTTAGCATGATGAGACATATTAATAATAGAAACAACGGATATAGCACCATTTACAACAAACCACAACAATCCTTTGTTCCAAATTATGTAACTCAGTCAGCACCCCAAGCAATGACTAATGGGGCAACAGCTCTTGATATGTATCAAGGAAACTTCACATGTCGCTGAAATAAATAATCAAGCATTGAATCATATGCATGTTCAAGAGGAGGCGGTGAGCTCTAATGTTGCTCAAGAACAGAATATTTCTTCTCAGAATTTAAGCGTATTAAATGAAAAAGAAAATACGCAAATAGTTGAAGAGGTTACATCTTTTCCGAAACTATTTTCTGAAGATGAAAATTTAAAAAATATTTCTGATGATAAAGAAGGTTCTTCTCAATTCTTTAAAGATTTGGGACATGATCTTACAGACGCAGAAAAAGCAGATTTAGAAATTCCTGCCTTTTTAAGACGTCAAACTAATTAGAGAATAATTAAAGATAAAATTTTCCCATGTCACTGGAATTTAAACACATTCCAGTGATGTCGGAAGACATTGATAAGATATTAACGCCTTATAAATCTGGCGTTTACATTGACTGTACTTTTGGCGGCGGAAGCATTACTAGAGAGATATTATCTAAAAAAAATACAAAAGTAATTTCTATCGACCGAGATAATTTTGTAGAAACATTTTCAAAAGAAATAAGCAAAGAATATAATAATAGGTTCGAATTTATTATTGATAGGTTCAGTAATTTAGAAAATATTTTAAAAGTTAGAAATTTACAAAAAATTCCTGTTGCAATAATTTTTGATCTTGGGCTTTCTTCCTTTCAAATTGATAATCCCGAAAGAGGTTTTTCTTATCGACAAGATGGACTATTAAAAATGACTATGGGATAGAATAACGTATCAGTACATTTTGATATTGTTAACAAACTTGATCAAAAAGACTTGAGAAATATTTTTAATTTATTTGGAGAGGATAAAGATTCCGGATTAATTGCAAAACTAATTGTCCAAAAAAGACAAGACAAAGAAATAAACTCAACAAAAGAATTAGCAGAGATTATTTTAAGAGCGAAAAGATATAAAAATAGTCAATACAATAAAGTAGATCCTGTGCAAAAATTTTTCAAGCAATCAGAATGATTGTAAATCAGGAATTAACTGAACTTTATGAAGGCTTAATTTCTGCTATAAATAATTTATCTATAGATGGAAAAATAGTTGTTATTACTTTTCACTCTTTAGAGGATAAAATTGTTAAAAAAGTATTTGATTTTTTTTCAAATAAAAAAAAAGGAACCTCACGCTATTTGCCACAAAATAATGAAAATGAAAATTTTAATATATTAGAAATTAAAGATAGAAAACCGACTATTGCCTCTGAGAAGGAAATAAAAAATAACAATAGAGCAAGATCTGCAAAATTAAGATGCGCAACTAAAGTTCAAGATCATTCTTTTGAATTTAAAAGATCCTATCTAAATCTTGAAAAATATTTTCAATTAGAAGAGGTCATGCATGCGTAAAAAGATATCAATTGTGTTATTTATCATTATTTTTGGAACAATATGTGTGTCTTATATTAAGAACAAAACTCGTGATCTTGAAAAAGAAATACTAAAATTAAAGCAAGAACAGACAGATTTAGTTGAAAAGTTAAAGAATGAAAAGTTAGAAAATAATTATCTTTCTGCTCCAGAAAGAGTAAAAAAATTAGCAAAAATTCACTTATCGCAAGACTATATTGAAATGGATAAAACTAATTTCAAATATTTAAATGAAAAATAAATTTGATAATAATAAACAAAAAAGTTTTTATTTTCAGAATTTCATTAATGAAGATAATAAAAATAATATAAATAGTAGTTATTCACTATTTAATTCTAGAGCAAATTTTGTATTTAAATTTTTTTTCTTTGTATTTTTAATAATTTTATTAAAACTTTTATATCTTGGCATTAATAGAAGTAATGAGATTAATTTTGACGATTTTATTACTGATAAAGATTACAATGAAAGAAGAGATATCATTGATAGAGTCTAGCTTATTAATAGCAAAAAATATTGATATTTATGATCTTGTTTTAAAAGTCGATAAGACAAATAATTTACCTCAACTTTTAATTAAATTAAAAACACAATTTCCAGGATTAAATATAAACGATATTCAAAGAGAGAGTGTAGATAAAAAAAGATTAGTTCTTAAAAAAAAACTTGATCATATTGAATATAAAAAAGCGATTATGTTAGGAGAGCCCGCAATAGAATTAAGTAGAAGGCAAGTTAGAATTTATCCACAAAGAAATTTATTTAGTCATGTATTAGGTCAAACAGATGAAGATAATAAAGGAGTTTCAGGAATTGAGAATTATTTTAATAATCAAATTTTAAATAATAAATTTTCACAAAGTTCATTCCAAATTTCACTTGATACTTTGATACAATCGCAAATAAGAGAGACTTTAGAAAAAGCTATTGCTGATTACTCAGCAAGAGGAGCGGCATCACTTCTCAATGAACGTTAATTCTGGAGAAATAATATCATTAGTCTCTTTGCCAGATTTCGACATTAATAGACGCACATTAGTAAATGATGAGAAATATCTAAATAAGATTACACTTGGTGTTTATGAATTAGGTTCTGTATTTAAAACCTTTACCATTGCAAATGCATTAGAGCTTAAACTTATTGATGAAAACACACTATTTAAGAATCTTGAAAAACAAGTTTATAATTGTGGCACTTCACAGCCTATTGATGAACATGATAAAAATTTAAAAAGGGATCTAACTACTTCAGAAATTTTAGTCAAATCATCAAACATTGGAACAATAAAAATAATAGAAAAGATTGGAATTGAAAATTATAAAAATTTTTTAACTAAACTAGGTATATTTGAAAAAACATCTATTGAACTTCCA
This sequence comes from Candidatus Pelagibacterales bacterium, assembly GCA_965235815.1. GTDB lineage: Bacteria > Pseudomonadota > Alphaproteobacteria > Pelagibacterales > Pelagibacteraceae > Fontibacterium. Next base: position 34,729 of record CBDDZE010000002.1, on the reverse strand, counting down.
GAAAAAGGAAAATCTTTACCCATGAAATGGGATAATTGTACTTTGGCAACAGCCTCTTATGGTCATGGAATTAGCACAACACCAATTCAATTAGCATCAGCTTATGCATCTTTAGTAAATGGAGGATATAAAATTTATCCAACTTTAGTAAAACAAAATCAGAATATAAAAAAAGAAAGAATTATTAGTGAAGAAACAAGTAAAAAAATGGTTAAAATGCTTAGAAAAGTAGTCGACAAAAATGATCCTATGCAAGGTACGGCAAGAACAGCGGATATTAATGGTTATTCAGTTATAGGAAAAACAGGAACTGCAGTTAAAGTTTCCAAAACATCTAAAGGATATTCCAAAGATGTTATGACTGTTTTTGTTTCAGCGTATCCTGAGGAAAAACCAGAGTATTTACTATTAGTTATGATTGATGAGCCAAAAGCTATTCCTAGTAAGGGTTATTTTAAATCAGATTCAGGGTGGAATGCTGTTCCTACAGCGGGAACTATTATAAAAAGAATTGGACCTATTTTAGCTTCAAAGAATTATAATATTGCTTTTAATGCTAAGTAAAAAAATAAAATCTTTAAAATATCAAAATAGAAATTTCTCTATAAATTCTAAAAAAGTAAACAAAAATGACGATTTTTTTTGCAATAGAAGGCTTCCTGAACCTGGAGGTCCATTTTCTAGGAAGCCAATAAATAACTGCTTATAAGTAAATATAAAAGTAAAAATATAAGAAATAAAAATTATTTAATAGTAAAAAACGTTAGAAAATTTTTAGCAGAAGCATGCTCTGTAAAATATAAAGAAAAACCAAAGAATATAATTGCAGTTACAGGAACAAATGGAAAATCGTCAGTAGCTAATTTTTATTTTCAGATTTTAAAAAATCTTAAAATAAATTCAGCAGCTATTGGTACGCTTGGTATTTTTTATAAAAATAAAGTTAAAAGAACAAATCTTACAACTCCGGATATTATTACAATTCATAAAGAATTAAATTTTTTAAAAAAGAAGAAAATTGATAACGTATGTTTAGAGGCATCTAGTCATGGACTTCATCAAAATAGATTAGATGGTATTAATTTTACTGCAGGAATTTTTACTAATTTTACACACAGATCATCTAGATTATCATAAAAATTTAAAAAACTAGTATTGAAAGCTAAACTTTATCTTTTTAAAAACTTGTTAAAAAAAAATTCGTTTGCTATTATTAGATACAGATATTCCAGAATTTTCTATAATTAAGTAAAATTTGTAAGAAAAGAAAAATAAAAATTCTATCCTTTGGATCTAGGGGAAATACAATTAAATTAATTTCACATTATTATTTTAGAAAGACAGCAAATTATAAAAATTAATTTTTTAAATAAAATATATAATGTTAGCGTTAATCTAATAGGAGACTTTCAAATTAAAAATTTATTTGCTGCAATTATAGCCGTATATTTATCTTTTAAAGATACAGGATCAAATTATTAACACTTTGACCAAAATAAGATACCGCAACTGGACGTATGCAGTATGTGGGTAATAAAAAAAAATCTAGCCGTTGTAGTTGATTATGCGCATCACACTCCAGATGCTTTAAAAAAGAGTCTTCAAACACTAGGCAAAACAGTTTAATAAAAAAGTAGATATTGTATTTGGTTGCGGTGGTGATCGAGATCAAGGAAAAAGATTTAAAATGGGCAAAATAGCTGATCAATTTGCTTCAAAAATATATTTAACAAATGATAATCCTAGATATGAAAATCCTATTTCAATTATTAAACAAATTAAAAAAGGGTGCCCAAGAGCGAAGATTATATTAGATAGAAAAATTGCAATTAAAACAGCAATTAATAATCTTAATACTGAGAGTAATTTATTGATTGCCGGAAAAGGACATGAAAATTATCAGATTATAAATAACCAAAAGAAATATTTTTCTGATCAGAAAGTATCTAAATTATTTTTAAAATAAAATGACAATGAAACTTTATTCAGGCGAAGAACTTAATGCAGTTTTTAATTCAAATATAAATAATAAGTTATTTTTTAATAAAGTTGCAATAGATAGTAGAGAAGTCAACAAATCGAGGAATTTTTTTTGCAATCAAAGGAAATAATGACGATGGTCACCGATATGTTAAAAAAGTAATTAAAAATAAAAATAATTTAGCTGTTATCAGTAAAAATTTTAAAAACAAAAGATTTATAAAAACCACAAAATACTTTAGAAGGTTTAAGAAATTTAGCATCTTATGCGCGACAGAGAAGTAAAGCTAAGATTATAGCTATAACTGGCAGCTGTGGAAAAACTTCATTAAAAAATTTATTAAATATTTCATTAAGTAAGTTTGGAAAGACACACTCCTCACCAAAATCTTTTAATAATCATTATGGGGCACCTTACTCTTTAGCAAATTTAAATTCTGATAATAAATTTGGTAGTTTTTGAATTGGGCATGAGTTCAAAAGGTGAAATTAATAATCTTGTTAATTTAGTAAAACCAAATATTGCAATAATAACTAACATTGGTCCTGCACATTTAGAAAATTTTCAAAACATTTCTGGTATTTGCAAAGCAAAAGCGGAGATTATGAATGGCATCCAACAAGATGGAATCATTATTTTAAATAGAGATGATAAATTTTTCAATTCTTTAAAAAAAATTGCAAATAATAAAAATATTTCAAGTATTAACATTTGGTTTTTCAAAATCCGATGTTCAGATCAGAAAAAGTTCAGCAAAAGTATTCTTTCAAAATAAATAATAAAATATTTAATTTTAAAATAAAAAACTTCTAATAAATCTTATTTGTACAATGTAGCTGCAACATTATGTGTTCATTATTATTTAAATCATAATATAAAATTTATTAAAAAATAACTTTAATAATTTTAAAATTCCAGAAGGAAGAGGAAATGAAAAAAATATTAAAATTAGACAATAAAAAAATTATTTTAATTAATGATAGTTATAACTCCAATCCAATGTCTCTTAATGAGGCCATTTATAATTTTTCATCAAGAAAAAAAAATAAACATAGAAAAATTTTAATTATGGGTGATATGTTAGAGCTTGGTAAAAAGATCTAAAGTATTATCATCAGCAAGCAGCAAAAATATTAAATAAAACTAATATAGACAAAGTTTATTGTGTAGGCTCGGAAGTTAGGCATACTTATCAAAAGCTAAATCATAGTAAAAAAGGGTTATTGAGTTAAAAATATTAGTTTTCTCAAAGAAAATATTTTCAATCTTTTAGAGAATAATGATATTTTGTTAGTCAAATCATCTAATAGAATTGGTTTATTCAATTTTTTTAATAAATTTTAGTAATGCTTTATTTTTTTTTTAAATATTTTTCTTCAGATGTCAGTATTTTTAATGTTTTTAAATATATTACTTTTAGAACTGGTATTTCAGTTGCCACCTCATTAATATTTATACTTTTTATTGGAGAAAGTTTAATATCCAAGTTAAAGTCATTTCAAAGATATGGTCAGCCCATTCGCGATGATGGTCCTTTATCTCATATCATAAAAAAATCAGGAACTCCTACAATGGGAGGATTAATAATTATTTTAAGCATTTTATTTTCAACTTTGTTGTGGGCTGATCTTACAAATAAATACGTACTGATATTAATTTTTTGTTTATTAAGTTTTGGAGCAATAGGTTTTGTCGATGATTATTTGAAAGTTATAAAAAATAATTCTAAGGGTATAAGTGCAAAATTAAAATTATTTCTGCAAATTTTAAGCGGTATAATTGTAATATATTTAATAATTTTAAATACTGAACCAGAGCTAAATTATAAAATTTACTTTCCGTTGTTTAAGAATTTTATCTTAAATGTTGGAATTTTTTATTTTATATTTGGCCTGGTAGTTATTGTAGGAACTTCTAATGCTGTCAATTTAACTGATGGGCTTGATGGACTTGCGATTGTTCCAGTTATTCTTGTCGCGTTAACTTTTGCATTTATTGCTTACGTTTCAGGTAATATTATTTTTTCAAAATACCTTCAGTTAGCTTATATTAAAAATACGGGTGAAATTTGTATTTTTCTAGGAGCAATGATTGGAGCTGGTTTAGGATTTTTATGGTTTAATTCTCCTCCAGCAAAAGTTTTCATGGGAGACACAGGTTCTTTATCTTTAGGAGCAGCACTTGGTGCAATTGGAATTATAACGAAACACGAAATAGTTTTAGCAATCGTAAGTGGACTTTTTGTATTAGAAGCTTTGTCAGTTATTATACAAGTTATGTCTTTTAAATTAACAGGAAAAAGAGTTTTTCAAATGGCACCCTTACACCATCATTTTGAAAAAAAAGGTTGGAGCGAGTCTACTGTTGTAATTCGTTTTTGGATTATAGCGATAGTTTTTGCTTTAATAGGTCTTGCATCTCTTAAATTAAGATAATGCTTTCACTAGAACAGTGTAGCCAAAAAAAATTTTTAGTTTTTGGTCTTGGTATAAGTGGTAACGCAACTTTATCGCAGTTAAAAAAAAATAAAGCTTTTATTGAATGCTGGGATGATAATAAAAAGTTAAGGGAAAAATTTAAAAATAATTATCGAGTAAACAAGAATTGGTTTAATTGTAATTATGATTTTATAGTTTTATCACCAGGAATTAATATCTATACACACCCAAAAAAATTTTTTTTTAAAGAAAATAAAGATAAAATTATTACAGACTTAGATTTATTTTGTAGTTCTATTACAAATCAAAAAGTAATTATGGTTACAGGCACAAATGGCAAGTCCACGATGTGCAAATTAATTTATGAATTATTTAAAAATTCAAAGAAGGATGTTTATATAGGAGGAAATTTTGGAACACCTGTCTTAGATTTACCGTATAAAAAAAAATCTGCAATTTTTGTACTTGAGTTATCCTCTTATCAACTTGATTATTCCTCTCGGTTACCAAGTCTAGTTTCAATTTTACTAAATGTAAGTCCTGATCATCTTGAAAGACATAAAACTTTTAATAAATATATTTCGGCTAAACTAAAGATCTTTAAGGGATTATCTAAGAGGGGAGTTGGTTTTTTAGATTTAAGTAACGATAAACAATCTAGAATATTAAAAATTTTAAAACAAGAAAAATATAATATAAGAAATGTTGAATTAATTAAAAAAAAATTTCACAATTACTTTAGTGCTAATTTTATTAGCGAGTTCACTTAAAGGTACTCATTTTAAAAATTGTCTTTATATTTTATCAAAAATTGCAAGACAATTTAAAATTTCAAATAATATTTTTTTAAATACAATAAAAAATTTTAAAGGCCTTCCACATAGACAGGAAATTATTAAGATAAAAAATAACTTAACTTTTATAAATGACTCAAAAGCAACAAATTTTTCATCAACTCGAGGTTGCTTTAAATAATTATAAAAATATTCATTGGATTTTAGGAGGACTTGCTAAAGCTAATGATAAAATAATTACTACGAATTTTAAAAATTCTATTTTAAAAGCTTATATTATAGGAAAAAATATAAAATCTTTTTTAAATCAAATTAAAAAAAGTATAAAATATGAAACTTGTCGTTCTCTTAAAAATGCTTTGCTATCAGCTTTAAGTGAAGCAAAAAAAAATCCTAATCTTAAGCAGGTTATATTATTAAGTCCTTCAGCTGCTTCCTTTGATCAATTTAAAAATTTTGAGCATCGGGGTGATGTTTTTAAAAAATTAGTAAAGAAATATGCATGATTAATTTTGGCAGAACTAATACGGATCGACTTGCGTTATGGTGGAGAAATATTGATAAACTTCTTTTTATATCAATAATTTTTTTAATGTTTCTAGGTATATTTTTTGCTTATACTTCAACTTCTAATATTGCTTCAGAAAGAATATATAAAACAGATCATTTTTTAATCATTAAGCATATTTTTTTTGCATTAATCAGCTTTTTAATTCTATCTTCATTATCTTTATTAGACGCTAAACAAATAGAGAAATATTGCATTTTAGGTTTTATTATTACAGCTTTTTTATTGTTATTAGTTTTAATATTTGGAGTTGAAGTTAAAGGCTCCAAGAGATGGATTAATTTAATTTTTTTTAGATTTCAACCTGTTGAAGTTTATAAACCTTTTTTTGTATTACTCTGTTCTTTAATTATTTCTAATTCACAAATAGGTGACCTCAAATTAAGAATTTTTTATTCTTTTTGTGTACTATTTTTCTCTTTATTATTATTACTCAACCAGCCTGATGTTGGTCAAAGTTTATTAATTTTTTCTGTTTGGTTAATTTTAATATTTGTTTCTGGTATTAGTATTGCTCTTCTTATTTCTTTAGGTCTAGCTATTTTTGTAGGCATATCATCAACATTACTATTATTTAATGAGAGATTTTCATATATTTTTAGAAGATTAAAAACTTTTATTGATCCTAGTAAGGGAGATAATTTACAAACTCAAAAGGCTTTAGAGTCAATAAAACAAGGTGGATTTACAGGAAGGGGCATAGGAGAAGGAGTATTAAAAGAAAGAGTTCCTGAGGCACATACAGATTTTGTTCTGGCGGTCATAGGAGAAGAGTTTGGAATCTTGATGATATTAATAATTTTTCTAACAATGACTTTTATTTTTTTACGTGTTTTTACGCAATTTAGTATGGAAAATAATTCTTTTAGAAAATTAGTTTTAGTGGGATTGTCATGCCTGGTCTATTTGCAATCTATAATTAATTTAGGAGTCACATTGAATATTCTTCCAAATAAAGGAATGACATTTCCTTTTATAAGTTATGGAGGATCATCCATGATTGGCTGTGCAATAATATTTGGAATATTACTTTGTTTTACTAAAAGAAAATTATCTTAATGAAGAAAATTTTAATTTGCACCGGAGGAACAGGTGGGCATATATTTCCGGTTATTGCGCTTACAGAGTATCTTAAAAAAAAAAACTTTGATATTGAACTTATAACTGATTTTAGAGCAAAAAAATTTATAAATAATACAAGTTCTAAATATTTTACTTTTATTAATGTCAAAACACCTACAGGTAAGAAAGGATTAGAATTAATTTATTCACTTTTTTTAATATTACTTTCATTTTTATATTCAATTTTTCTTCATTATATCAAAAAAGCCACAACTAATTATAGGCTCTGGAGGCTATGTTTCCTTTCCAGTTTTATTAGCCGCAAGATTACTTAATAAAAAATTTATTATTTATGAAACAAACTCTGTAGTCGGGAGAGTAAATAAATTTTTCTTAAATAGTTCGACAAAAATATTAACGGGATATCCATTAAAAAATATCAATATCAATGAGGACAAAAATATCTTTGTGGGTCAGTTGGTTAGAGAGCAAATTTATGATAGCTAAAGGAATAATAATTATTTTAAAAAAGATGATAATTTTGACTTTACTTTACTTGTTATTGGCGGAAGTCAAGGCGCTGAGATTTTTAGTCAGCAACGTTACCAAGGTCATTAAATAAATTATTTAAATTAAATAAAAAAATAAGAATTATTCATCAAGCTGGAAATAAAGAACAAGAATTAAAAGTAGATCCTTTCTTATAAAAATAATTCAAATGTTTACTATTTTTAATTTTGAACCAAATATTGAAAAATATATGATGATATCAGATTTAGTTATTACAAGGGCCGGTTCCTCTACATTAGCAGAATTAGCATTTCTTACAGATACCATTTATAGCAATCCCATTTAAAGATTCCTTGGATAATCATCAATTTTATAATGCAAATTTTTTTTTTAAGAATGAATGCTTGTTGGCTTATTGATCAACAAGATCTAAATAGTGAAAAATTGTTTAATTTAGTAAATGAACTAATCGTTGAATAAAGAAAAATTACTTGAAAAAAAGAGTCAAATTAAAAGAACTAATTAAGACAAACGTTAATGAGAATCTTTGAAAAAGAAATTAATAATATTTTATAATGACTTTTAAAATCACGACTAGCGATCAGGTTCACTTTGTAGGTATTGGAGGAATAGGAATGAGCGGTATCGCCGAAATTATGCACAATATTGGTTTTAAAGTCCAGGGTAGCGATCCATCAAGAAATAATAAAAATATAAAAAGATTACAAAAGCTTGGATTAAAGAGTTTTCTTATAATCATGCAAAAAAAAATGTAGGAAATTCAAAATTAGTCGTATTTTCATCTGCAATTAACAAAGACAATCCAGAGTTAAGAGAGGCAAAAAGAAAAAAAATACCAGTAATACAGAGGGTAGAGATGCTTTCTGAGATTGTTAGGTTAAAAAAAAACATAGTTATAAGTGGAGCTCATGGCAAAACAACAATTACTTCATTGATATCAACGCTTTTGTCTAAAGCAAAACTAGATCCAATGATTATCAATGGGGGAATATTAAACTCAATTAATTCAAATGCATTATTTGGAAAAGGCAGATTGGGCTTAGTTGTTGAAGCAGATGAATCTGATGGCTCAGTTTTTTAAAAATACCAATTACTTATTCAGTTGTTAGTAATATTGATAAAGAGCACTTAGATTATTATAAAAATTTTAATAATTTATATAAGAGTTTTGAAACTTTTATAAATAGAACGCCTTTAATTGGTAAATCATTTGTTTGTACTGATGATAAATTTTTAAAAAAAATTTTAAAAAAAAAAAATAAATCTAACATTATTACTTATGGTTTTGAAAATGGATCAGATCTCCACCCTTACAATGTAAAAAATCCAAGGGAAGATGATGAGCTTTGACATCTCTGTAAAACTCAATGACAAAGTTGAGCATATTAAAAATATTAAATTGAATTTATTAGGTAAGACACAATGTACTTAATGCAACTGCCGCAATAGGAGTTGCTAAAAGTTTAGGAGTTAAAAATAATATTATCAAAGCAACATTAAAAAATTTTTTGGGAGTGCAAAGAAGATTAACTAAAATTAGTAATTTTAGAGGCAGTATAATCTATGACGATTACGCTCATCATCCAACAGAAATTATCTCAGTTTTAAATGCAATTAAATCCAGTTTTAAGGAACAAAAAAATCGTAACGGTATTTCAGCCTCATAGATATTCAAGAGTTGCTTCATTAAAAAAAGAATTTGCAAATGCATTTAAGGATAGTGATTTAGTTGTTTTATGTCCCATTTATGCAGCAAGTGAGAAACCAATAAAAAATATTAATCATTATGAATTGGCTAAGCTAATCAATAAGAATTCAAAAAAAGATGTTATATGTATTGAAAATCAATTTGATTTAGAAAGATTTATAAAACGTCATACCTATGGAAATGAAATTATTGTTTGCATGGGAGCTGGAAGTATTAGTAGTTGGATTAGAGATATTGCTGTTAATTTAAAAAATGAGCATTAATTTTTATTCACAACTTAAAAAAAATCTTCAAGGAGAGTTAAGAGAAAATTTTGATTTATCCAAATCTAATTGGCTTGGAATTGGAGGAAAAGCAAATTTTTTTTTTAAACCAAAAGATTTAAATGATTTGCAAATTTTTTTAAGAAATAATAATCAAGCATTTTCCAATTATTGTAATTGGTTCTGGTTCAAATTTATTAATTAGAGATAAAGGATTTGATGGAGTGGTTATTAAATTTGGAAAAGATTTTGATTATATAAAAATTAATAACGATATTATAAATTGTGGACCTGCAACGCCAAAATCAATTTTAGCAGAATACTGCGGCTAATAATAATTTAACTGGTTTTGAATTTTTATATTGTATTCCAGGAACAATTGCTGGTGGAGTAGTCATGAATTCAGGCTGTTATGGTAGCGATATATCAAAAGTAGTATTGAGCGTCTACAGTCATTGATATGAATGGAGAAATTAAAATTATAAATAACAAAGATATTAATTTTTCGTATCGACATAGTTCACTTACTAAAAATCAAATTATAACTAATATTGAAATGAAAGGATCTTTTCTTGAAAAACAAAAAATTATTAGAAATTATGAAAAATTTAAAAAATAAAAAAGACTATTGAACAACCACAGAAAATTAAAACAGGGGGTAGTACTTTTAAAAATCCAAGGAATTCAGATAAAAAAGCTTGGCAATTAATAAAAGAGTCTGGTTGCGCTGATTTACGAGTTGGTGGGATTAAACTATCTAAATTACATTGTAATTTTCTAGAGAATTTAGATAAAGCAAGCTTCAGAAGATGCAGAAAATTTAATTGAAAAAATAAAAAAAGAAGTTTTTAAAAAGACTAATGTAAATTTAGAGCTAGAATTAGAAGTTGTAGGAAAAAAATGAATAAAGAAAAAGTTACAGTTTTAATGGGTGGAACTTCAGCCGAAAGAGATGTCAGCTTAGATAGCGGTAAAGCCTGTGCAAAAGCTCTTTCTGAAATTGGTTTTGATGTGACAAGTTTAGATGCAAAAGATGATTTTATTGAAAAGTTAATTAAAAATAAACCAGATAAAGTTTTTAATGCTTTACATGGAAGATTTGGAGAAGATGGTTCTATCCAGGGATTGTTAGAACATTTAAAAATACCCTATACTCATTCTGGAATTTTATCTTCAGCAATTGCTATGGATAAATTAACATCAAAAAAAATTTTTAAAGAATGCTAACATTAGTTCGCCTGAGTATCTAGTAATTACAAACTGTGCAAGATTTTCAAAGTTCAAAAATTGGATACCCTTGCGTTAGTTAAACCAAACAATGAAGGATCAAGTGTAGGTGTTTATATTTTTAATGAACCAAAGAAATCTGATGAGGACACAGTTATCACTTTATTAAAAAAATATAGTTTTTTAATTCTAGAAAAATATATTCCAGGAAGAGAAATACAGGTTGCTGTGATGGGATCAAAAGCTTTAGGTGGAATAGAGATTGTGCCGACAAGATCCTTTTATGATTATGAAGCTAAATATTCAGCTAATGCTAAAACAAAACATATTATTCCTGTTAAAATAAATGAAGCTGATTATAAAAAGATTTTAGATATGGCTTTACAGGCACATAATATTTTAGGCTGCAGAGGAGTAACGAGGTCTGATTTTAGATATAATGAATCTGACAAAGTTAATAAAATTTACATTCTTGAGGTAAATACTCAGCCAGGTATGACAAGTTTATCATTAGTTCCAGAGATTGCTAATTATTACGGAATTTCTTTTAATGAATTAGTTAAATGGATAATTAATGATGCTTCTATTAATAGATGAACAAAACAAAGAGATATATTTTTCTCGCATTTACTTAATTTTTCTAACAACATTTAATCCTGAGCTACCTTTATTAAAACTTGGTTTTTTTGTCATTAAAACAGTTCATGTTTCTGGCTCAAAAAACACTGATCTAGAAAAACTTAAAAAGCAATTTAATATTCTTAGTTAACTCTAGCATCTTAAGCATCGATGATAAAAAGTTGAATGAAATTATTAGACAAAATGAGTGGATATACTTTGTAAATATTTATAAAAAATTTCCATCAACAATTAATATAGAAGTGGTTGAGCATGAACCTTTTATAATTTGGAGAAAAGGTAATAATAATTTAATAATCACCAAGGAATTTACATTAATAGAAAAATATAATTCAAATAATCTTTCTAATCTAATATCTGCAAAAGGAAATTTTAATATTGAGGATTTAAGAGAGCTTTATAAGGCCTTAAATAATAATAATTTTGACTTATCAAACATTACTAGTTTTGAGTTTATAAATTCAGATAGATGGGACTTATTTTTAAAAGGTAATAAAAAAATTATGCTTGGTAGACATGATTACAATCAACAGATTAGTAATTTAACTAAATTACTTATTCAGTCAAAAGATGAAAAATATACTTATGTAGATTTAAGACTTAAGAATAAAATATTTATTAAATAAATAATGAATCAAAAAAAAGAATTAATTGCCTCAATTGATATTGGTTCTTCAAAAATAAAGTGTCTAATTGCGAAGTTAAAAAATAACAAAATTGAGATTTTAGGAAAATCAATTGTTGTATCTAAAGGTATTACATAAAGGCTTAGTTACGAATTTTCATGAAGCAAATTTAGCTAGTACGCGAGTGTTTAGAAATTTCTGAAAAGCAAGCCGGTATTTCATTAGAAAATATTATTGTAAACGCAGAATTTGAAAATATTTCTAGTAACTTATTAACAGAATATAAAAGTGTACATGGCGATCAAATCGAACATGAAAAAGATATTCAAGGCTTGATACATATTGCTGTAGATGAAATTGCTAAGAATAATAAAGATAATGCAATTATACACATATTTTCATCTAATTATAAAATTGATAAAAAAATTGATGTTGAAAATCCAGTTGGATTTAAAGCAAATATTTTTTCAGCTGACATTCATGCAGTTTTAGCGGAACACTCTTCTATTGATAATTTAAAAAATATTATCAATTCTTGCGAATTGTCAGTTGAGAATTATGCCTTTGGTGCTTATGCGTTAGGTTTATCTTTTTTAAATCAAAATGATTTAAAAGAAGGTGCCATTTGTATTGATTTTGGGAAAGATAAGACAAGTTTTGCTATATTTGAAAATAGCACTCTTTCATATGTAGGTGTTATTCCTTACGGTTCAAATCAGGTTTCAAAAGACTTAGCTAAAGTTTTAGATATTAAAATAGATGTATCGCCGAAAGAATTAAAGTTGAGAGTGGAGAATGCATATTAAATGAGAATATAAAAGATAAGATTGAATATTTACCAGTTCATTTATTCCCAGACGATGATTTTAGAAAAATATCAAAAACAATCGTTAATACTATTATTAATTCTAGAGTTGAAGAAATTTTACAGCTAATTTATAGAAAAATTAAAACTTACAATTCAATAGATATAAAAACTAAGAAAATTTATCTTTCCGGCAGAGGATCAAACTTAGTTGGTCTAACAAGTTTAATAAAAAAATACTTTTCACAAAGAACGGAGCTTGTTTTGCAAATAAAACAAGAAGATGAAAATTTAGTTAATAATTTATCACAGGATTTTTTAGTTTGTTATGGAATGGTTAAAAACTATTTTTATGGATTTCCCTCAGAAGCACTGCCAATTAAATTTAAAAATACAGGCTTTTTTTCAAGACTTTTATCTATTTTTCAAAAGTAGAAATCGTAACAAAAGGTGATTAGCTATTGTTATAGATATTACTAAATATCTGATCGCATCAAAAACATGTATCAAAAAACATTAAAGTCAAAAATTAATTTTAAAGGAGTAGGTCTTGCATAGCGGAATAGTTGCTAATCTTGCAGTTAAGCCATCAGCTCCTAATTCAGGAATAAATTTTGTAAGAGACGGATTACAAAGGTAAAGAAAAAATTATCAAAGCCCATATTAGTAATGCCTTGCCAGCAAAATTGTGCACAACTATTTCTAATAAATATGTTTCAGTTTCTACTATTGAGCATTTAATGTCCGCTTTATCAGGAATGGGCATTGATAACGCAATAGTCGAGGTTGATGGACAGGAGTTGCCGATTTTAGATGGAAGTTCAAAAGAGTTCGTGATTGCTATTCAAGATTCTGGAATTACAGTTCAAAGCTGCGAGAAGAAATATATTAAAATTTTAAAAAAAATTATTGTTAAAGAAAAAGAAAAATCAATTTCAATTGAACCGACAAATAAAAATAAATTAGAAATTGATTATGAAATTGATTTTCATGATCGCGTTATTAAAAAACAAAGTAAAAAAATAGATCTAGAAAAAAATGGATTTATGGAAGTTCATGACTCTAGAACGTTTTGTTTGCAAAAAGATCTAGAAAATATATTTAAGATGGGACTTGCAAAAGGAGGTTCTTTAGAAAATGCAATTGTTGTTTCTGAAGATAAAGTTCTAAACCAAGATGGATTGAGACATAAAGATGAATTTGTGAGACATAAAATTCTAGACTGTATAGGTGATTTATATTTAGCGGGTTACTCTCTTATTGGAAAAGTAAATTGTTATCAAGGCGGTCATGATATGACTCGTAAATTATTAGAAGCTTTAATAAAAAATAAAAATGCGTGGAATTTAACAACGCAAAAAACAAAAAATTTCTCTTCTGTTAGTTCTTATTCACCAAATCAACTTGTAGTGAATTTATAGTTTTAGTGGTAAAACTTAATTAAAAGAAATAATAAAAACTTTTAATTTTAATGCTCAGACCAAAAACAATATTTTCATATTTTATTAATTTTTTTGTTTGTTTTAAGCTGTTCATCATCAAACGATAAGCCTTTAGTTCGCGCCACCTAAAGAGAAAATTAGTCTGCCAAAGTTATGGGGCTTTGCTATGGATGATTTTAACGATGGCAACGCAGAAGGAGCAATTGAAAAGTTTAAGATGGTGGAAAAAGATTATTCCTACACAGAATGGGCTCCAAAATCTTTATTAATGATGGCATATGTTTATTATGAGGCAAATCGCTGTTCAGATACACTGTCTATACTCGAACGATATGTAAAATTTTATCCAAGTAATCCTGAAAGAGTTTACGTAGAATATTTAAAAGGCGTTTGTTACTTTGAGGAAGTTAGTGAATTTTCAAAAGATCAAGAAAAAACTGTTAAAGCAATAAATCAATTTAAATCTTTAATAAATACTTATCCAAACACTGAATATGCAGATGACGCTAAATATAAATTAGATCTACTGAATGACTTGATGGCAGGAAAAGAGATGTACGTTGCAAGATATTATATGAATAAACAAAAATGGGCAGCGGCAATCGGTAGATTAAAAACAATTGTAGATAAATATCAAACTACAATTTATATCGAAGAGGCTTTATATAGACTGGTTGAAATTTATCATAAATTAGGATTAGAAGAAGATGCTAGCAAAGCTGCAGCAATTTTAGGCTATAATTTTAATTCAAGCGAGTGGTATAAAAAAAGTTATTTATTAGTATCAACAAATCAAACAACTTTACCTAAAAAAGATAAATCTCTTCTAGATGGTTTTAAAAAAATACTCAATTAACTTTTAATGAAGTCTTTATCTTTAAAAGAGTACAAAGAAAAAATTACTTTAATTCAAAAATTAAATAAGGCCTATTATTATAACGACAAACCTTTAGTCTCAGATGCTGAGTACGACAAAATTAAAAATGATATTCTAGATTTTGAAAAAAAAAATCCTAAAATTATAGATAAAAATTCCCCAACAAAAAAAGTAGGTTTTACTCCTTCAGAAAAATTTTCTAAAGTTAAACATCTTGTACCTATGTTATCCTTAGATAATGCCTTTACAAAAGATGATGTGGAGGACTTTTTAAAAAAAATTAGAAACTATCTAAACTTTGAAAAAGATTATCCTATAGAATTAACAGCAGAACCTAAGATTGATGGAATTTCAGCATCTTTAATTTATAAGAATAATAAGATTATTCGTGGACTTTCGAGAGGAGATGGTGAATACGGAGAAGATATAACAGAAAATTTATTAACTATTAAAGATATTCCGCAAATACTTCAAGGTGAGAACATAGATAAAGAATTTGAAATTAGAGGCGAAGTTTATATTGGAAAAAAAGATTTTGAAAAAATTAAAAACGATTTTGCAAACCCTAGAAATGCGGCAGGAGGTTCACTAAGACAAAAAGATTCAAAAAAAACCGCCTTAATACCATTAAAGTTTTTTGCTCATAGTATTGGTGATATTGATGAAAAAAAATTTAAAACACATATAAATTTTTTAAATTTTTGTAAAAAAATTGGTTTTAAAATAAATCCCCTTACAAAAACTTTCAGTTCAGCAGATGAACTAATTAAAAGTTATCTTCATGTTGAAGAAATAAGAGCATCATTAGATTACGATATTGACGGAATTGTTTATAAAGTTAACGACTTAACACTTACAAAAGAGACTTGGAAGTTTATCATCATCACCAAGATGGGCTATTGCTCATAAATTCTCATCTGAAAAAGCCACAACCGTTATTCGTAAAATTGAAATACAAGTTGGAAGAACAGGAGCTCTAACCCCAGTTGCAAAATTAGATCCGGTAAATGTGGGCGGGGTTCTAGTATCTAATGCAACATTACATAATGAAGATGAAATCATTAGAAAAGATATCAGATTAAACGACACAGTTATTATTCAAAGAGCAGGCGATGTTATTCCTCAGGTAATTGAAGTTATTAAATCTAAAAGAGATAAAAATAGTAAAAAATTTACATTTCCAGACAAATGTCTTTGCGGTCGACCTGCAGTTAAAGATTATAATGAAACTTCAAAAAAATTAGATGCAGTTAAAAGATGCACAGACACAGGATTTAATTGTGAATTTATGGCAAGAGAAAAAATTAAACATTTTGTATCTAAAGAAGCTCTTAGATATTGAAGGTTTTGGAAAAAAAATTGTAGAAGATTTCTGGTCTGTTAAATTTTATTCGTTTGCCTCAAGATATTTTTACTCTTGATTATAAAAAAATAGAAAAATTAGAAGGTTGGGGAGAATTGTCAGTTAATAATTTAAAGACAGCAATTGAGAAAAGCAAAGATATTAGTCTTGCAAAATTTATATATAGTCTTGGCATACGTCATATCGGCTCAAGAAAATGCTAAAAATTTATCACGTTATTTTGTTTCAATGAAAAATTTTTTAAAACTTTGTAATTCAGATCTTTTAATGAATGAAATTAATAGTTTAGATGAAATTGATGGAATTGGTGAAACTCAAATTGAATCTTTGATAAACTTTTTTAAGGATAAGAAAAATAACAAAGTAGTTTATGAATTGAGTAAAATTTTAAATATTCAAGATTTTGTAGAAAAGAAAATTGATAGTTTTTTTTCTGGAAAAAATATTATGTTTACAGGAGGATTTTCTACCATGAGCAGGTCTGAGGCTAAGTCATTAGCAGAAACTTTGGGAGCAAAAATATTAAGTTCTGTTAATAAAAAATTAGATTATTTAGTTATTGGTTTAACCAAACCAACAAAAAACAAAGTTGATAAAGCTAAAGAATTAGGCGTTAAAATTATTGAAGAAAAAGAGTGGTTAAAGTTATCAAGAAATAGCTGAACAAGCTTCAGTTAGTAATTTAAGTTCAGTATTATTCATAAAAGGTTTCAGAATATAAAAAATTTTTTGATGATAGTTATTAATCCAATTTATTTCATTTTTATTAAAAAGCTTATTGTTAATACAATCTTTATCAATTGGAACCATTGTTAGATTTATAAATTTTGAATGATTATTATTAATTTTTTTACAATAAATTAAATTTTCAATTCTTATTCCAAAATTATTTTCTTTATAAAATCCAGGTTCATTTGACAGGATCATTCCTGGTAGTATTTTATGATTATTAAAAGGGGATAATCCTTGCGGCCCTTCATGCACATTTAAAAAATAACCAACTCCATGACCTGTCCCATGTGAATAGTTGTAGCCAAGTTTTAATAAGGGAACTCTTGCAATCTTGTCTATATGCTTTCCTAGTGTTGATTTTTTTAATTTATATGAGGCAACCGCAATATGACTTTTAAGAACGTACGAATAAATTTTTTTTTGAAAACTTGATAAGTTACCAATAGCTATTGTTCGAGTTACGTCCGTAGTTCCATAAAAATACTGACTACCAGAATCTAAAAGATATAAATTATTTCCTTTGATCTCTTTGTTAGTTTTGTGACTTAGATCTGTAATGAACAATGGCTCCATTTCGATCCAAATCCTGAAATGGTATTAAAACTTGGATACAAATAATCTTTGTGCTGTTTTTTATACTTTTCTAACTTATTTTGAGCAGATATTTCAGTTATCTTTGTTTTTTTATAATTATTTTTTAGACCAAAAAATAAATTTAGTTAAAGCAATCGCATCAAATAAATGAGCAATCCTAGTATTATTGATCTCTGTTTTGTTTTTAATAGATTTTAATAAGTAGATGGGGTCTTCAATATCAATAAGTTTGTTTGAAGAATGTATATTTTTTTCATAATAAAAACTGCACGTTTTTTTATCTATTAAAATATTAGATTTTTTAATTTTTCTTAAGTAGTTAACAAATAGATTCTTCTTTAATAAAAATTACTTTTTTTCCAAAAAATTTCTTAATCTGAGGTGTGAGTTTTTTAATGTTCGTAAAAAATATAATTTTTCTATTTTTATTAAATAAAATTTTTCCATTGGTAAGTGGACTAGACGTCGCGTCAGACCCTCTAATATTTAATAACCATGAAATATTTTCAACAGATGTTGAAAGTAAATAATCAATATTTTTTAATTTAAGAAATTTACTTATTTTATCAATTTTATTTAAATAGTTTTCACCATGGTATTTTTCTTCAAAAAGATAAAATTTATTATGATTAACCTTGGATTTATTTTTCCAAATTTTATCAATTAAATTAAAATTTATAGGTTTTAAGTTAATTGAACTATTTAGAAATAATATTTTTTAACGTATTAGAAGTAAAAAGTTTTGGATCAAACCCTAAAGTAATTTCTTTATTCAGGTTTTTTAGAATGTAATAAGGTTTAATTTTTGGAATTTCGCAAATTTTAAAATCTTTATAAATTTCTTTTTTTGCTTGCAGTGTGTAACGACCATCAACAAATAAATAAGATTTATTTTTTAAAATTAAGGCAAGTCCTGTTGAGCCAGTAAATCCAGATATGAATTTTAATCTATCTTTATTTTTAGGTACGTACTCTCCAAAATATTCATCATTCTTTGGAATTATATAAGCATCACAGTTTTGTTTATTTAAAATATTTCTTAATTGATTAATTTTATCCATTACTTTTTTTTATAAATTTATCAATTATTTTTTTTTCACCATATTTTTTAAAATTAATAATAACTTTATTATCTTCAATATGAATTACTTTCCCATTGCCAAAATCTTCATGATTTACACTTTCGCCAACTTTAAAAATTGTATTATTATTGCTGTAGCTAATTTTATTAAAATTAGTCTTATTCTGTTTTGCTTGTTTTAATCTTTCCCAGCCAGGACTTCTTGACGGTTTGTCGTAGTCAATCTCCTGATTAAAATCAAAATCATTTTTTGAGTATTCTGAAAAATGATTTTTCATATTGATATTGTCTTTAGGAAGTTCATCTAACAAAACGTGAAGGAAGTGTTGGCATCCAGTCTATGTCCCTATCTCTCTTGCCACCATAAATTCTTCTATTATTTACAAAAGAGATAAATAATTTCTTTTTTGCTCTAGTAATTGCAACATAAGCAAGTCTCCTTTCCTCCTCAATTGCCTGGTGACCTTTTTCATCAATTGATTTTTGATGAGGAAACAATCCCTCTTCCCAACCAGGTAAAAAAACTACATCAAACTCAAGTCCTTTAGCGGCATGCATAGTCATTAAATTTATTTTTTCACCATCCCAATCTTGATCTATGGAGGTTTGTAATGAGATATTTTCAAGAAAATCTTGAAGGCTACTATAATTTTTCATTGATAATATTAATTCTTTTAAGTTTTCTAATTTGCTGTCAGCTTCCGGTGTCTTTTCAGTCATCAGCATTTGAGAGTAGCCAGATTCATCAAGGACTCTTTCCGTTAGTTCATAATGACTTATTTCTTTTGATAATTTTCTCCATAACTGAATATCAGTGATAATTTTTTTTAAGTTTAAAATAGTTTTACCAGTGGAGTTTTCTTGTTCGCAATACTTAAGTGATGCTTGTTCTAAATTAATACTTTTCTCTTTAGCGATTTTATGAATTTCTTTTAGAGTAGCATCTCCAATAGAGCGTTTTGGAGTATTGATAATCCTTTCAAAGGCAAGATCGTCATTTTCCTGATAAATAATTCTAATATAACAAATAGCATCTTTAATTTCTGCTCGGTCGTAAAATTTTAATCCTCCAATAACTCTATAGGGTAGGTTAATTTTTATAAATCGATCCTCAAACTCTCTTGTTTGAAAAGCAGCTCTAACTAATATGGATATTTGATTGAGTGAATATTCTTTTGATAAATTCTTTTCAATTTCATCTGCAACTGCTACTGCTTCATCGTATCCGTTATTGTAGCAATTAACTTCTATCAAATCCCCTTTAGAATTTTCAGACCACAGTTTCTTGCCAAGTCTATCCTCGTTATTAGAAATTAAAGAGGAGGCAGTATCCAAAATATTTTGAGTTGATCTATAGTTTTGTTCTAGCTTAATAACTTTTGTATTAGCGTTTAGTTTATCAAAATTCAAAATATTTTTAACTTCAGCACCGCGCCAACTATAGATAGATTGATCGTCATCTCCAACGCAGCATAAATTATTATTTTTTTTCGATAATAAATTTAACCAAATATTTTGAATAAAGTTTGTGTCCTGATATTCATCTACAAGAATATATTTAAAATTATTATGATATAATTCTAGTATCTCAGGCATAGTTTTAAATATTGTTACACAATGCAAGATTAGATCACCAAAATCCACGCAGTTCATAATCTTTAATCGCTGCTGATAAATTCTATATATTTTTAACGCTGTATCTTTAATATAGTTTTCATTATTAACTTTAACTTCACTTGGAATGAGACCTTTATTTTTCCAGTCATCTATAAAAGCAGCTACTAATTTTGGTGGTATTTTTTTTATATCAATGTTTTCTGATTCAATTATATTTTTTATTAACCTTAATTGATCAAGGGTATCTAAAATCGTAAAATTAGATTTTAAACCTACCGCTTCAGCATGGCGTCTTAAAATTTTATTACTAATTGAATGAAAAGTTCCAAGCCAAGGCAGAGAGGAAGATTGAGCACTAAGAATTTTTAATATTCTTTCTCTCATTTCATTTGCAGCTTTATTAGTAAAAGTTACGCAAAGAATTTGACTAGCCCAACATTTTCGAGTTTCAATGAGATGAGCAACACGAGTTGTTAAAACTTTAGTTTTGCCAGATCCTGCTCCAGCCAAAATTAACAATGGTCCGTCAGTATGAATGACAGCTTCTTTTTGTTGATTATTGAGGTTTAATAAGTAATTTTGGCTAGTGGAATTCATAAAATCAAATAGATCAAGTAGTTAACATAATATATCAAAAATTAAATGATTCTTAGGAAATTAAAGTCTTTAAAGTTATTAATCACTTTAAACTCTTTTTATAATCATAAAGTTTATAGCCGAGCGATGGTTGCCTTTGTGGGTATATTTTTTATTATTTTTTTATCACCATTTTTTATAGATCTTGAACGATATAAACCTGAGATAGAAAATCAGATTCAGGAGAAATTTTTTATCAAGGTTAGGATTAATGAAAAGATTACTTATAAACCACTTTTAAGGCCTCACATTGAATTATTTTCAGTAGATATTTTTGAAACTAACAAAAAAGAAGATGTTTATATTGGCAATATTTATAAAATTAATCTTCGAATTAATATTTTTGATATAATTCTTAGAAAATTTAATATTACGGATGTTGAAGTTAATGATGGTATTATTGAAATAGAAAATAACTATTTTGATAATTTTTTTAAAAATATAGATTCTATTAAAAGCCTTAAAGTGATTAAGATTAACAATTTAGATTTAAAATATTCTTCAAATAAAAATTTTATTGAGATTAGTGATATTAATAGTGATATTATTTTTGACAAAGGGAGTGTCAAAAGATTTGATTTGACGGGAAATTTTTTTAATTTACCTTTTACAAGCAATTCTAGGTCAAAAAATAAAGACAAAAGTATTGGTAATTTATCAATACATTCTAATGATCTAAAATTTTATTTTGATGCAGATTTGACTGATATTAATTTTTTAAAAAGTGAGTTTTTAGGAAATGCAAAAATTAGATTTGCAAATACTTTAAGCACAATTGGTCTAAATAATTTAACTTTGCAGTTTAATTTTGATTTAAAAGATGAATATGTAGATTTAAAAAATATTTTAGTAAATTCTTTTCTTTATAAAGGTGAAGGTTCTGCAAAAATTGATTTTAAACCAAGACTTTCATTAGTTAGTGAGTTTAATTTTATAGACGCAAATTTTAAAAAATTATCTAATGACAATCTAAAAAATTATTTAGTAAATAATAAATTATTTAATATTCATGAAGATTTCTATGGTGTCTTTAAATTAAATTTTAAAAATATGATTACTAATCATGATCTCTTTTCTGAAGCTAACGCTATCATCGTCGTTGAGGGCGGTGATGTAAATATTAAAGAATTAAATTTAATTTCCAAATTTAATGATTTATTAAAAATAAATGGACGCTTTATTACTCAGAATAGAGAAACAATATTTTTTTTTAATTCACAAATTAATGTCGCAAATATTAAAAATTTTTATAAAAAAACTAATGGAACAAGGGAAAAGATAGCCCTTTTACCAAATGATGGTTTTTCTGGAATAATGAAAGGTGATTTAAATATGAGAAAGGGAAGGGTGGTGGTGAATGAAATTATTGGAAATAGTAATAAAAAATTTAATAAAAATAATCTTAATATTGTTCAGGAAGAATTTAATCTGCGTTTAAATAAAGATATTATGAATATTTTAGACCCAAGAATTTATAGTTTCTTGTTCTAATTTGGATGAGTCATTTTTTTTGGATTAATTAATCGATCGTATTCTTTTTCATTAACTAATCCGCTTTTCAGAGCTTCTTCTTTTAAAGACGTTCCATTCTTGTGTGCTTTTTTTGCAATCATAGAAGCATTATCGTAACCGATTTTTGGAGCAAGAGCAGTTACTAGCATCAATGAACTATTTAATAACTGAGAAATTCTTTTTGTATCTGCTTTAAGACCTTTTAGACAATATTTTACGAAACATTCAATAGAGTCTGATAAGTAATTCAATAGATTGAATCATACTGTGACCAATTACAGGCTTAAATACATTTAATTCAAAATGTCCGTTTGATGCAGCGATAGTAATTGTTGTATGATTTCCAATAACTCTGGTGCAAACCATAGTAACAGCCTCACACTGTGTTGGGTTTACTTTGCCAGGCATGATTGATGAACCTGGCTCATTTTCTGGAAGAATAAGTTCTGCATAGCCAGCTCTTGGTCCAGATCCAAGAAATCTTATATCATTTGAAATTTTCATCAATAGCAACAGCAAGAGTATTAAATGCACCAGACAAATTAACTATTGGTTCATGACTTGCAAGTGCTTCAAATTTATTTGGAGCAGTTCTAAATGGCAGTTTAGTAATCTTTTTAATCTCTAATGCAATTTTTTTATCAAAGCCCTTTTTAGTATTAATACCGGTACCAACAGCTGTCCCTCCTTGAGCTAAAAAATACATTTCCTTTAAAGCTATCTCTATACGTTTAATGCAATTTTTGATTTGCATGTGATAGCCAGAAAACTGCTGACCTAAAGTTAGTGGAGTTGCATCTTGAAGGTGCGTTCTTCCAATTTTAACTATATTTTTAAATTTAGTTACTTTTACAGATAATTCTTTTTCCAATAATTTTAAAGAAGGAAGAAGTCTTTCTTTTACATCAATAGCAACAGCTATGTGAATAGCGCTTGGATAAGTATCATTTGTAGATTGAGATTTATTTACATGATCATTTGGATGAACAGGTTTTTTTGATCCTATTTTTCCACCTAAAATTTCAATTGCTCGATTAGAAATAACCTCATTAACATTCATATTAGTTTGAGTTCCAGAACCTGTTTGCCAAACTTTAAGTGGGAAATGATTATTAAATTTTCCTTTAATTACTTCATCAGAGGCTTTTATAATTGCTTGTGAAATTTTTTTATCTAATGATTTGAATTTAAAATTAACGATAGCAGCGGCTTTTTTAACAATGGCTATAGCTCTTATAATCTCTAGTGGGACTAATATTTTTCCAATTTTAAAGTATTTTAATGAACGTTCTGTTTGAGCTCCCCAATATTTATCTGCTGGAACTTTGATTTTACCAAAACTGTCAGATTCAATTCTTGATGCCATATCAGTATTATCTTATATCACTATTGATAATTTTTAATAGTTGCTAATCAAGTAAAATTTATGAATGTTGTAATTATAGGAGCTACTTTCGGTATAGGTTACGAACTTGGCAAAAAATACTTAGATCAATGTGATAATTTAATTTTACTAGGCAGAACTCAAGAAAAATTACAAAATTTAAAATTAGAATTCAATTCAAAAACAACAAAAATATCAACATTTTCTTTAGACGTTATAGATAAAGTAAATTCTCAGAGAATTATTAATGAAATTATAAAAGAATTTAAAACTATTGATCTAGCTGTTTATTGCTCAGGTTATTATGAACCGCATGATACTTTTGATATTAAGTTAGATTTATTTGAAAAAACTTTTGCAGTTAATTTTTTCGGTATGATTAACTGTTTTTCAATTTTATTGCCTCATTTTAAGTTACAAAAATTTGGTCATCTTGCAGCCATTAGTTCACTCGCAGGACTTGGAGGATTGCCAAACTCTTCATCTTATGGACCCTCAAAAGCCGCTATGATTAATTATTTTGAGTCTATTAAAATTGATTGTGATAAAAATAATATTTCTTTAAGTATTATTAATCCTGGTTTTGTTAAATCAAGACTAACAGAAAAAAATACATTTGATATGCCATTTATTATGGAAGCAGATAAAGCTGCTGAAATTATTTTTGAAGGACTGTTAAGTAAAAAATATGACATTACTTTTCCAATTCAGATGAAAATTGTTTTTAAAATTTTACAAATTTTACCAAGACCAATTTATTTTTTTTTAGTCAGAATCTTAACCAAAAATATTTAAATGTTTTTTGAAAAACATGTCTTTTGTTGTATTAATAAAAGACCTGACTCTAATCCAAAAGGATGTTGTAGTTTAAAAAATTCAGAAAAATTACACACAGAATTAAAATTAAAAATTAAAGATTTAAAACTTAATAAAAAAATTAGAATTAATAAGTCTGGTTGTCTGGATCGATGTGAACTTGGGCCGGTAATGGTGATTTATCCAGAAGGGGTTTGGTATTCTTTTAAGAATTCAGAAGATATTGATGAGATTTTAAATTCTCACTTATTAAAAAATAAGATTGTTGAAAGATTAAAAATATAGTTTTTATTTTAACGCTGCAGTAATATCTTTTTTAAGATCAGAAACTGTTTCTAAGCCAATAGAAAGTCTTATTAAATTTTCAGTAATACCAAGAGATAATCTATCTTTTTCACTTAAAACACGATGGGTAGTTGTAGTTGGATGAGTTACAATAGATTTTGTGTCACCTAAATTATTAGAGATATCAAATATTTTTAATTTATTAATAAATTTAAAGGCATCTTTCTTTTTTCCTTTAATTTTAAAACTTAAAATTGTTCCGCCAAGGGTTTGTTGTTTTTTAGCAAGGGAGTATTGAGAAAAATTTTTTAAAAATGGATAAAATACTTTTTCAATCTTAGAATGTTTATTTAAGAATTCTGCAATTTCTAAAGCAGCATTTGATTGTGCCTCTACTCTAATTTTAATAGTTTCTAAACCTTTTAGCAAAACCCAAGCATTAAATGGACTAATAGCATGGACCCGTGTGTCTTAAGAAAGGTTTTAAAACATTTTCTTTAAATTTTGTTGAAGATAATATTGCTCCACCTAAAACTCGTCCTTGCCCATCAATATGTTTTGTGCCAGAATAAACAATAATATCTGCACCTAATAAAACTGGTTTTTGTAAAACAGGGCTTGCAAAAATATTATCTACAACAGTTTTAATTTTATGTTTTTTTGCAATATTACAAACTGCTTTAATATCAATTAATTCTAAAAGTGGATTTGAAGGAGTTTCAAAGAAAAAAATTTTCGTATTTTTTTTAATAGCTTTTCTCCATTCATTTAATATTTTTTCCATCTATAAATGTTACTTCAATTGCATATCGAGGCAGAATATTTTTGACAATCTCTTTGCAAGATCCAAATAAAGCAGAAGATGAAACTAAATGATCTCCAGCTCTTAATTGACACATTAATGAAAAGAAAACAGCAGCCATTCCGCTTGCTGTTGCAAAACAATCCTCAGAACCATCAAGCAGGGCTAATCTTTTCTCAAATATTTCAACTGTAGGATTTGAGTAACGAGTATACTGAAAGCCTTTCTTGCTACCTTTAAAGATAGCTTCAGCTTGCTCAGCACTATCGTAAACAAACCCTGATGTTAGAAATAACGCTTCAGAAGTCTCGTTAAACTGACTTCTGTTTAATCCTCCTCGAATTAAATTAGTGTTAGTTCCAAGTTTTGTTTTTTTCATTTCTCAGTTCTTAATTCTTTTGCCGCTTGCACCATAGTTTCGAGCGCAGCTATTGTCTCAGGCCAGCCTCTAGTTTTAAGTCCACAATCTGGATTCACCCAAATTCTTTTCTTATCAATTAACTTAGAAGCTTTTTGAATAAGTTCTTTCATCTCATTTTTATTAGGAACTCTAGGAGAATGAATGTCATACACACCAGGTCCCACTTCGTTTGGATATTTAAATTTTTCAAATGTTTTTAATAATTCCATTCTAGATCTTGATGTTTCTATGGAGATAACATCAGCATCTAAAGCAGCAATTGCATCAATAATATCTTCAAATTCAGCGTAACACATATGTGTGTGTATTTGAGTTTCATCTTTAGCAACAGCGGCAGAAATTTGGAAAGCTTTAACAGCCCAATCTAAGTATTGTTTCCAATCATTTTTCTTTAGAGGCAAACCTTCTCTCAAAGCAGGTTCGTCAATTTGAATCATTTTAATTCCATTTTTTTCAAGATCTTCAACCTCATCTCTTATTGCAAAAGCAATTTGTAATGCCGTATCTTTTCTTGCTTGGTCATCTCTAACAAAAGACCATTGTAAAATTGTTATTGGACCCGTTAACATTCCTTTAACGATTTTCTTTGTTTGTTCCTGTGCAAATTTTGACCATTGTACAGTCATAGATTTCTGGACGAGAAACATCTCCAAAAATAATCGGTGGTTTTACACATCTTGAACCATAACTTTGAACCCAGCCACTAGATGTAAATGTAAATCCCTTAAGTTGTTCACCAAAGTATTCAACCATGTCATTTCTTTCAAATTCTCCATGAACAATAACGTCAATATCAATTTGTTCTTGTTTTTTAATGGCATCGATTGTTTTTGTTTTAAGAAAATCTTCATATTCTTTTAAGCTTAATTCATTTTTCTTAAATTTAGCTCTGGCATTTCTTACGTCGGACGTTTGAGGAAAAGATCCAATAGTTGTTGTGGGATACAAAGGTAATTTAAATACATTAGTTTGTATTTCAGATCTTTTAACAAAGTTAGATTTTCTATTTAAAATCTGCGTTGTAATATTTTTAGCTCTCTGTTTAACTTTATCATCATGAATTAACTCAGATGTTGCTCTACTTGTGATATCTTTCTTATTCTCATCTAAGTAATTTTTGATTTCATTATTACCTTTGTTTAATGAAATTTTAATATGATTAAGTTCGATTAGTTTTTGTTTAGAAAATGATAAGCCACTTTCTAATTTTTTCAGGAACTTTAGTCTCTAAACCTAAATCATAAGGAGTATGCAGTAATGGACAAGAAGATGAGATCCATAAGTTTTTAATACTTTTTGAATACTCTGTTACTTGTTCAATTTTTTTATTAACATCAGATTTCCAAATATTTCTTCCATCAATAATTCCAATAG
Source organism: Candidatus Pelagibacterales bacterium (assembly GCA_965235815.1). Classification (GTDB taxonomy): domain Bacteria; phylum Pseudomonadota; class Alphaproteobacteria; order Pelagibacterales; family Pelagibacteraceae; genus Fontibacterium. The sequence continues at coordinate 7,151 of CBDDZE010000002.1, read as the reverse complement.
AAATTGTTTTATTAGTATCTTTTAAAGAATTCATATTTGAAATTTTTCCACGTATTAAATCAAAATGAATACCATCTACATCGCTTTCTAAAATTTCTTTTTCAACTTCAACATCCAACTTTTCAAAGTAAGTTGTTAAAATAATTTTAGATGAACCTGCAAATTTCTTTAATTGATTTAAAGTTTTTTTGATTAGTTTAATAAAATCAGCATTTTGATTTTTTACTAAAATAGGCTCATCAATTTGGATCCATTCAGCACCTTTCTTATTTAAACCAGATAAAATTTCAGCATAAACTGGCAGTAAATTATCTAGTAAATCAATGCTTTTAAAAGATTCATCTGTAGTCTTTCCAAGACTTAAAAAAGTCAGAGGGCCCAGAATAATTGGCTTGGTATTAAAGCCTAATTTTTTTGCCTCTTCGAATTCATCAAAAGGTTTATTTGAACTTAATTTGAATTTTTGATTTTTTGAAAATTCTGGCACTAAGTAATGATAATTAGTGTCAAACCATTTTGTCATTTCAAGCGCAGGAACATCCAAATCTTTTGTTTGAGAGCCACGTGCCATCGCAAAATAAGTTTTAAAAGAAACTTTATCGTCTTTATGTTTGTATCTTTCAGGAATTGAGCCTACCAAACAAATAGTATCTAGAACTTGATCATAAAAAGAAAAATCATTTGAGCAAATAAAATCTACACCATTATCTTTTTGTGTTTGCCAATTATTTTTTTTTAATTCATTGGCACATTTTAATAAATCAGCCTTCAGAAATTTCAGATTTCCAATATTTTTCTAAAGCATTCTTCAATTCTCTTTTTGGACCTATTCTTGGGTAACCAATACAATTTACTTTTATCATTATGCGTATAACTCCTTCTGTTGGTTAATTTTTATTTTTGTTTTATCTGCAATCAATCTTTTGCATACTGCGTAGCTAAGTTCATATTTATTAAGGGTATAAAAATGAAATTCATCAACTCCCTCAGCGTATAATTTTTTGACTAAATCACATGCAATACTTGCACCAACAATCTTTTGAATTTCACTATCAGTTTCAAGGCCTGCAAATTCTTTTTCAATCCAATTAGGAATTGTTGTTCCACATTTTGAACTAAAATTTTTCACTTTTTCAAAATTATCTATTGGCAAGAATACCTGGAATGATTGGAATTTTAATTCCTAGAGATATTGCTTTATCTCTAAATTTTAAAAATTTTTCATAATTAAAAAAAAACTGAGTAATAATCTTATCAGCTCCTTGATCAACTTTATTCTTTAAATTTTCAAGATCTTTAACTTCATTTTCAGAGTCTTGATGTTTTTCAGGATATCCAGCTATTGCAATTTCAAAGTTACCTAACTTTTTTAGACCTTTAACCATATCAGCGGCATTAATATATCCCTCTTTATGTGGCACATATTTTGAGTTTTTAGTTCTGACGTCACCACGTAGTGCAACAATTTTATTTATTCCATTTTTTAACCAACTAAGAGCAACTGAGTTAACTTCATCCTTACTCATATCAACACAAGTAAGGTGTCCAGCTGCTGGAATAGTGGATTGATTTTTTATTTTTTTAACTAAAAAATCGCTTTTATCGCGTTCTCCACCTCCTGCACCGAAGGTTACTGAGAAAAATTTAGGAGAAAATTGTTCTAACTTTTTTAAACTTTGCCATAAATTGTTATGGCCTGTTTCATCCTTAGCAGGAAAGAATTCGAAACTAATACTTAAATCTTTGTTCATAATTTATTTTACAACAAAGGTTTTTGGAAATTTTTCTAAAAAACCACCAGATAAAGCGGCGGTTATAGATGCCTCGCTTTAGCTGGATTTATATAGCGCCCGCAATTTGAAATAACTCGGCGCTCTAAATTAAATAACTTTATTAAGATAATTAGTCAATATAGATCTAGATTTATCAATGATACCAAACAATTATTTACTATTTGTTCAATTAATAATCATACTCTTTATTACTCCTGGGCCCCAAAGAATTCTAATTATTACTAATTCCATGAACTATGGTTTTCCAAAAAGTTTATGGACAGGTTTAGGAGATGTTTCTGCCAATGCAATACAAATGATCTGTGCAACATTTGTTGTTTATTCGCTAATGAAGCCAAATCCGCAAATTTTAGATATTTTTAAATGGATTGGAGGATTATATTTAATTTATTTAGCAATAAAGTTTTTAGTAAGAAAAACTAGCCTTACTATTGATAAGACATTCGGCACTCGATCAGCGTTCGATTTATTTAAAGATGGATTTATTTCTGCTTTGTTCAGTCCAGGTGCTATAGTTTTTTTTTTAGTTATGTTTCCTACTTTTTTAGATCCTAATAATAATTTTATAATCCATTTTACTATTTTAATGACAACACATGTATTTTTGGATTTTTTCTTTTTGACAATTTATGCAGGCATTTCAAGTAGAATTGCAATTTTTCTTAAAAATTATCCAAATTTGATAAGCAGACTATCCGGATGTGTTTTGTTATTTTTAGCCTATAGAATTTTGAGTACCAAAATTAATTTATGAATAAGACCTTTGATAATCATTTTAAAAGAGGTTGTAGAACTGCACTTGGAATTCCAGGAATTAGTCTCGCTGCAAGTTTTTTTGCATTAGGCGCTCTTTTTAAAAATTCAGGACTAAATGCTATGCAAAGTTTTTTATCTACGCTTATCGGCTTTGCTCTTCCAGGACAATTAGTGATGGCCGAAACTTTAATTGTAAATGGAACGTTACTTAATATTTTAATAGCTGTATTTTTAACCAATGCAAGATTGTATCCAATGACAGTCAACCTTGTTCCTGTCATTAGACAAAATAATAGGCCAAGATGGCACTATTATTTTTTAGCACATTTTATAGCAGTGACTAGTTGGGTTTATATGCTCTCTAATTATAATAAAATTAATAAAGAAAATCGTTTCAGTTTTTTTTTAGGGCTTGGCGTAACTCTTTGGGTTTTATCTACTATCGCGACTGTTATTGGGTTTTATACAGCCGGTATAATTAATGCAAAAAGTTTTTGTAGCAATTATTATTTTTAAATCCTATTTATTTTATGTGCATGATTGTATCGGTACTTAATAAGCTTCATATTATATTAACTGTATTTTTATCAATTATTTTAGCACCTATTTTATTTTTAGTAACACCAGATTGGTCCGTATTGTTAGCAGGGGTTATTTCTGGAATTATTTCGTACTTTTTTTTTATTCGGTAAAATATGTCAGACACTTATATTTATATTGCAATCATCATTACAGCGATTGCCACTTATTTACCTAGGTTTTTGGGTGTTTTTTCATCAGATTTTGTCAATGAAGATGGAAAATTATTTAAATTTGTTTCGTGCGTTTCTTATGGAATTTTAGCAGCTTTGATTGCGAGAATCTTTATTCACCCTGTTGGTGCTCTAGAACAGACATCTACTATGATCAGACTTATAGCTGCTGGTCTTACAATAGTTATGCTTTTTCTTACTAAAAAGAATGTACTTTTTTCTTCTTTATTTGGTGTAATTTTATTTGGTATACTAAATTTATATTTTAATTAAATGACATTCGAAAATATTACAGGTTTAGCGATCGGTGTTCATCCGCAAAGTAGAAGATTAATTTCTATAAATATTTTACAATCTGCTATTGATGAACTTGCTAAAAAATTTGCACTTATAGATATTCAAGATTTAGAGCTTAAACCGTTTCTCAGATTCTTTGTAGCTGATGAATGCAACAAAGTTTTTGATAATAAAATTAAAGATTTATTTAAAAAAATATTAACAGATAGAAATTATGGTGCCTTCGTTGTTGGACCTGAAAAATTTAATACTGAAGTCACTGATGATAAATTTTTAGTAAAACTTTCTACAGCATTTACTCATTTGGTGGGGCTTCCAAATTTTGATTCTATGACAGGAAAGTATTACGCCCGCTTTGAAGTTAAGCATGAAGACAGTAGCGATTCTTATTTGCGTAAAGCTTACAAGCGATTGGATTTGCATACCGATGGTACTTATGTGAAAGAAAAAACTGATTGGTTATTAATGACCAAAATTAAAGAAAAAAATGTTCAAGGCGGAGAAAGCGTATTGTTACATTTAGATGATTGGGAAGATTGTGATAAATTTTTTAATCATCCAGTTGGGCAAAGTGACTTTATCTGGGGATCTCCAAAAAGTAAAAATGTCGATTATAAAGTAACACATCCTGTTTTTTTTAAAGATAGCATAGGAAAAGCAATTATTTCATATATTGATCAATTTCCAGAGCCACAAAATATGGAACAAGGGTTATTCTTAAATAATCTTTCAGAGTCTTTAGAAAATAGTAAAAAAAAAATAATTTTTAAACTCCCTCCTGGCTGCTCTATTTTCTCTAATAATTACTTTTTGCTGCATGGTCGCCAACCTTTTGTTGAAAATAAAGAATTGCAAAGAGAACTGTTAAGGCAGCGTGGAGTTTTTTATAATTGAAAAAATTACTAATTATATTTTACTTATTTTTTCTTAATTCTATTAGTTATTCTACAGAAAACAGAACCGCTTACTTTGCAGGAGGATGTTTTTGGTGCATGGAAGCTGCCTTTGATAAGATAGAAGGAGTAGTTAGTGTCGTATCTGGTTATAGTGGTGGGAATGTTGAAAATCCAACTTACGAGCAGGTTTTAAAAGGTAAAACCGGTCATATAGAGACTGTAAAAATTACTTATAACCGTGAGAAAATAACTTATTTAGATTTACTTAAAAATTTTTGGATTAATATTGATCCTTATGACAGTCAAGGTCAGTTTTGTGATCAAGGAAGAAGCTACATTTCAGCAATATTTTTTCAAAATGATCAAGAAAAGAAAATTAATAGATCAATCAGTAGAGCAAATGAAGTCTTTAAATATTAAAAAAATAAAAACAAATTATTTGCTATATAAAAATTTTTATCCAGCTGAAGATTATCATCAAAAATATTATTTAAAAAATCCAACACACTATTATTCCTATTATTTGGGTTGTGGACGGTTAAGCAGATTAAAAGAACTTTGGAAATAAATAATTATATAATCTTCCAGATTCCAGAAGCAGTCGCAATAATATTTTCAGCATGAAATAAATCAGCTTTTACAAAAACTAAAGTTTTAGTTCTTTTAGTTGTGACAACTTTGCCAATCAAAATATCATTTTCTTTAGAACCGCCTATAAATTTAATATCGAGAGATATGGTAACGCATCTTTTTCCATCATCAATTACTCTATGAGCTGCTGACCCCATTCCATTGTCTAAAATTGCAGCAATATAGCCTCCATGACTTATACCTGCTGAGTTTAGATTAAAATTTTGAACTTTAGATTGAAATTCAAAATTATTCTCAGAAATTTTTTTAAATTCAATCCCACCGATATGTTTGATGAAACCTTTTTTACTTACTTCATTAACTATATCACTCATATTAAGTTAATTTTTCTTGTACAAATTTTAATGCAATACCATTGTTACAATATCTTTTTTTAGTAGGTTCGGGGCCATCGTCAAATAAATGGCCATGATGACCATCGCATGTAGCGCAATGATATTCTATTCTTGGATATACTAATTTATAATCAGTAGTAGTTTTAAAAACATTTGAATAAGAATCAAAAAAAGATGGCCACCCAGTACCACTATCAAATTTCATTTTTGAGCTAAATAATTTTGCATTACAACCTTTGCAATAATAATTACCTTCTCTTTTTTCATCATTAAGATTGTTGGTAAAGGCTCTTTCAGTTCCTTCTTTTCTTAGAACTGTATATTCGCTATCTGATAAAATTTTTTGCCATTCAGCGTCAGTCTTAGTCATCTTCTCTTTTGCTATTATATTTTTTATATTTAAAACAGAATTTAATAACAGTGTAGAAAGTAGAACTCTTCAACAATATTCGTTTATTCATAGAATTCTTTAAATGCTAATACTACTCTAGATTGTAATAATGATCCTAACTGATTGCGTTTTAATAATTTTTATAATCTAATCATTCTTTTAACAAATTTAAAAAAAAGGATCATTATGTTTAAAAAATTGTCAGCAGTACTAGGTGCTTTCTTAATAACTATAAGCACGTCACAATCAGCAGAATTTATTAACATTTTAACTGGAGGAACATCTGGAGTTTACTATCCTCTTGGTTCAGCTTTAACTAAAATTTATGGAGATAATATAAAGGACTCTAAAGTGCAAGTTCAGGTAACAAAAGCTTCAGTTGAGAATTTAGTCCTTCTTCAAGAAGGAAAAGGCGAAATAGCTTTCGTTCTCGGTGACTCAGCAAAAGATGCTTGGGATGGAAAAGAAGATGCTGGATTTAAAACTAAATTAGATAAGTTGAGAATTATAGGCGCAATTTATCCTAACTATATTCAAATTGTTGCTTCTAAAGATTCTAAAATTAAAACTTTAGCAGACCTTAAAGGAAAAGGTCTTTCAGTAGGTGCTGCAAAATCTGGAACTGAATTAAATTCTAGAGCAATTCTTTCAGCTGCTGGATTGAGTTATAAAGACTTAGGTAAAGTAGAATATTTACCATTCGCTGAGTCTATTGAATTAATTAAGAATAGACAATTAGATGCTACATTGCAGTCAGCAGGTTTGGGTGTTGCTTCATTAAAAGACCTAGCTAATTCATTAGATGTAACAGTTGTTTCGGTTCCTGACGCAGTTGTTAAAAAAATGGGAGCTCCTTTTATATCTGGAAAAATACCAGCTAATACTTACAAAGGACAAACAGAAGACGTTAGCACTGCTGCTGTAGTAAATTATTTAGTTACACGCAAAGATGTTTCTGATGCAACCGCTTATCAAATGACAAAGTTGTTTTATGAGAATTTACCAGCATTAGTAGCGGCACATTCTGCAGCTAAAGATATAAATTTAAAAGATGCTGCAAAGAATCCACCATTGCCACTTCATCCTGGTGCTATTAAATATTACAAAGAAAAGGGTTTAATTAAGTAAGTTTAATAAAACTAATTCATTTTTTTATTAGTTTAGATTGGGGAAGTGAATACAAATCAAAATATTTCAGATAACCCAGCCGAACAAACTTCGGCTGGGTTTTATGATCCCTCTACTGAAAGTTTCCCTACCTCATTAGAAGGTAAAGTTTT
>CBDDZE010000001.1:0-230548 GCA_965235815.1 Candidatus Pelagibacterales bacterium | reverse complement strand
CTTCAGGCAAAGATGAGGATGTAGATAAAATCTTGTCAGAATCTTTAAAAATTTCATCGGTTAAAGAAAATAATAATGAAGATGCATTTCAATTTCCATTAAAAGAGGCCAGAGAAAAATTTGAAAAAAATTATCTTGAAATTCAACTCAATAGACACAATGGAAATGTTTCAAAAACTGCAGATTATATTGGCATGGAAAGAAGTGCTTTACATAGAAAACTAAAATCTTTAGGTATTAATTAATCATGACATTTAAAGTTGCAATTAATGGCTTTGGTAGAATTGGAAGGACAATTTTAAGAGCTCATTATGAAAATAAAAAAAAACATGATTTAGAAATTATTGCGATAAATGGGTCAGGTAACGCAGAGGATAATGCTCATTTATTAAAATATGATTCTACACATGGAAAGTTTAATGAAGATGTTTCTTCAAAAGAAAATTGTATTTTTATTAATAAAGATAAAATTGAAATTTTAAATAAGAAAGATCCAAAAAATTTACCCTCTTGGAAAGACTTAGGTGTCGATTTAGTTTTAGAATGTACAGGTCGCTTTACTTCAAGAGATGATGCTCAATTACATATTAAAGCAGGTGCAAAAAAGGTTCTAATTTCTGGACCTGGATATTCACCGGGAACAGGAAAAGAAGTCGACGCAACAATTGTATATGGGGTTAATCATAAAATATTAAAAAAAAATCATACAATTGTATCCAATGCTTCTTGCACTACTAATTGTTTGGCTCCAATTGCAAAAGTATTAAATGATAGTTTAGGAATTGAATCTGGCATCATGAACACCATTCATGCTTATACTAATGATCAAGTATTAAATGACGCTTATCATAATGATTTACGAAGAGCACGAGCTGCAGCTTTATCCATGATACCAACAAAGACTGGTGCCGCAACTTCTATTGGATTGGTTATACCTGAATTAGAAGGTAAATTAGATGGACTTTCAGTAAGAGTTCCAACTAATAATGTTTCTTTGGTTGATCTGACATTTGTAGCAAAGAAAAAACATCAGCTAAAGATATTAATGAAATTATTAAAACCGCAGCAAAGAGTAGTTATGCAAATATTATTCAATACAATACTGAACAATTAGTATCCATAGATTTTAATCACAACCCATATTCTTGTATTTTTGACTCAACTCAAACAAGAGTATCAAGTGACGGTAGACTAGCTAAAGTATTAGCGTGGTATGATAATGAATGGGGTTTTTCAAATCGAATGCTAGATACTTCTATTGCTTTAATGAATGCGTAAATCATTAACAAATTGATTAAAAAAAAATAATTGTTAAAACTACTTTAAATTTAGTTGCGCCCTTAGCTCAGCTGGATAGAGCATCGGTTTTCTAAACCGAGGGTCAGAGGTTCGAATCCTTTAGGGCGCGCCAATTTTATATATTATGGCAAATATTTTAATTTTAGGAGCAGGTTCAATGAGTACTGCTTTTGCCTTTCCTTGTAGTGATAATAATCATCAGGTTTCAATTGTAGGTACTCATTTAGAGGATAATTTTATTGATATTTTTAAATCTAACAAATTCGTTCATCCAGTATTAAAATCTAAAATACCAAAAAATGTAAAACTTTATAAATTTAGTAATTTCCATAATTTATTAAAACATACCGATTTAATAGTTTTAGGCGTTAGCTCGAAAGGAATTCAATGGGCATCTGAGCAATTAACTAGCATTAGAAATAATCAGCAAATTTTAATTTTAACAAAAGGATTGCATGTAAATAAAAAAAAACGATACGAAGTATATCCAGATACTATTAAAAATTTTTTATTAAAAAAAAAAATTAAAAATTTAAAAATTTCAGTTGCCGCAGGACCGTGTTTAGCATCAGATTTATCTAACAGAGTTCTTACAAATGTTATTTTTGCAAACAAGGATATTTCTGTGGTTAGAAATTTATCTAAAATTTTATCTACATCATATTATAAGATTAAATATTCAAACGATGTAAAGGGTGTTGCTGCTTGCGGAGGTATTAAAAATATTTATGCAATGATAATTGGAACGTCTATGGGGATTAATGCGAAAAATGAAAAAGATAATAAAAATCTTAACACCGCAGCTGCTTTATTTAATCAGTCAGTAAAAGAAATGTGTTATTTTATTAAAAAAATAGGTGGTCAAGAATCTACTGTAATGAATTTAGCGGGCGTTGGTGACTTATATGTCAGTTGCACAGGAGGCAGAAACTCAAAAATGGGTAAATTTATTGGGATGGGATTAACATATAAAAATGCAAAAAAATAAAATGCCAAAAGAAACAGTTGAAGGTGCTGATTTAATTTTTGATATTGGAAATAAAATTATTAAAGATTTTAAAGTTAAAGAACTTCCGTTAATGACTACTTTTATAAAAGCTCTACTAAATAATACTAAATTTAAAATCGATAAAAAACTTTTTGCATAAGTGTTAGAAAAGTTTTTTGTTTATATGATTGCAAATTCTAGTAATAAAAAAATTATTACTTACGTTGGCTGGACAAATAATTTAAAAAAAAGACTTCAACTACATAATAGCTGGTAAGGGAGCTAAATTTACTAGAGGTAGAAAATGGATCTTAATTTTTAAAAAAAAATGCTTTCAAAAAAAAATGCTATGCAATTTGAATATAAATTAAAAAAAGATCGCAAAGTTCGAAAAGACATAATAAACAAGTTTATTAGTACAACCCTAAATTGTTTAAGTTAAAATATTCTTTAAAGTGATTTTTTAATTAAGTATAAATCTACAACTAAACTTAACTAAAAATAAAAAAATGAAAAAAATTACAATAAATTCATTTGCTATTTTAGCTTTTGTTGCAACTTTTATATTTGCAACTTTTAGCGCTAATGCAAATCAAACTAGAGAAAACGTTGTAAAACGTGGTTCTCTAAATTGTGGTGTATCACAAGGTGTGCCGGGGTTTTCTAATGCTGATGCATCAGGAAAATGGACTGGTATAGACGTTGACGTTATGTAGAGCTATCGCAGCCGCTGTTCTTAGGAGATGCAACTAAAGTTAAATACTACACCTTTAAGTGCAAAAGACAGATTTGAAGTTCTTAAAGGCTGGTGACATAGATGTTTTAGCAAGAAATACAACTTGGACATTATCTAGAGATGGTGGACTTGCAGTAGATTTTGTTGGAACAAATTTCTATGATGGACAAGGTTTCATGATTAGAAAAGCTGCAAATATCAATTCAGCAAAAAAACTTAATAACGTAAAAGTCTGTGTAGAAACAGGGACTACTACTGAATTAAATTTAAGAGACTATTTTAAACAACAAAAACTTAAATATGAACCAGTAGCTTTTACAAAAGCAGATGAAGCTGTAGCTGCCTATGACGCAGGAAGATGCGATGTGTACACTACAGACAAATCAGGATTAGCTGCAAATAGAACTAAATTAAAAAATCCAGCTGATCATTTAATTTTGCCAGAAACAATATCTAAAGAACCGTTAGGACCTGTTGTAAGAGGTAATGACGAAAACTGGGCAAATATTGTAAGATGGTCTTTAAATGTAATGATAGAGGCTGAAGAGTATGGAATTACTCAAGCAAATATTGACAGTCTTAAATCTACAGAAGATCCTGCTATCAAAAGACTACTTGGTCTAGAGGGCGAAACTGGAAAAAATCTGAGTTTAGCAAATACTTGGAGCTATAATATTATCAAACAAGTTGGTAATTATGCTGAAAGTTATAATGCTAACGTTGGACCAAAAACTCCAGTAGGACTAGCTAGAGGTCAAAACGCTTCTTGGAGAAATGGCGGACTTTTATACGCTCCACCAGTAAGATAATTTAATATCTCAATTATTAAGGGCCGATTTTATCGGCCCTTTCTCATAAATTTATGTTTTTAACTTCTCAGTTTAAAACAAGTTTAAGAAAAAATTTACAACTTTCAAAATTATTACCGCAACTTCTTCTTATAATTTTATTTTGTTATATTATTTATTTCTTTACAAAAATACTCAGATAAACTTAGACTCAAGAAATTTAAATTTTGGATTTGATTTTTTAAATACAAATTCAGGTTTTGATGTTCAATTTAGTCTAATTCAGTACGATGGATCTTCTAGTTATTTTAGATCTTACCTTGTAGGACTTCTAAATACTTTATTAGTTTCTTTTTTTGGAATAATTTTTGCAACAATTTTAGGTTTTATCGTTGGTATATCTAGACTATCTCCAAATTGGATAGTTAACAAATTATCATTAATTTATGTTGAATTATTTAGAAATCTACCATTACTGCTACAAATTTTTTTTTGGTACTTTGTTGTTATTAGATCATTGCCAAGTACTGAAAAAAGTATGGTTATACTAGATTTTTTAATAATAAACCTTCAAGGTTTTTACATCCCAAAATTTATTTTTAGTAATTTTATATATATATTTTATGGTTTGTTTTTAGCTTTATTAGCAACTTTTGCAGTAAAATATTATGCTACTAAAGTTTTTTATGAAAGCGGAAAGATTATACCTGTATTTAAGATATTTTTATTATTAATTATTATTTTTCCGATTATATTTTCTCTTATTGGAGATGTAAGTATAATTAATTGAATATCCTAAATTAGTTAAAAATTTTGGAATATTTAATTATGTTGGCGGTGTAAAATTAGTTCCTGAATTTTTAGCACTGTTATTTTCATTATCTTTATATACTTCTGCTTTTATAGCTGAAAACGTTAGAGCTGGAATTTTAGCAATAAGCAAAGGTCAAAAGGAGGCTTCAAAATCTCTAGGTTTTAATAATCCTCAAACTTTAAAACTAATAGTTATACCGCAAGCACTTCGTGTAATAATTCCTCCAACAACTAATCAATATTTAAATTTAACCAAAAATTCTTCCTTGGCAGCTGCCATAGGATATCCCGATCTTGCAGGAGTTTTTGCAGGAACAGCTCTTTCGCAAACCGGGAAAGCTATAGAAATAATTTTTATGGTAATGATGACTTATTTAACTATCAGTTTAATAATTTCTGGTATTTTAAATTGGTATAATAAAAAAATTGCAATAGTTGAAAGATAATAAAATGAATATTAGTGATATAAAAAATTGGTTAAAAAACAATCTTTTTTCTAATTGGTATTATTCTTTAATTACATTATTCATTTTTTATGTACTTTTAATTACTTTACCTCCTTTCTTAGATTGGGTTTTAATAAAAGCTACTTTTATCGGAAATTCAAAAACTGATTGTCAACCGGGAGGAGCTTGTTGGGTCTTTATCAAAGTTTGGTTTGAAAAATTAATTTATGGATTTTATCCTGAAAAAGAAATTTGGAGGGTTAATTTAGCTTTTTTAATTTTAATTTCTACTGTGACTTTAGCTTTTTTTGTTAAATCTAAATTTAAAATTTACATTTTATTTTTTTTGATCTTTATTTTTCCATTAATAGGTTTTACTTTAATAAATGGTGGATTTGGTTTAGAGCGTGTTGAAACCAGAGTATGGGGAGGTCTAACTTTAACTTTTATACTTACTTTTTTTGGCATTATTGTCGCTTTTCCTCTTGGAGTTTTGTTAGCATTAGGAAGACGATCTGAGCTGCCGATTTTTAGATTTTTTTCTATTTTATTTATTGAATTTTGGAGGGGAATTCCCTTGCTTACAGTTATTTTCGCTGCCGCGATAATGTTTCCGATATTTTTACCGGCAAATTCTAATGTAGATAAGCTGTTAAGAGTTGCAATAGGTATAAGTATTTTCGAAGCTGACTTATGTTGCAGAAGTAGTCAGAGGAGGTTTACAATCTTTACCTAAGGGGCAATATGAAGCTGCCAAGTCTCTTGGAATGGGTTATTGGAAAATGAATTTTTTAATTATTCTACCACAAGCTATTAAGACAGTAATACCTGGAATTACAAATACTTTCATTGCTTTATTCAAGGATACCCCATTGATTATTTTGGTTGGATTGCTTGAAATATTAGGCATGATTAATTTAGCAAAATCCAACTCTTATTGGCTTAGGCTTGGCCACTGAAGGGTTATGTGTTTGTTGCGAATTATATTCTTTGTTTTTTCGTTATTCATTAAGTAAATACACTCAAAGCTTAGAAAAAAAATATAATACAGAAAAACACTAATGAGTGAAAAAGTAATAGAATTTAAAAATGTCAATAAGTGGTATGGTAAATTTCAAGTTCTTAAGGACATAAATCTTCATGTAAATAAAAGTGAAAAAATAATAATTTGCGGACCTTCAGGATCAGGAAAATCAACTTTAATCAGATGTATTAACGGTCTTAGAACAACATCAGGAAGGCAATGTTTTCGTTCAAGGCACTGAATTAGACAAAACATTAAAAAATATTGAAAAAATTCGTGGAGAAGTTGGAATGGTTTTTCAACAGTTTAATTTATTTCCACATTTATCAATTTTAGATAACTGTGCATTAGCTCCTGCATGGGTAAAAAAAATACCTAAAAAAAGAGCAGATGAAATTGCAATGGAATATTTAACAAAAGTTAAAATTTCAGAACAAGCAAAAAAATATCCAGGACAGTTATCAGGTGGACAACAACAAAGAGCAGCAATAGCTAGAGCTTTATGCATGGAGCCAAAAATTATGTTGTTTGATGAGCCAACTTCAGCACTAGACGCTGAAATGATAAAAGAAGTTCTTGAAATTATGATTGATCTTGCAAAAGCTGGTATGACTATGGTTGTAGTTTCGCATGAGATGGGTTTTGCAAAAACTGTTGCAGATAGAGTAATATTTCATGGACGAAGGAAAAATTATTGAAATGCAAAAAACCAAAGATTTTTTTGAAAAACCGCAAAGTGATAGAACAAAACTTTTTTTAAGTCAGATTCTTCGATAAATAAAATGCTACGTCTTCTTAATCTTTTTTGTAAGTTATCATTTTATTTCCAACAATTGCTAGCTCCCATGTCCAGCATTATAAAAATTTACAGCGTGTTGAATTTGATATTTATAGAAATAATGATCTGGTTGGATATCACAAAGTGAATATTAAAAAAAAAGGTGATAATACAAAAGAGGTAATTACAGATATATTAATTGAAGTTAAAATCCTTGGAATAAAGGTTCATACTTATAAATCTTATGGGGTTGAGACTTATAAAGGTGATGAGTTAATAGAATTTAAATCAAAAACCCAAGATGGTAGCGATAACGATTATTGTAATATTAAAAAAATTTCAGATGGAAAGTATTCATTTGATGGAATGACAGAAAATAAAAAATACGTTTACGAATTAACTGATAAATTTTATCCAGCGCTTTGGTGGAATCATGAGTCTTTGTTAAATAATAATTATGTTTTGGGGCAGGGTTGCAGAAATTTAAAAACACAAATAACTTTTTTAAAAAAAGAAACTAAAAAAATTAATGAAAAAAATGAACTAGTAAATTTTTATAATATAAAAGGTGATAATCTTGACATAAATATTGGTTATACTGAAAAAGACCTTAAATGGGTTGATATGAAATTTACCCTTAAAGGGGATTGGGAGTATAAATTGAAAGAATTTAAATTGATTTACGCAACTTTTTTTACAAAAAACTGGCTAACGTTAGTATGACCAGTTGCAAATCCAGTTTCACAATAACTTAAGTAGTAATTCCATAAATTTTTAAATTTGTTATCAAAATTTAGTTTCGAAATTTTATCCCAAGAGTTATTAAAGCTTTCTTTCCATAGCTTTAATGTTTTTGCATAATCGTTACCAAACGATTTTTCTTCGTATAATTCAAAATTATTATCTTTGAAAAGTTTATATAAAATTTTTTTTGATGGCAGGACACCACCTGGAAAAATATATTTTTGAATAAAATCAACTTGATTTATGTAATTTTCATATTCTTTATCATCAATGGTTATAACTTGAAAACATGCTTTGCCATTTTTTTTTAAAGCATTATTTAATATTTTAAAATATATATCCCAATACTTTTTTCCCACCGCTTCAAACATTTCGATTGAAACTATTTTGTCGTAAGTATTGCTTAAATTAAGTTTTCGATAATCTTTAAGAAAAATTTTAGAACTGTTACTTAATTCTTTTTGATTAATTAAATTTTCAATGTAATTATATTGTTGTTGACTTATAGTCAGTCCTTCGATGTTAGACTTAACAGTTTGAGAATTTCTTTCTATAAAGCCACCCCAGCCTGAACCAACCTCTAAAACAATATCAGAAGTTTCAATATTTAAATTTTTTATTATATTATCGTACTTATTAATTTGAGATGTAAAAAGGTCATCATTCTCGTTGTTAAAAATTCCAGACGAATAGGTCATAGATTTATCTAACCAAAATGAGTAAAATTTATTACCTAGATCGTAATGGTAATAAATATTTTTTTTTGCTTGGTTTATAGAATTAGATTTTAAAAAAAATTTAAACTTTTCAATCAATAAAGATAAGTAATTATCTGCCCAATTTTTTTTTTTTATTTGTTGATTTTTAAGTAATATTTTTAAAAGATTGGTTAAGTTAGAAGTTTCCCACTTATCACTAATGTATGATTCAGCAAATCCAAGTTCACCTTTTAAGAATATATCACTAAAAAAAGTATTATCCTTGATAACAATATTAGATGCTAAATCTCCTTGATTTGCTTTAAAAACTTTTTCATAAGAGTTTTTAAAATTTACTCTAATTTCTCCCCATTTAATTTGTTGATATAGTTAAAATTTAAATATTTTTTTAATAAACTATCCATAAAAAGATATTGTATCATGTTTCTTTTCAGGTTTAGAAAAAAAAGATTTTTGTTTTTTAAAAATTTTTATTGCTTGATAATGTATAAATATCATAATTTTTTGAGCAAAAAAATAAATTCTTTACAAGTCTGCATAAATTAATGAAATATACTTAGAGTCAAAGTTTTGATTTTGAATTATATTCCAGTTTTTAGAATCAGTTGATTCTTTTTGTAAACGTCTACATTAAGTGAAAAATTATTTTTATTATTAGCTAAAGCAAATTTATATTTTAACTGCATTTGTAAAAACGGAGATACATAAAATTTTTTATTAAGTTTTGAGTAGATTTTATTATCATATTTTTTATTTATTTTTAGAAAATAAGAATGTTGCTCATGATGAGTATTTTTTACTTCGTAACAAATATATTTAATTTCATTTTTTGAATTTTTACATAAGTAAACAGATATGGGATTAAATACATAACCAAGAAATCTAGGGGTGCAGTATAAATAAATCGAATATTTCTTATTATCTTTAAATTTACTAGAAATTTTTTCTATTAATAAAATCTTTTGGATTACTATTTGCAATTCTTTTTCCATGATCTTTAAAATGAAAGCTAAAGAGATTTGATGAATTAACTGAAAAAAAAAGTAATTTATTAATAACCTCTAATTCATCCAAGTTAATTAATACAGAAAGGGTTCTATAGTTAAAATTATAATTAAATGGATTTATTCTTTGATGAAAAACTCTACCTGGATGAAGAGTACTGTCGCATTAAATTAAATATTTTGCAACATTTTTCGCTGATACAACTCCGTCTTCATGAAAACCATAGCCACACCAAGCTCCACAATAAAAAATATTATTTACTCCCTGTATTTCTTGTAATTTTTTAAAAATAAATTCTTTATTATATTTAAAAACCGGATGACTATATTTAATTTTTTTTATTATTTTTTTTTGATTTATCAATGTACTAGAATTTATTGATACAAAATAATCTTTTTTACTTTTTAAATTTTGCAAATAGTTCATCCAATAGGTAAGTCTTGGAATATTGTCATTTGAATTTAATGAAATTCCAACTTGACCAATTAAATTTATTTTTTGGCATTAATGCTATGATCCGTATGAATGCACGCATCATTATATCTGATAATCCACTGAAGATAATATTTTTTTGTGTTTTTTAAAATTATAAGGAAGTATTTTGCATATTTCGTTGGTGTGGTTAGCAAAGATTAAATAATCATAATTTATTAATTTATTTTTATTTTTAATTTCAATTTTGTTTTTAATAATTTTAATTGATTTTACCTTGTTATTTAAGAAAAATTTAATATCAGATAATTCTATAATTTTTTTTATATATTTATTACTGCCAAGCTTAACTACTTTCCATTGTGGTCTAAAAAATAAATTAACTAAACCATGATTTACGAAAAATTTTATAAGAAAATGTGTTTTATAATCTTTAATTTTATTTATAGGGTTCGACCAATATTGATGCACACATTGGATATAAATAATATTTTTTAAATTCCTCACTGAAATTAAATTTTTTCAGAAAAGCGTCAATTTTAATTTTTAAAAATGATTTTTCATTAATTTTAGCTAAAAAATTAAATTTTATTATACCGATTATAATTTTAAAAAATTTTATAGAAAAAAAATTTCTATTTCTAAAAATAACACTATTAAGATTTTTTCCTGACCATTCGAAATTTTCATATGGATAATTTACAGAAAAACTCATGTTTGTATTTTCTGAACCTACGTTTAGTTCTTTTAACAAATTTATAAAATTCGGATAAGTTTTGTCATTAAAAACTATAAATCCACTATCAATAAAATATTTTTTATTATTTTCGATTATTTCATGAGTATGGGTGTGGCCACCAAGATATGAGTTTTTTTCGTAAATATGAATTTCATATTTTTTGCTTAGTTCAAAGCCAGCAGTCATTCCTGATATGCCGCTTCCTATAATAGCAACTTTTTTTTTCATTTCTTAAGATCTTTAAAAGCTTGTAACGCTGAATTTCTTGCATCTTCATGTTTAACAATTGGAAATGGATATGTTTTCCCTATTATAATATCTTTTTCTTTTTGTAATTCTTCAGGCATTTCCCATGGCTTGTGTAAAAATTCATTTGGTAAATTATTTAATTCAGGACACCATTTTTTTATATAATAACCATTCGCATCAAATTTTTCACCCTGCAAGATTGGATTAAAAATTCTAAAGTATGGTGCGGCATCAGCTCCTGTTCCAGCAACCCACTGCCAACCAGCGACATTATTTGCAACATTGAAATCTAGAAGTGTATTTCTAAAATGTTTTTCTCCTTCCATCCAATGAATTCTTAAATGTTTTACTAAAAAAGAGGCTACAATCATTCTAACTCTATTATGCATCCATCCAGTTTCGTAAAGTTCTCTCATTCCAGCATCAACAATTGGATATCCCGTTAATCCTTTTTTCCATTTTAATAATAGTTTTTCATTTTTATTCCATTTGAAATTATTAAAATCTTTTCTAAGATTATTTTTTTCCATTTCAGGAAAATTATGAAGTAATGAATGACAAAATTCTCTCCAGCCAATTTCATTAACATATTTTCTATAACCGATTTTTTTATTTTTAATTTCTAAACAATTTTGCATTATTTTATGAACTGAAATTTGACCAAATTTTAAGTATGGTGATAATTTTGAAGTACCTTCTATTGACGGAATATCTCTATCAATTGCGTAGTTTTCAATGCATTTATTTATAAAATTATTTAATATCTTCTCTGCATTTTCTTCACTGGGTTCCCAATATTTTTCAAATTTTTTATACCAATTTTTTTTTGGATATATAGCTTGTATATTTTTATTTTTTTTTAAATCATTATTGTAATTTTTATATTTTTTATCATTAAATTTATGATTATCCTTTAAATAGATTTGTTCAGCTTTTTTCCAATAATGAGTAAAGACTTTAAATGGAGTTCCATCGTCTTTTTTAATTTTTTCAACTGGATTAAGTAAATTAGCCTCAAACTCTTTATAAAAAACATTATTTTCTTTTAAGATTTTTTTAATACCTTCTTCAGTAATATTATCATTCACATGACAAGACTTATTCCAGTAAATGCGATTAAAAGAGTTGTTGGATATTAACTTTTTAAAGGTTTTTGTTGTATTTTCATGAATTACGTCAAGTGAAATTTTTAAATTTTCTAATTTTTTTTGAAAAATTTCTAGAGATTTAGCAAGCCACCATTTTTGAGATTCACATGAATGGTATGTTTCTTCTTCATATATATATATCGCAAGTTTTTCTTTATTATCGTCTTCAATTAAGGCTTTTAAAGCTTGATTATTTGATACTCTAAAATCATCTTTGAGCCAAACAATAGAATATGACATTTTTTATTTTTTTAATTTTATAACTTGATTTTGTTCTTAAAAATAAGTTTAATCAGATTTTATTATTTAAATAAAGGGATCAATGTCATTAGAATTAAATCAACATTTAGGAAAACAATTAAGAGCAAGAAGATCTTCTCTTGGTCTTACACAAACTCAAGTCGCAAGAGCAATCAACGTTACATTTCAACAAATTCAAAAATATGAAAAAGGAACTAATGGAGTTAGCTCTAGTAGACTGTTACAATTAGCTAATTTTTTAAAAGTCCCTGTAAAATATTTTTTCGAAGAATTTAAAGATTTTCAAAATTTAGATTCACAAGTTAAAAATGATAACTCATTAGAAACTTTTGTAAGCAAATTATCAGAAATTGAAAAAGATGAAACTCTTAAATATTTTAAATTCAAATAAGAAATTATCAAAGACTGCGTAAATTTTTTTGGCTCCCCGAGCAGGACTCGAACCTGCGACCAATTGATTAACAGTCAACTGCTCTACCAACTGAGCTATCGAGGAATATAAAAACACAATACGATTTTTTTTTTAAAAACAATATTAATTTGGAGGCCACGCCCAGAATCGAACTGGGATACAAGGATTTGCAGTCCTCTGCGTAACCATTCCGCCACGTGGCCATATTTTTTCTGTATTATTTTCTAATAGCTATCGTGTATATATATTTAGTTTTCTAAACTCGCAAATATTATGCAACACAGTACTCGAAAATTAAATATGATTGAGAGCCAATTAAGGCCCAATAATATTATAGATGAAAATTTAATTGCTGCATTTGAGAAAGTAGAACAAGAAGATTTTCTTCCAGTTTCCCTTCAAAACTTATCTTATATAGATGATCATATAAAATTCTCTAAAAGTAGTTTTATTTTAAAACCGCTTATCTTTGCAAAATTTCTGAATATTATAAAACCAGAATTATCAGATGTTATTTTAGAAGTAGGTTCTGGTGGCGGGTATACAACTTCTGTATTGGCTAATTTAGTTAATTCTGTTTATTCAATTGAGCAAGATAAAGACATATACGACTTAACAATAAAAAATATAAAAAAAAATAAAAGAATAAACGTTAATGTTTTATTTTCTAATGTATAGACAATATTTTTTTTAGAGCTTAAATTTAATAAAATTATTATAAACGGAACAGTAAATGCCGATCCTTTGAACTTATTGGACAAATTAAATGTTAATGGAAAACTAATATGTATTTTAAAAGAAGAATCTTCTTCAAACATTTATCTTTTTAACAAAAAAAAAAATGGTTATGAGAAATTAAAAATTATGAATGCTAGTTCACCTATTTTAATTAATTACATCGATAAAGAAGAATTTAATTTTTAATGTTAGAAGAAAATTATAATCATTTAGATATTGAAGATAAAATTTATGATTTTTGGGAAAGCAATAAACTATTTGAACCTAAAAAAAATAATAAAAAAAAATATTTTTCAATAGTAATACCGCCACCTAATGTAACGGGTAATTTGCATATGGGCCATGCACTTAATAATTCTATTCAAGATTTATTAGTTAGATTTTATAGATTAAAAGGTTATGAAACTTTATGGCAACCAGGAACTGATCATGCTGGTATTGCAACAGAACTTGTTGTTGAAAAAAGGCTTTATGAAAAAAATCAATCAAAAAATATATTAGGAAGAGAGAAGTTTCTTAAAGAAGTTTGGAACTGGAAAGAACATTCTGGAAATCTAATAATAAACCAACTTAAAAAATTAGGATCTTCATGCGATTGGTCGCAAACTAGATTTACTATGGACAAAAACATGTCCGAAGCAGTAGTAAAAGTTTTTTTAGAATTACATAAAAAAAAACTTATTTATAAGGATTTTAAACTATCTAATTGGGATCCAGTATTACAAACTGCAATTTCTGATTTAGAAGTAGTGCAGAAAGAAGTAGAGGGAAAACTGTACTATATTAAATATTTAATTAATAAAGACGACTTTATAACTATAGCAACTACCAGACCAGAAACAATTTTTGCCGACACCGCAATTGCCGTTAATCCTAAAGATAAAAAGTATAAAAAATTAATTAATAAATATGCAAAAATTCCAATTATAGATAAGCAAATTAAAATAATCGCAGATGATTATGCTGATCCAAATCAAGGTTCTGGAGCTGTAAAAATTACTCCCGCTCACGATTTTAATGATTATGACGTTGGACTAAGACACGATTTAGAAAAAATTAATATTTTAGAATCTAACGGAAGACTTAATAAAAATTGTCCTCTAAAATATCATGGACTTGATCGATTTGAAGCAAGAAAATTAATAATAGAAGATTTAAAATTAATTAATGCGTTAGAAAAAGAAGAAAAAATAAAACATAACGTTCCTTACGGTGATAGATCAAATTCTATAATCGAACCTTATCTTACAGAGCAATGGTTTTTAAATGTTAAAAAAATGTCAGTGGTAGCTTTAAAAGCTGTAAAAAATAAAAAAACAATTTTTTTTCCAGAGTCATGGACAAAAAATTACAATTTATGGCTAAAAGATATTCGACCATGGTGTATTTCTAGACAGATTTGGTGGGGTCATCAAATTCCTATCTGGTATGGGAATGATGGAAAAATTTTTTCAGCAAAAGATCAAATAGACGCTCAAAAACAAGCTGATAAATTTTATAAAAAGAAAAATTCTCCAATTAATCAAGATAAGCAATGTTTTAGATACTTGGTTTTCATCAGCTTTATGGCCATTTGCAAGTTTAGGTTGGCCGAAAAAAACTTACAATTTTAAAAGATTTTATAAAACTTCTGTCTTAGTAACGGGTTTTGATATTTTATTTTTTTGGGTCGCTAGAATGATGATGATGGGATTGTTTGTAACAAAAAAAGTTCCTTTTGATAAAGTTTATATACATGCTTTAGTTAGAGATGAGCATGGTCAAAAAATGTCCAAATCAAAAGGTAATGTTATTGATCCTTTAGATTTAATAAAAAAATATGGTGCGGACGCTTTAAGATTTACTTTAATGTCGATGGCATCACCAGGGAGGGATGTAAAGCTTTCAGAAGAAAGAATTAAAGGTTATAGAAATTTTTTAACTAAAATTTGGAACGTTTCTAAATTTTGTGATTTTAATAAATGCAATCTTGACATTAAAATTGATAGCAAAGAAGTAAAATTAGAAATTAATCAATGGATTATCAATGAATATATTAATGCAAAAAAAAATATCGATAGTCATATAAAAAATTTTAGATTTGATGAGGCATCTAAGGAAATTTATAATTTTGTTTGGAATATATTTTGTGACTGGTATTTAGAATTTTCAAAGTCAATCTTTTATTCAGACAATCAAAATCAAATTAAAGAAACAAAAAAAGTTTTTGGGCTTATATTTTCGAATATTCTTTTAACTCTTCATCCATTTATCCCTTTTGTTACTGAAGAACTCTGGAATAGATTGAAATTTTTAGACTTATATAAAAGTCCTTTAATTAACTGTTATTCTGACAAAAAATTTGTGGTAATTAAAAATAGTAATATTGAACTCATTAATTGGTTAATTAAACTTGTTAGCTTGATAAGATCCACGAAAGTTATTTTGCAAGTTCCCCCAGGGAATTTTGTAGATGTTTGTATTGATCATTTGTCTAAAGATAAAAAAAGTTTTTTAGAAAGAAATTTTTTAATTTTTAAGAAGGCTTCTAGAGTTGAAAATTATTTTAAAAAAGATGAAAAAAATGACAATATATTGCCAATTTATTTAGATGGAGATGCAATTCTTATTAAATTTGCAACAGAAATCTCCTTAAAAGATCAAATTATTAGAGTAAAAGAAAAAATAGATTTAATAAAAAACAGTAATCACTTATAGCCAAAAATAAACTTTCTAATAAATCCTTCGTGAATAAAGCTCCAAAAGATGTAGTGGATAAAGAAAAGGATATTTTAAAGAAATTAGTAAATGATTTAAATCAATTAGAAAGTATAATATCTATTAAAAATTAAGTATGAAATTTGATAAATCAAAATTACCTAGTCGTCATACTACAGTGGGGCCCGATAGAGCTCCACACAGATCCTTTTATTATGCCATGGATTTAAAAAAAAGTGATATTGCAAGAGCCGTTTGTCGGAGTTGTTTCAACTTGGAATGAAGCTGCACCATGTAATATTGCTTTAATGAGACAAGCTCAATCTGCAAAAAAAGGTGTTTATGATAACAGTGGAACGCCTAGAGAATTCTGCACAATTACAGTTACAGATGGAATTGCAATGGGTCACGAAGGAATGAAGTCGTCCTTAATATCTAGAGAAATAATTGCAGATTCAACAGAACTAACAGTTAGAGGTCATTGTTATGATGCTTTAGTTGGTTTGGCTGGATGCGATAAATCTTTACCAGGATTAATGATGGCAATGTGTAGATTAAACGTACCAAGTGTTTTCATTTATGGTGGATCTATTTTGCCAGGAAAATTTAAAGGTAAAGATGTAACAGTAGTTGATGTTTTTGAGGCTGTTGGAAAGCATTCTAATAAACAAATGTCTGATGAAGATTTAGAGGAATTAGAAATTAATGCATGTCCAAGCGCAGGTGCATGCGGAGGGCAGTTTACAGCTAATACAATGGCATGCGTTTCCGAAGCTATCGGTTTGGCATTGCCATATTCATCAGGAACACCGGCTCCATACAAAGAAAGAGATAAATATGCTTACGCAAGTGGAAAGGCAGTAATGTCTTTATTAAAAAAAAATATTAGACCAAGAGATATTGTTACACTCAAATCATTGCAAAACGCTGCAACTATTGTTGCTGCTACTGGTGGATCTACAAATGCTGCTCTTCATCTTCCTGCAATCGCAAATGAATGTGGAATAAAATTTGATCTTATGGATGTAGCAAAAATTTTTAAAAAAACACCTTATTTAGCAGATTTAAAGCCTGGTGGAAAATATGTTGCAAAAGATATGTTCGAAGCTGGTGGAGTGCCGATGTTACTTAAAACTTTATTGGATGGAGGGTATTTACACGGAGATTGTTTGACTGTCACGGGAGAAACAATGAAGAAAAATTTACAGAATGTTAAATTTAATAACAATCAAGATGTAATGAGACCTTATAATAAACCACTTTCAAAAACAGGAGGTGTTGTTGGTCTGAAAGGAAATTTAGCGCCAGAAGGAGCGATTGTTAAGGTGGCTGGAATGAAAACACTAAAGTTTGTTGGAAAAGCTTTATGCTTTAATAGCGAAGAAGAAGCTTTTAAAGCAGTTCAAAATCGAAAATACAAAGAGGGAGATATTATAGTTATTAGATATGAAGGCCCAAGAGGGGGTCCTGGAATGAGAGAAATGCTTTCTACTACGGCTGCTATTTATGGTCAGGGAATGGGTGAAAAAGTAGCCTTAATTACCGATGGAAGATTTTCAGGAGCAACTAGAGGTTTTTGTGTTGGGCATGTTGGACCTGAAGCATTTAATGGAGGCCCAATCGCATTATTAAAAAATGGAGATACAATAATTATTGATGCTAATAAAGGAACTATAGACGTTAAAATTTCTAATTCAGAATTACAAAAAAGAAAAAAATCTTGGAAAAATATTAAGCCTAATTTTACATCAGGAACTATTTGGAAATATGCTCAATCTGTCGGATCTTCAAAAAATGGAGCAGTAACACATCCGGGTGGTTTTAAAGAAAAAAGTTGTTACGCTGATATTTGAGGAATAATTGTTTCTAACAATTCTAAATATAATACTACCAGTCATATTTGTAATATTTATTGGTTATTTATGGAACATCTATAACAAAGATTTTAATATAGTCGCAGTAACTAAACTTGCTTCAAACATTGCTTTACCGTGTTTAATTTATGATTCTATAACTAGGACTAATTTAACTATAAATATTTTTTTTAAAATTTTCACCTCAGCTTTTTTAGTTTTAATTATTGGATTTTTATTTGGATATATCTTTATAAAAATTTTTAAACTTCCATCTGTAAAATTAATAACACCAATAATGCATCCTAATAGTGGTAATATGGGACTTCCACTTGCTTTATTGACCTTCGGTAATGAAGGTCTTGCGTTAGCGGCTGGTTTTGCTTCTATCGTTATGGTTAGCCATTTTACAGCCAATACTGCAATTTCGTCAGGAAACTATTCTGTAAAAAAAATATTATTAAGTCCTGTTTTATTATCATTAATATTTTCACTTATTATTTTATTTTACAAAATTGAAATGCCTAGTTTTATAAATAATTTTACCAAAATTTTATCAGGACTTGTTATTCCTTTAGTCTTACTAGCACTAGGAATGTCGCTCACTAAAATTAATATTAAAAATTTAAAAATAGGTCTGTTAATTGGTATATTTAAAATTATTAGTGGTCCAATTATTGGATTTTTTGTAGTTTATTTATTAAATCTAGATGGCATTGTAGCTAAAGTTGTAATATTACAATCAGCAATGCCTGCAGCTATATTGACATACTTAATAGCCTCTGAAAATAATTCATATGATCAAGAAATTGGCGTAGCTGTTTTTGTATCAACTATTGCTTCTATTATTTCAATACCAGTTATTTTATTTTTTATAATATAATGAAAATTAAACCAATTATTCTATGCGGTGGAGAAGGTACTAGATTATGGCCAGAATCTAGAAAAAAACATCCAAAACAATTTATTAAAATTAATGGAAAAAGCTTATTAAAACACGCAATAGATAGAGTTACAGGAGTAAATTTTGATCCTATTACAATCTGTTCAAACGCTAATTTTTTAGACCAAATTAAAGAGGAAACTAAAAATATAAATTGTAAAATTTATGTTGAACCAGCAAAAAAAAATACGGCAGCAGCAATTCTCGCCGCAGTAAATGATGATGATTTAACTTTTTATCAACCCGTATTAATTATTTCATCTGATCATATAATTGAAAAAAAAATAGTATTTCAGAAACAAATAAAGAAACTTTCAAATAATTTGGATATGTATAAAATTTTTATTTTTGGAGTTAAGCCTCATTATCCAGAAACAGGTTATGGTTATTTATATTCAAAAAAAATTAATAAAAATTTTAACAAAGTTGATAAATTTATCGAAAAGCCAAATTTAAATATAGCAAAAAAACTTATTAAAAATAATAATTATCTTTGGAACTCAGGAATATTTTTTTCAAACAAATCAGCATTATTAAATGAATTTTCAGTTTTGCAAACCAAACTGGCGGTACAAGTATGTGATTCTTATATAAATGCAAAACTTACAAATAACAT
Source organism: Candidatus Pelagibacterales bacterium (assembly GCA_965235815.1). Taxonomy (GTDB): domain Bacteria; phylum Pseudomonadota; class Alphaproteobacteria; order Pelagibacterales; family Pelagibacteraceae; genus Fontibacterium. Next base: position 211,120 of record CBDDZE010000001.1, on the reverse strand, counting down.
TGTGACATTAGATAATAAATATTATTCAAAAATTAATTCTATCTCTTTTGATCATGCTATCTTAGAAAAATCTAAAAATGTTTATTCTTCAAAACTTTTAAGTGATTGGAAAGATGTAGGTAGTTGGATGCAAAAATGGGAAATTGAAAAAAAAGATAAAGATAATAATTATATAAAAGGAAATATATTAAAGAATAATGTTAAAAATTCCTATATTTCTTCTAATAGAACTATTGTAGCTAGTAATTTAAAAAATGTACTTGCAGTTGATAATAACGACGTTCTTTATCTTTCGGATCTTAAAAATAATAATCTTAAAAATCTTTATCCTATAATTAATAAAAAATTTCCAAAAATTATAGATCAACACACAACTACACAAAGACCTTGGGGTCAATTTACAAACATATTTGTTGGAAAAAATTTTCAAGTAAAAGAATTAGTTGTTAATCCCGGAGCAATTCTTAGTCTTCAAAAACATAAATATAGATCTGAAAATTGGGTTGTGGTTCAGGGTAAAGCAAATGTTACACTAAATAAGAAAAATATATCTTTAAATAAGTCAGATTCTATTTTTATTCCTCAAGGAGCAGTTCATAGAATTGAAAATAGACAAAAAAGTATTTTAAAAATTATCGAAGTTCAAACAGGTAGCTATCTAGGGGAAGACGATATTATTCGTATCAAAGATATTTACGGAAGAGCTTAAGCTAAAGTTAATTTTATAGGAGTGTGATCAGAAGGCCTTTCTAGAGCTCTTAAATATTTATCGATAGTTACGTCTTTGATGAAATGAATAATATTTTTTGATAATAAAAAATGATCAATTCTTAATCCTTTGTTTTTTTCAAAAGATCCATATTGATAATCCCAGAATGTATAATTATTTGGTTCTTTATTAATTAACCTAAATGCATCTTCATAACCTTCGTTTAATATCTTTCTAAAGAATTTTCTTATTTCGATTCTATATAGAGCATCATTTTCCCAGTCTTCTGGATTGTAAACATCAACTTCATTTGGAATAATATTAAAATCTCCACCAATTATTAATTTGTTTTTTAATTTATTTTGATTAATTAAAAATGTATTCAAAAGATTTAAGCCATTTTAATTTGTATTGATATTTATCAGTATCTACAGGATTTCCATTTGGAACATAGACACAAATAATTTTTATTAATTCATTTTTATAATTTATATCAACAGAAATAGATCTTGATTGTTCATACTCATCATTAATAATATTAAAATTTATATTATTTATTTTCTTATTATAAATAATAGCAACTCCGTTATATGATTTTTGACCATGGACTTCACTGTCATAACCAATTTCTTTTAATTCTTTATATGGAAAATTTTTATTTTCAGTTTTAATTTCTTGAAGAAGTAGAAAGTTTGGTTTTTTTTTTTTAGGTATTGAATAATATGATTTAATCTTACTCGTACAGAATTAACATTCCAACTACTTATTATCATTAAATAGCAAAAGAACTTCCACATCCACATGAGGATGTGGCTTTAGGATTTATTATTTTAAAAGTATTTTCAATTAATTTTTCTGAAAAATCAAGAATTGAACCTTCTATTAAAGCGAAAGATGATTTGTCGATTAAAACATTTTCAAGAATTATATCGTCTTCATTTTTTTTATTATCTGTTGAGAAATGATATTTGTAACCAGAACAACCTCCGCCTTTGACTTCAATTCTAAAAAACTTATTAATATTTTCTTTCTCTAAAAGATTTTCTATCTTTTTTTTAGCTTTATCTGTAATGGTAAAATTATTAGTCATTCAATTTTATGTTTATTATTAATATATGTCTGGGGTTGATAATTACAATAAGTTATTAGTTAAATTTTCTTCTAATAATTCTAATTATTTAGGAAGACAATTTGGAGATAAAAAAAACCTATATAGATCATTTTATCAAAGAGACAGAGATAGAATTATACACTCAACTTCGTTTAGAAGATTAAAATATAAAACACAGGTTTTTGTATATGATGAAGGAGATCATTACAGGACAAGAATGACTCATACTTTAGAGGTGTCACAAATATCAAGATCAATTTCCAGATATTTGAAATTAAATGAAGATTTATCCGAAGCTATAAGTTTAGCCCATGATCTTGGGTCATCCACCATTTGGTCATGCGGGAGAAAAAATTTTAGATTATTGTATAAGAGATCATGGTGGTTTTAATCATAACATTCATTCAATACGTCTAGTTACAGAATTAGAAAAGGCTTATCAAAATTTTGATGGCTTAAATTTATCTATTAATACAATAGACGGAATTGTTAAACATAATGGTCCATAATTATTTAGTAAAAAAAAATGAATGACTTGCCAAATTTAAATAAAATTAAAAAAATCAATTTTTATGATCAGTCATCTCTAGAATCTCAGATTAGTGCTTTATCTGATGATATTGCTTATAATAACCACGATATTGACGATGGTATTAGAGCAGGCTTATTTTCGATAAATGATATTAAAGAATTGCCTATTATAGGAGAGATTATAAAAAAAAAGAATAAACAATTTAAAAATGAAAAATTATTAAAAAACGAAATTATAAGATCAATAATTAATTTTATGGTTACGGACTTAATTCTACATACAAAAAAAAAATTAAAAAATTAAAAATTAAAACAATCGAAGATGTTTATAAATCTGGTGATTTTTTAGTTAGTTTTTCGCCTAAGCTTATTAGTGCAAATAATCAAATTCGTGAATTTTTGAGATTAAATATGTATGAAAATAAATCTGTAAAAAAAATGACAAACAAAGCAGAAATAATAATAAAAAATTTATATATATATTTAATTAAAAATAATAAAAAATTTATACTTCCAGATCTTAAAAAACAAGTGGGGATTAGAAAGATCAGTTTCAGATTTCATTGCTGGCATGACCGATAAATTTGCTATTGATTTGTACAATAAAATAAAATGAATATTTTTATTAATTATAAAATAAAACTTAATGAATTTTTTAAAGTACTTTAGAAAAAGAATAAAATTATTAAATTGCCTAAAAAATTTGATAATTTTTCAGTAGAAATTCCAAAAATAAAAACCCACGGTGATTTGAGTACAAATGCGCCAATGATTTTTGCAAAAGAAAATAATCTAAGTCCAGTTGAGCTTGCTACTATCATAAAAAAAGAATTAGAGGGAAAATTTAAAGAAATTATAAAAATTGAGGTAGCCAAACCTGGATTTTTAAATTTCTTTTTTGAAAAAAAATTTTGGTACGATTTTATATTATCTGTGGATTTTGACTTTGGAAAAAATCAAAATTTAGAATCTAAAAAAATTTTAATCGAATATGTTTCTGCTAATCCAACTGGTCCTTTGCATGTTGGGCACTGCAGAGGCGCTGTATTTGGTGATATTCTAGCAAACCTATTGAGTTTTGTCGGTAATAAAGTTGTAAAAGAATATTACATTAACGATTATGGAAATCAAATTAATCAGTTTGTTAAATCGGTTTATTATAGAATATTAGAAATAAAAAATAATACTTTATTTCCAGGGTATCAAGATCTTTACCCCGGTGAATATGTTATTGATATAGCTAAAAATATTTTAAAAAAAAATAAATTTTTTAGTTTTGATAATTACGATTTAATTTTTAATGATCTGAAGAGTTCATGTATAGAAGAGGCGATGAATTTAATTAAGAATGATTTAAAAGAGCTTGGAATTGTTCATGATAATTTTGTTTCAGAAAATTATATTGTTAATCAAAAATTAGTTGAAAAAGCTTTAGATTTTTTAAAGAGAAAAAATTATGTTTATGAAGGAATTTTAGAAAAACCTAAAGGAAATGAGGTCGATGACTGGGAACCTAGAAAGCAAATTTTATTTCAGTCTACTAAATTTGGAGATGACGCTGACAGAGCATTAAAAAAATCAGATGGTAGCTGGACTTATTTTGCAAATGATGTGGCTTATCATCTTAATAAAATAGAACGTAAATTTGATTTACTTATAAACGTACTGGGAGCTGATCATGCTGGTTACTTAAAGAGACAAGCATCGTGTGTTTCTGCTTTATCAGAAAACAAGCAACCAATTATCTCTAAAGTTTGTCAGTTAGTAAAATTATTTAAATCTGGAAGTCAGTTAAAGATGTCTAAAAGAGCAGGAGACTTTATAACTGCAAGTGATCTTATAAAAGAAGTGGGAAAAGATTCCGTAAGATTTATGATGATATACAGAAGTAATGACTCTCAGTTAGATTTCGATTTCGATTCAGTCACCGATCATTCTAAAGAAAATCCAGTATTTTATGTTCAGTATGCTCACGCCAGAACCAAGCTGCTATTTAGAAAAACTAAATATGAAATTAGTAATGAAAAAAAATTAAATTTAAATTTGATTAATCAGGAAATTGAAATTGACATAATTAAAAAAATAGCCGAATGGCCTAAATGTTTAGAATTATCCGCACATCATTTAGAACCTCATAGAGTACCATTTTATTTATATGAATTAGCAAGTTTATTTCACACATATTGGAACTCTGGAAATGAGAATGATAATTTAAAAATTTTAAACGATAATCAACCTGAGCTTCAATCTGTAAGATTATTTTTAATTAAAAAAATGCAATTAGTTTTAAAAAGTGGCCTAGATATTCTAAATGTAACTGCACCGGTTGAGATGTGATTAACTTAATGAAAAAAAATTTATTAAATATAATATCTTTTTTTCTTGTTTCTCTTTTATTTCATTGTGTATTTTATTATAATTCTAATACATTTATTAGAAATACAGATAAAAAAAGAGAAACTTATTTGATTTACTTAAATTCATATATTGAAAAACTAGATAAAATTAGCTCATCCTCAGATTTTAAAAAAAGAATAGATAATGATGAATTTTTTAAAAAGATTTATAAACAAAAACAATATTGGGAGTTAATAAAATAGAATTTTGAAAACACACGCAATTATTTTTGGAATAAGTGGTTTTAAATTAAATTTAAAAGAAATTAATTTTTTTAAAAAATATAAACCATGGGGTATAATATTATTTTCTAGAAATATTAATAATTTAGACCAGGTTAGAAATTTAACTTGTAGTGTAAGAGAACTTTTTAAAGATAAAAATTTTCCAATATTGATTGATCAAGAAGGGGGCAAAGTTAATCGTTTTAGAAAAATTATAAATCTTGATAAATATAACGCAAAGTATTTTGGGGATATCTATAAAAATAATAATATATTTTATTCAGAATTTAATAAATTTCTTAAAATAAACATTTCTATCTTAAAATATTGTGGCATTAATATAAATACAGTTCCAGTTCTTGATTTATTTAATAAAGACAAAAACAGCGTTATTGGGAATAGGGCTTTTTCAAAAAAATATAATATAGTTATAAAATTATCTAAATATTTAATAAATTTTTATAAGAATTCAGGACTAGAGATCGTTACCAAACATATTCCAGGTCATGGCTGTACAAATATAGATTCTCATTATCATTTACCTAAAGTAAATTTTTCTTTGGACTATCTAAAAAAGAATGATTTTAAAACATTTAAAAAAGTAAATAGCTATTTAGCAATGACAGCCCATATTTTGTATGAAAAATTAGACCCTGATAAATGCGTCACCCAATCAAAGAAAATAATTCACGGTATAATTCGGAAATATATAAAATTTAGAGGAATATTGATGTCCGACGATATTTGTATGAAAGCTTTATCAGGCGGAATTGTTAAAAATGCTAAATTGAGCCTAGATGCAGGCTGTAATTTATTATTACATTGCAGTGGAAAGATAGATGAAATGAAGAAACTTTCCTTAATCGTGCCAGAAATTGATAATTTTACAAATAAATTAACAAAAAAAATTAAGGCAAATTTTTATAAATTTAACTAAAGAATCAGTTAAATAAATTAAATGGATAGTATTGTTGAATTAAAACCTCTTTCAGTTGAGCATGTAGAACAATTGGAAGATAAATTTAATCTAAACATTGATAATTACGAAGGTCCGCTAGAGCTGCTTTTAGATTTAGCAAAATCTCAAAAAGTTGATCTTATGAAGATTTCTATCGTTCAACTAGCTGATGAGTATTTAAAATTTATAAATAATATAAAAAAAAATTTAGAATTAGCGGCTGATTTTTTGGTTATGGCAACATGGCTTGCTTATTTAAAGTCTAGATTATTATTACCTGATGACTTTGAAGATGATTTTTCGGCTATTCAAATGGCTGAAAAACTTAAAATGCAATTAAGAAAATTAGAAGCAATTAGATTTCTTTCTGACAAACTTGTTTCTCAAAAACAATTAGGAAGAGATATTTTTACAAAAGGAATTCGAGAAGGTATTAAAAAAATTTCAAATTCAAAATATGAAGTTTCTCTTTATGAACTTATTAAGTCTTATGCTGAAATAAAAAGAAAACAAAATTTTTCTATTATGAATATTTCAAAATTACCAGTTTATACAATGGAGGAAGCAATAAAAAAAATTACGAGTTTACTAAAAGAATTAACAGAGTGGAGAGATATAAAAGACGTAGTTCCCGGATCTTTTTCTGGTTCTAAAAATTTACAAAAATCAGGATTAGCAGGAACTTTTGCTGGAAGCCTAGAGTTAGTTAGAGAAGGAAAATTATCAATTATGCAAAAAAAAAATTTTGATAAGATATTAATTAAAGCTAAATAACTATGTTAAATAAAAACAAAGATGCAAAAAGACTAATCGAAGCTATTTTATTTGCTGCCGATGAACCTTTAGATATTGAAACAATAAAATCTAAAATTGAACTAAATGTTGATATTTTAAAAATTTTAAAAGAATTACAATCGGAATTTATTGAAAGAGGTATAAATCTTTACGAAATTTCTAACAAATGGTCTTTTAGAACTGCTGAAAATTTATCAAAAAAAATTGCAAGTGAAGTTGTTCAGCAAAGAAAATTATCAAAAGCCACAATAGAAACTTTAGCTATCATTGCATATCATCAACCAGTAACCCGTTCTGAAATTGAAGAGATTAGAGGAGTTTCATTTAGTACTGGAACTTTAGAAATTTTATTTGAACTTGGATGGGTAAAACCACAAGGTAGAAAAGAAATACCTGGCAAGCCGTTATTATATGTAACAACGGATACTTTTTTAAGTCATTTTAATTTAAAATCTTTATCAGATTTACCAAATTCTGAAGAGCTTGCATCGGCCGGTTTAATAGATAGTCGTTTGGATAGATCTATTTTTGGTACTAATAAATTTGCCAAAGATGATTTGGACAAACAATCTAAAGAAGACATTTTTACCAATATAGATGACATGCTTTCTGGAACTTTAAATCAAAAAGATAATTAATTATTTGTAAAAAAATATTATTTAATATATAATTTTTCTATGGGTTTAAGTTTTTGGCATATAATTATAGTTGTTATAGTAATTGTTCTCTTGTTTGGCAGAGGTAAAATATCTGATTTAATGGGTGATGTAGCTAAAGGAATAAAAAGTTTTAAAAAAGGTATGTCTGATGACAAGTCTTCAGATAATAAAGACCCTAAAGATAAAGATAAAGATCAAAATTCTAAGTCAAATCACTAAAATAATTTATGCCACAAATAGGGTGGTCAGAAATTTTAGTTATCATTCTAGTGGCAATTTTAGTTATAGGGCCAAAAGATCTTCCTGTTGTTCTTAGAAAATTTATTCAAATAAAAAATGGAATAAAAAATTATGTCAATTCTTTTCAAAAAGGAATTGATGATATTGTTCAAGAACAAGAAAAAGATATAAAAAAAATAATAAATATTAATCTTAGAAGAAAAAAATAAAAAGAAACCAGAAGATATTTAATTTTTATTTTTATGAGTATTAATAATGATCAAAATCAATCAACTATATCAGAACATCTATTAGAACTCCGATCACGGATTATAAAAAGTCTAATCTTTTTTGTATTAGCTTTTATTATTTCTTATATGAATGCAGATAAAATTTATGATTTTTTACTACAACCATACGTTAAGGCTTTGGGAGTAGGTCAGATAGGAACTAAAAGGTTAATTTTTACAGCATTACAGGAAACTTTTATTACCTATTTAAAATTATCTTTTTTTCAGATCTTTATTTTTCTTTCCCTGTTTTTTTGATTCAAATTTGGAAATTCATAGCTCCTGGATTATATCAAAATGAAAAAAAAAAAATTTTACCTTTTATAGCTTCGCTCTAGTTCTTTTTATAGCAGGTGCTTTATTAGCGTATTATTTTATAATGCCTTTGGCTATTAAGTTTTTTTTATCATTCGAAACTTTAAGTACGCAGACAAGTATGCCAATACAATTAGAAGCAAGAGTAAGTGAGTATCTTTCATTAATAATGGTTTTTATGATTGCCTTTGGCCTCAGTTTTGAATTGCCAGTGTTGCTAATTTTACTAGCAACTGTTGGTTTTGTTGATTCCAAATATTTATCCGAGAGAAGAAGATACATTATTGTTATTATATTTATTGTTGCAGCAGTTATTACTCCTCCAGACCCGATAAGTCAGATTGGGTTAGCAATTCCATTAATGCTCTTATATGAAATATCTATTTTAATTATTAAATATTTAGAAAAAAATAAAAATGATAAATCTTAAAAATTTAAGAGAAAACCCATCCCTTTATAAAAAAAAATATAAAGAAAGGTTTATAAAAAACTCAGATCAATTTGTAGATGAAATTATTTCTTTAGATTCCTCCATAAGACAAATTTTAGAAAAACAGCAAAAATTACAAGAAGAGAGAAATAAAATATCTAAGGAATTGTCTATTTCTAAAGATAAAAAAAGTGAGCAATTTCTATCTTTATCTAAAAAGTTTTGAATATTAAAAACGATATTGAAGCTTACGAAAAAAATCTTTCTGAACAAAAACATAAAATAAATAATATTCTTCATAATTTACCGAATATACATTTAGATGATGTTCCAGTAGGTGAAGATAGTAAAAGTAATAAAGAAATAAAAAAATTTGGTAATATTAAAAATTTTAATTTTAAAATTAAGTCTCACGATGAGATTGGTTTGGAAAGAAACCTGATAGACTTTGATACCGCAACTAAGATTTCAGGAGCTAGGTATGTAATAACAAAGGGTAATATTGCTAAGTTAGAAAGAGCTTTAATAAATTTTATGATCGATACACACGTTAAAGAATTTGAATATTTAGAAATGAATGTTCCAATAATTGTTAATGAAGAATCAATGTTCGGAACTGGTCAGTTGCCAAAATTTTCTAAAGAACAATTTTCTTTAAATAATGGTTTATGGTTAATACCTACAGCCGAAGTATCGCTAACAAATATTGTTAGAGATAAAATATTAAATTATGAGGATTTGCCATTGCGGTATGTGGCTGCTACACCTTGTTTTAGAGCTGAAGCTGGAGCAGCTGGCAAAGATACTAAAGGTATGATGAGACAGCATCAATTTCATAAAGTTGAACTAGTAAGCATTGTAAAACCAGAAGATAAAAATAATGAACTTGAAAGACTTACTAATTGTGCAGAGACTATACTTAAAAAATTAGAGATACCTTATAGGGTTATTTTACTTTCAACTGGTGATATGGGTTTTAGCGCAGAAAAAACTTATGATCTTGAAGCATGGATACCATCTCAAAATAATTATAGAGAAATATCTAGCTGTTCATCTTGCGGTCAATTTCAGGCTAATAGGATGATGGCGCGTTTTAAAGATTTAGAAAAAAAAATTGACTATGTTGCTACATTAAATGGTTCTGGGCTTGCTATAGGAAGAACATTGATTGCTATAATAGAAAATAATCAAAATGAAGATGGTTCGATTAATATTCCTGTCTGTTTTACATAATTATATGGGCGGAATAAAAAAGATTTAATTTATACATAATTTAAAAAACCAAAAAAATTATTGTATTTAAACAGCATCTAGTATAATTAACCGCATTATGTCAGCTTCTGGTTTCGCACAATTTATCCCTCTAATTTTAATATTTGTAATTTTTTATTTCTTATTAATTAGACCTCAGCAAAAAAGAGTTGCGGAGCACAAGCTAATGATTTCAAAGCTAACTAGAGGTGATACGGTTGTTACTGCAGGTGGAATTGTAGGGAAAATTTCAAGAGTTATTGATGAAGAAAAAGCAGAATTAGAAATTGCTGACAATATTAATGTTAAAATTATAAGATCTACTATCTCACAAGTATTATCTAAATCCGAAACTAAATAAATTAGTAGTGTTAAATTTTTCCAGATTAAAAATTGGATTTATTATTTCTTCAATTTTATTCTTTTTCTACATTTTTTTAGGAAATTTTAACTTTATAAATAAAACGAATTTATTTTTAGATAAAAAAGTAAATTTAGGTCTAGATCTTCAAGGCGGTTCATATTTGCTTTTAGAAATTGATATGAGTCCTCTAATTAATAAAAAATTAGAAGAAAAAGCTGTAGATTTAAAAAAAAAATTTAATGAAAAAAAATTAGATTTTAAAAATTTAAATATTTTAAATAATAAAATTAATTTTGAAATTAGAAATTCTTCTTCAAAAGAAATTGCTATTAATTTAATTAATAAGACAAATAATGATGAAAATATTTTTTCTAAAATTAACAATAAAAATATAGAAAATGCTAATAAAGATTTTGTTTATAAGATTGAAAAAGATTTATTCATTTTACAATTTAATGAAGAGTATATTAGGCGTCAAAAAAAAGACGCTATCAACCAATCTATAGAAATAGTAAGAAAAAGAGTAGATCAGCTTGGTACAAAAGAACCAACTATTCAACAAAAAGGAGAGAATAGAATAATTGTTGAGCTGCCAGGATTGACAGATCCTTCGACTTTTAAAAATATACTTGGCAAAACTGCACAATTAAATTTTAAGTTTATAAAAACTAGTAATATCTCTAGCGATAATCTTGGCTTTGAAAAAGTTAAAAATAAATCTGACGGTTTATTTATTGAAGTTGAAAAAAGATTGATCGTATCCGGTGAAAATCTTACTGATGCTCAACCAGGTTTTGATAGAGAAACAAATCAATCTATTGTTAGTTTTAAATTTGATAACTTGGGAGCTAAGAAGTTTGCTAATGCTACAAAAGATAATGTAGGCAGGCCTCTCGCTATTATTCTAGATAACGAAATTTTAAGTTCACCAGTTATTAGAGAACCTATACTAACTGGTAGTGGTCAAATATCTGGTGGATTTACGGTTGAGGAAGCTAATCAGTTAGCTATTTTATTAAGAGCTGGTGCTTTGCCAGCACCAATGAAAATAATAGAAGAAAGAACAGTTGGAGCCGATCTAGGCAAAGACTCTATTCGTTCCGGGATTATATCTTTTATTGCGGGTTTCTTGTTGGTGTTTGTTTATATGGTGTACGCGTATAAATTATTTGGAATTTTCGCAAATATTTCACTTTTATTAAATATTGTAATTTTAATTTCAGTTTTATCTATATTTGGATCTACTTTAACTTTGCCTGGTATAGCTGGAATTGTTCTAACTGTTGGTATGGCTATTGATACTAACGTAATAATTTATGAAAGAGCAAAAGAAGAATTAAAAATTGAAAAATCAAATATTATCGCTTTTGATATTGCTTATAGAAAATCATTATTAACTATAATTGATTCAAATTTGACGACATTAATTGCTGGTATTATTTTGTTTTATTTAGGCAGTGGGCCCGTAAAAGGTTTTGCTGTTACACTATGTGTCGGATTGATAACTTCATTTTTTACAGCTTTTACAGTTAGCAGATTAATGGTTTCAAAGTATCTTATGGCTAATAAAGATAAAATTATAAATATTTAAATGACAAATTTTAATTTTTTAAAATATAAGATTTTTTTTTTATTTGTGTGCATCTTTTTTTAGTTTTAGCTTCAATTATCTTAGTATTTACTAAGGGCTTAGATTTTGGAGTTGATTTTAAAGGAGGGACGACAATTGAAATTCGATTAGAAAAAAAAATTGAAATAGAAAATATTAGAAATTCTTTATCCAAACTTAAAATTAACAATTATTCAGTTAAAGAGTTTGGGGCAGTAAATGATTTTTTAATTTCTACTGACAATAGTATTTCGCCGAATGATATTAAAAATTTTATTGAAAAGGATTTAAAAGAAAAAATAACAATTAGAAAAGTAGAGACAGTAGGGCCAAAAGTAGGTTCCGAATTGATTAAATCTGCTATTTATTCAGTTTTGTTATGTTTTATCGCAATGTTTTTTTATTTATGGTTTCGTTTTGAGTGGCAATTTAGTTTCGGCGGAATAGCTGCTCTTTTTCATGACACAATTATTACTGTAGGAGTTTTTTCGCTTTTAGGATTACAATTTGATCTTACAATTGTTGCGGCATTATTAACTATTATTGGCTACTCAATTAACGATACAGTTATTATTTATGATCGAATTAGAGAAAATTTAAAAAAGATAGCACTTCCGAATTGTCAAATTTAGTAAATGAATCTTTAAACAATACTCTTTCTCGTACATTAAAAACTTCGGGCACAACACTTTTATCTATTATCGCTGTATTAATTTTTGGAGGAGAGGTTTTGAGAGGATTTGCTTTCGCTATAACTTTTGGAATTATAATAGGGACTTATTCTTCAATTTACATAGCTTCACCTATAGTAATGTTTTTTAAAGTTAAAAGAGATTGGTCGGTAAAAGTTGATAATACGCCTTAATAAAGATTTTGAGCTATAACCATTGTTAAAAGCATCGGAATAGACAAGATAGTATTTATTCTAGATATAAGCATTGCAGTTCTTGCGGATTTAGTTCTTATTTCAGTGTCGCATTCAACAATTCCCAAGGCTCTTTTTTGATTTGGCCAAATTACAAACCAAACATTAAAGGCCATAATTATGCCAAGCCACATCCCAATTCCTATTGTTAAGTTTTTAGCATTTCCTTTAAAAGCTAATGCTTCATGAACGTAACCATTTAAGTAAGCAGTTATCAATCCAGTAACAATTGTTGAAAGGGCAGCCCAACGAAACCAAAATAAAGCTGTTGGAGCAATTACTTTACTAATAGCAGATTTTTGTTCATCAGGAATTTTTGGCATACTGGGTATTTGAACAAAATTAAAATACCACAACAATCCTATCCACATAATTCCAGACACAACATGCAAATACCTAAATATAGCACTCCAAAAGTATCTATCATTTGCCCAGCCGTCGTTAAGATAGAATAGAAAACCAAAGAAAATTAAAGTTGTTATAATAGAACTTAAAATTGTTTTTGGGAGAGACTGAAGAATATTACTAATTACCATAATTTAATAATAACATAAAAAATAATTATTTAAGCACTCTTTCTTGAAATATTTTTAGATAGAATTTTATTTAAAAATTCACCGGTATAACTACCCTTTACAAGGGAAACATTTTCCGGAGTGCCTTCAGCTATAATTTTTCCACCTTTTACACCTCCTTCAGGACCCATATCAATGATCCAGTCAGCAGTTTTTATTACATCCAAGTTATGCTCTATAACCATGACTGTGTTTCCTTTGTTAACAAAAGTATGAAGAACTTCTAATAACTTTTTAACATCATGAACATGCAAACCTGTTGTCGGTTCATCAAGTATATAAATAGTTCTTCCTGTTGCTCTTTTTGAAAGTTCTTTTGCGAGTTTAATTCTTTGAGCTTCTCCACCAGATAGAGTTGTAGCCTGTTGACCAATTTTTATATACCCGAGACCAACTTTTTGAAGTGTTAAAAGCTTGTCTCTTATTGATGATATATTTTCAAAAAAATCGACACCTTCATCAACAGTCATGTTTAAAACATCAGCAATATTTTTATCTTTAAATCTTATTTCTAAAGTTTCCCTATTATATCTATTCCCTTTGCACACATCACACTGAACATAAACATCAGGTAAAAAATGCATTTCATAAGTAATTACTCCGTCGCCTTCGCAAGCTTCGCATCTTCCTCCTTTTACATTGAAAGAAAATCTCCCAGGTTTATAACCTCTTGCTTTTGAATCTGGTAAATTAACAAACCATTCTCTTATTACTGTAAAAGCTCCAGAGTATGTTGCGGGATTAGATCTTGGTGTTCTTCCAATTGGTGATTGATCAATATCTATTATTTTATCTAAATATTCATAACCCTGAATCCCTTTGAAAGGTCTAGGCATATTTTTTGTTATAGTTTTATTAATCATTAAATTTAATGCTCTATAAAGTGTGTGAAGAACAAATGTTGATTTGCCACTACCAGAAACTCCAGTGACTGCCGTAAAAGTTCCAAGAGGAATTCTTGCAGTAACGTTTTGTAAATTATTACCTGTTGCTCCGCTTAAAGTTAGATATCTACCGTCTTTTGCTTTTCTTCTTGTTTGCGGAATAGAAATATATTTTTTACCCGATAAATATTGTCCAGTTATACTTTTTTCATTTTTTTTAATTTCCGAAGGAGTACCCTCAGCGATAATTTCTCCTCCCTCAGTTCCAGCTCCTGGTCCAAGATCGATTATATAATCGGAGCTAAGCATTGCCTCCTCGTCATGTTCCACAACTATTACTGTGTTTCCTAAGTCCCTTAATCTTTTAAGAGCATTTAATAGTTTAATATTGTCTTTTTGATGCAATCCTATTGATGGTTCATCTAGAACATAAAGAACACCTGTTAAACCTGAGCCAATTTGTGATGCTAATCTTATTCTTTGAGATTCTCCACCAGACAACGTTCCAGACGATCTTGATAAATTTAAATAATCAAGACCAACATTTATTAAAAAACTTAATCTTTCATTAATTTCTTTTAAAATGTGTACTGAAATTTTATTTTCTTTTTCTGTCAAATGATTATGAAGATTAGAAAACCATTCATGTGCACTTTGAATTGACATTCTTGAAACTTCACTGATATTCAGTTCTTTTATTTTAACGGAAAGAGCCTCTTCTTTAAGTCTCATTCCTTTACATCTTTCGCATTCTGTTTCGTTTTGAAATTGAGAAATTTCTTCTCTTTTCCAGTCGCTATCAGTTTCTAGATATTTTCTTTCTAAATTATTTACTACTCCTTCAAAAGATTTTTTGCTTGAATACTTTTCATATCCATCATCATAAGAAAATTTAATTTCCTCTTCTCCTGATCCATACAAAATAATATCTTGAATTTTTTTTGGTAAATCTCTCCATGGTGTTTCTAATGTAAAATTGTAATGTTTTCCTAATGAAGATAAAGTTTGAGCATAATACAGAGTTGAGCTTGAAGACCAGGGGATAATAGCTCCATCGATTAAAGTTTTTTTATCATTAGGAACTACTAATTTGGGATCTATATAAAGATCAACACCAATTCCTTCACACTCTGGACATGCGCCGTATGGACTATTGAAAGAAAAAAGTCTTGGTTCTATTTCCTCTATTGTAAAGCCACTTTCTGGACATGCAAACTTCGAAGAAAATACTATTTTTTCATTTTTCTTAAATTCTTTAGGAAGATTTTCATTTATAAAATCTACATAAACTAAACCGTCAGATAATGATAAAGTTGTTTCAATACTTTCTGCTATTCGTTGCTGTTCTTTTTTATCATTAATAAAACCATCAACATATATATCTATGTCGTGTTTTATATTTTTATTTAGAGTAGGCGACTGGTCGATTTCATAAATTTTTCCATCAATTCTTGCCTTTTGAAAACCTCTTTTTTTATATCCAAGTAATTCTTTTTTATATTCTCCCTTTCGCCCTCTAACTACAGGCGCATAAATTTGAATCTTAGATTGCTTTGGAAGATCCAATATGCGATCTACCATTTCCGATACTGTTTGTGATTTTATAGGTTTACCTGTGAATGGCGAATAAGGAATTCCAACTCTTGCGTATAAAACACGCATATAATCATAAATTTCTGTAACCGTTGCAACAATTGATCTTGGATTTTTTGAAGTAGTTTTTTGTTCAATGGATATTGCTGGTGAAAGACCTTCTATTAAGTCAACGTCTGGTTTTCTCATGCGGTCTAAAAATTGACGAGCATAAGCAGACAAGCTTTCAACATATCTTCTTTGTCCTTCAGCATAGATTGTATCAAAAGCTAAAGATGATTTACCAGAACCAGACAATCCTGTTATTGTTATTAATTTATCTCTTGGAATCTCTACTGAAATATTTTTTAAATTATGTTCTCTTGCCCCTTTAATAACGATTTTTTTGACAGTATTACTCATCTTTTTTAGTAAATTTTATTCTTTTAATTTGATTAGTCTGATATAATAAACATCAAATTCTTAGCACAAAAAAGATCTATATTATGGCAGGTAGCTTAAATAAAGTTTTATTAATTGGCAGACTTGGAAATGATCCAGAAATTAAGCAAATGCAAAATGGGAAAAGTGTCGCAAGATTAAGCGTTGCAACTTCTGAAAGCTGGAAAGATAAAAACACTGGAGAAAAAAAAGAAAAAACAGAATGGCACAGAGTTGTTATTTTTAACGAAGGTTTAGTAAGCGTTGTTCAGAAATACTTAAAAAAAGGAGCACAAGTTTATATAGAAGGTCAATTAAATACTAATAAGTACACTGATAGCAACGGACAGGAAAAATATAGCACTCAAATAGTTCTGCAAGGTTATAGCTCTTCTCTAACAATGTTAGATGGAAAAAATTCTTCATCTGGTGATAGTAAAAAACTAGAAGGCACTCAATTACCTTCCGATGATATGCCTGATATCTCTCAAGATCCAGACGATAAAGTACCTTTTTAAATTTCCTTCATGAGTGAAGATTTAAATCAAGAAAATTCCAAAAATAAAAAAAATTATAGCTCAGTTCAAATCGTTGATGAGATGAAAACCTCATACTTATCGTACGCGATGAGCGTTATTATAAGTAGAGCTCTACCTGATGCAAGAGATGGATTAAAACCAGTCCATAGAAGAATTATTTATGCGATGTACAAAGGTGGGTATGACTGGTCAAAGCAATTTAGAAAATCAGCAAGAGTAGTTGGTGATGTAATTGGTAAATATCACCCCCATGGAGATCAGGCTGTTTATGATGCCTTGGTAAGACTAGCTCAAGATTTTTCAATGAGCGTAAAATTATTAGATGGGCAAGGAAATTTTGGATCAATGGACGGGGATAGAGCAGCTGCAATGCGTTATACTGAAACAAGATTAGCAAAAATTGCTGAATATTTAGTTGCAGATATTGAAAAAAATACAATTGATTATCAAAATAACTATGACGATACTGAATTAGAACCAACTGTACTTCCAGCTCAATTTCCTAATTTATTAGTAAATGGAGCGGGTGGTATAGCCGTTGGAATGGCAACAAATATTCCACCTCATAATCTTAGGCGAAATTATAGATGGAACGCTTGCATATATTGATAATAATGAAATTTCTATTGATGAATTAATTAAGTTAATCCCAGGACCAGATTTTCCAACAGGAGGCTTAATAATTGGAAAAGATGTAATAAAAACTGGATACAAAACTGGAAGAGGCTCTATAAAAATAAGAGGAGAAATTGAAACTGAGGAAGAGAAAAAAGATAAAACTTTAGTGGTGATTAAATCAGTACCATTTCAAACTAATAAATCTTTATTAATTGAAAAAATTGCTCTTCTAGTAAGAGAAAAGAAAATTGAAGGCATATCAGACATTAGAGATGAGTCTAACAAAGAGGGAGTAAGAATAGTTATTGATTTAAAAAGAGGAGTTTCAAGTGAGGTAATTATTAATCAACTTTACAAATATTCACCAATTGAATCATCATTTGGATTTAATACACTTGCAATACTTAACGGTAAACCAGAACTATTAAACTTAAAACAATTTATAAAAGTTTTTGTAGAGTTTAGAGAAAAAGTTTTAATTAAAAGAACTTTATTTGATTTAAAGAAAGCAAAAGATCGAGTTCATATTTTAATTGGAATATTTATAGCCATAGAAAATATTGATGAAATTATAGCTATTATTCGTAAATCTAAAAATCCTAATGAAGCGAAAACAATCCTTCAAAATAAATCATGGAGTTTTAAAAAATCAAAAATTAATAAAGATGTTTTAGATGTTAATGATTTGTCTAATAAAGATGAGTACCATTTGTCAGACCATCAAGTTAGAGCAATTCTAGAACTAAGACTTCAAAAACTTACAGCAATTGGACATGAAGAGATCAATCTAGAAATTAGCGAACTTTATAAACTTATAGTTCAATTCAAAAAAATTCTAAATGACAGAAATGCACTGTTAACCCAGATTAAAGATGAGCTTAAAGATATAAAAGCAAAGTTTGCAACTCCTAGAAAAACTAAAATTATAAATCAAGTTGGAACTTTTGATATTGAGGACGTTGTTCAAAAAGAAGATGTTATTATTACAATTACTAATAAAGGATACATCAAAAGAAGTCCTTTAAGTTCAATTAAAGTTCAAAAAAGAGGCGGTAAGGGAAAAACAGGAATAACGACTAGGGATGAAGATTTTGTAAGCCAAATATTTACCGCCAATACTCATACACCCATTCTTTTCTTTTCATCCAAAGGTATAGTTTATAAATTGAAAGCATGGAAAATTCCTGAGGGTTCTAATCAGTCAAAAGGAAAAGCTCTTCATAGCATTCTTCCTTTAAAAGAAGGACACGTAATCACCTCAATTATGCCTTTGCCTAGCGATGAGACTTTGTGGGCAAAAATGAAAATTATATTTGCTACTGCTAATGCAAAAATTAGAAAAAATAGCCTTTTAGATTTTGAAAGTATTCAGCAGAGCGGCAAAATTGCAATGAAATTAGAAGATAATGATTCAATTGTTGGAATTAAAATTTTAGATGACGATGATGACTTTTTATTAAGTTCACAAAAAGGAAAATCTTTAAGAGTCCAATCAAAAAAATTAAGATTGTTTAAAGGAAGATCTTCTAAAGGAATAAAAGGAATGTCTTTGAAAAAAGATAAAAAATTATTTCATTATCAATTTTAATATATTGTAAAAATAACATCTGAAGAAGCAAAATCTTATATCAAAGCATCAAGACTAGAAAAAGACATCGAGGAAATCCCAGATGATGAAAATGAGACAACTAAAATAGTTACATTATCTAAAAAACAAATTGAAGAATTTAAAAATAAAGAACAATATATTTTAACTGTAACGGAAAATGGCTATGGAAAACGTTCTTCTGCTTATGAATACAGAGTAAGCGGTAGAGGAGGCTCAGGAATTATTAATATTATAAGCTCAGAAAGAAATGGTGGAGTTGCCTCTACATTTACGATTAATCATGAAGATCAAATTATGTTGATTACTGATAAAGGTCAGATGATTAGGTGTAATGTTAAAGATATCAGAATAACAGGTAGGAATACCCAAGGGGTAAGAATTTTTAATCTTTCCGATGATGAAAAAGTTGTTTCTGCTGCTAGAGTTGAAGATTCCTCTGAGGAAAATAGTTAATGAATCAAAGAGCAAAAATTTATCAACCTGTTAAAACGGCAATGCAGTCTGGCAAGGCTAGAACAAAATTTTGGATTTTAGAATTTAATAAATCTAATTCTAATAAAGATTTTGTAATGGGTTGGACATCATCATCGAATACTGAAGAACAAATTAAGTTAAAATTTGAAACACAAGAACAAGCTATTGCTTATGCTAAAGAAAATAATATTCAATTTGATCTAACTGCGCATAAAAAAAATAAGCTTATTATTAAGACTTATGCTGATAATTTTTAAATAATGTTTAAGAGTTTTTTTTTTAACAAAAAATGGATCTTATGGTCTTGGGGTGGAGGACTCTTATTAATTTTTTCATTATTAATACAGGTGTCTATAACTGTTAAAATTAATGAATGGTATAAAGGGTTTTATGATTTGTTACAAAATGCCACTAAAAGTAATATTTCAGAATTTTGGGATAAAATTTATACTTTTTGTTATCTTGCATTTCCTTATGTAATACTCGCAACTTTTACTGGATTTTTCACAAGAGTTTATTCTCTACGTTGGCGCGAGGCTATAACTTTTGATTATATTCCGTTATGGAAAAGTAGTGTTGAGAATGTAGAAGGAGCGTCACAACGAATTCAAGAGGATACGAGCAGATTTGCGAAAATTGTAGAAAGTTTAGGGCTTCAAGTTATTAGAGGAATTATGACTTTAATTGCTTTTATTCCTATACTTTGGGGTCTTTCATCTGGAATCCAAATAGAATTTTTAAAACAATTTCCAGGATCTTTAGTTTGGGTATCTTTGTTTGTAAGTTTAGGAGGACTAATAATTAGCTGGTTTGTTGGAATTAAACTACCAGGTCTTGAATATAACAATCAAAGAGTAGAAGCGTCATTTCGAAAGAGTTAGTATATGGTGAAGATGACAGATTAAAGTACGCAAAGCCCGACACTGTATTTGAATTATTTTCTGGAATTAAATTTAACTACCACAGACTTTTCTATAACTACGGTTATTTTGATATATGGGTTAACTTATACGACCAATTTATGGTTATTGTTCCATATTTAGTAATGGCCCCGAGTCTATTTTCTGGTTTAATTACACTTGGGGTTATAGTTCAAGTATCAAATGCATTTCAAAGAGTTCATAATAGTTTTTCTCTGTTTATTCATCAATGGACGACAATTACAGAATTAAGGTCCATTCATAAAAGATTGGGTGAGTTTGAAATTGCAATTGGTTATAAGAAAAATTAACCAGTATCAATTATATTTAATATTTTATCTTTTTTAAAAAACTTTAGAAGTGTACTAAATTTATCAATTGGTAAATTAGCTTCAGTATATAAATCAGTCTCTTGTTTAGCTAATTCAAAAAGGTGAGAGTGGTACAATGGATCCGCTACAATAAAATCTTTTTCACCACTTTGTTTATAACCAATAATATCTCCAAAACCTCTTAATTTTAAGTCTTGTTCAGATATATAAAATCCATCATTAGATTCTTTAAGAATTTTAAGTCTCTTTTTACCATTCTCACTTATTGATTTTGAATATATTAGAATACATTCACCATCTTCGATTCCTCTTCCAACTCTTCCTCTTAATTGATGCAATTGAGCAAGTCCAAATCTTTCTGAGTTTTCTATTATAATTGTATTTGCATTTTGATTATCAACACCAACCTCAACTACAGTAGTTGATATTAGAATTGAAAATTTTTTATCTAAAAAATTTTTCATTACACTAATTTTTTCATCATTCTTTAAATTACCGTGCATTACAGCAACATTTTCAGGAAAATATTTTTTTAGATATTCGAATCTTTCCAGAACCGGAGTTAGTTTAACTTTTTTACTTTCTTCAATTAAAGGACAAATCCAATAAACTTGCTGTTTACTTTCAATTTTATTTTTTATTAAGTTAATTAAATCAGGTATCTTTTTTTCAGGAATAATATTCGTTACATTTTTTGTTTTTTTAAATGGTTTTTCTCTAAGAGTAGAAATATCCATGTCACCATAAGTTGATAAAATTAAAGTTCTAGGTATAGGAGTTGCGCTCATTAAAAGAACGTCGCAATTCTTACCTCCTTTTTCCGAAAGATTTATTCTTTGTTTGACACCAAATTTATGTTGTTCGTCTATAATGATTAATCCTAAATTGTTAAACGAAACAGTTTCTTGAAATAAAGAATGAGTACCTATTAAAAAATTAATTGTTCCATCAGCAAGTTCTTTTTTAATTTCAATTTGTCTTTTTTATTTACACCGCTGCTTAAAATTTCAATCTTGATATTGAGCTCTTGAGTTATTGATTTCATTAAATTTAAATGCTGAGTAGCCAATATCTCTGTTGGGCACATCAAAGCCACCTGAAAACCAGAGGCCACAACATTTAATCCTGAAATAATTGAAATTATAGTTTTGCCAGAACCTACATCGCCCTGAAGCAGCCTTAACATTTTTTTGTCTTTTCTTAGACCATCTTCAATTTCTTTAATAATATCTTGTTGATCTTTAGTTAAAGTAAAAGATAAATTTTTAACTATTTTTAATTGTTCTGAAAGTATTTTTTAGGTTTTTTATAAATAGATAAGTTTTTTTTTTTTAATTTGAGAAAAAATTAATAAATTAGAAAATATCTCATCAAAAGATATCCTTTCGTAAGCCAGAGAATTCTTATTTATATCTTCAATTTTTTTTGGATTGTGAAGTTGAATTAATGAATCTTTAAAACTAGACCAGTTATTATTTTTAATTACATGATCTCTATGCCATTCTGGAACATCAGGAATATTTTTTGTAATATTAAGAATTTGTATTGCTTGATTTATTAGAAACTCCTTTTAATGAACTATAAGTTGGCATTATTTTACTGACTTTATCTTCGTTATTAACAGAGGTAACGTAGTCGGGATTAGTTATTTGATACTTATTTTTATAAAAATTTATCTTTCCACTAATAATGACCTCACTATTGAGAGGTAGTATTTCTTTAACGTAATTTTCTCTTGAATTAAAAAATACAATGTTAATCTCACCAGTATCATCAAAGCATTGAACAGTATTTGGAAGTCTTCTTATTCTTGGAAAGTTATGTTTTTTTACTTTAACGAAAATTGTGCTAATTTTTCCTATTTCTAGATTGTTTAACCTGGGACAATGAGTTCTATCAATCAATCCATAGGGAAAATTAAAAATGAGATCAATATTAGATTCTATTTTTTTTTCATTAAATAATTTCTGTATTTTTGGTCCTATTCCTTTTACTTTAGAAACTGGATTAAAAAAAAAATTAAAATTTTTTTCTATCATTTAAAAACTTATTTCGACTTTACTTATATATAGTAGATATGAGCAATTTAATAAAAAAACTTTTATATAGATCTAACCACAGAGGAACCAAAGAAATGGATTTGCTAATTGGTGGATTTGCTAATAATAATTTACAGAGTTTGACATTAGAAGAATTAAAGGAATTTGAAATTTTATTAAATTTTACAGATAGAGAATTAAGTTCATGGTTGGTTGACAATAAAAAAAATATTGAAATTGAAAAATTTTCCATTTCACAGAAAATAAAAGAATTTAAACTAAAATTCTAAAAATAATTAAATTAATAATGGCGGAGAGGGTGGGATTTGAACCCACGAACGAGTTGCCCCGTTGCTAGTTTTCAAGACTAGTGCTTTCAACCGCTCAGCCACCTCTCCTTGATTAATGACTTTAATTGTTGGCTATGTTAAAAAAAAGTAATGGATATTTACCTTAAATTAAAAATATTTCTAATTATTTATTTATTTATCTCTTCCTCACTACTAGCCTTAGCAAATGAAAAATTTACAGAGTGGTTAGTTGGTTTTAAAGGTAGAGCGTTAGCACAAGGTGTTTCGCAAGAAACAGTTGATACAGCATTAAAAAATGTAAAATTTTTAGAGAGAATTGTTGCATTAGATAGAAAACAACCTGAGTTTTTCGAAAAAACTTACGAGTATTTAGAAAAAAGAGTAGATGAAAAAAGAATACAAGCAGCAAAACATCTTTTAAAAGAAAACTTACCTTTGCTTGAGAAAGTCAGCACTAAATTTAAAGTTGATAAAGAAATTCTTATTGCTTTGTGGGGCATAGAGACAAATTTTGGTGTTAACAAAGGAAAGGTTGATATAATTTCTGCTTTATCAACATTGTCATTTGATAATCGACGATCAGAGTATTTTGAAAAAGAATTAATTATACTTTTAAAATTAATCGATAATAAAACTTTAAAGTATGACAGTTTATATGGCTCATGGGCTGGTGCAATTGGCAACTTTCAATTCATGCCATCGACAATTCAAAAGCACGGAATAAATTTTGATGAAGTCGCTGATATTGATTTAATCAACTCATTTCAAGATTCTCTTGCTTCTGCAGCAAATTACTTAAAAACAATAGGATGGATTGAAAAAGATAAATGGGGATTTGAAGTTAGAATCGATAAAAATTTTGATAGCAGTTTAATTAATTCAGATTCAAGAAATCTTAAAAATAAAATTTCTATTGCTCAACTTAAAATTAATGGGCTTTAAGAATAAAAATGGAAGTGAAATTATTATTACAGATAAAAAAGAAGGTTGGTTAATAAGACCAGATGGAGAAGATGGTCCAATATATGTGGTGTTTGATAATTTCTTAAGATTATTAGAATGGAATAGATCATTGCGCTTTGCAATTACTGTAGGAACCTTTTCGGATAAAATAAAAATATAAAATGAGAAATAAAATAATTATTTTATTTTTCATTTTCATTTCATCATGTCAAAATTTACCAATCTTTGAAAAAGTTCAAAACTTATGAAAAAGTAGGTTTTGCAGATTTTACTAACAAATGATGATGTAATTCATCGAAATATAGCTCCTAATAGCAAAGTTAAAATTACTAATTTATTAAATAAAAAAAGCATAGTCGTAGAAGTTAATAAAAATTCCAATTACAAAAAAGAAAGGGAAATTATTATTCCTAATAAATACATCGATTTATTGGAATTAAATTATATTTTACCAATAGTAAAAATTGAAACTCTTAGAACGAATAAAACTTTTAAGGCCGATACTGTTAAAATTTTTGATGAAGAAAAAAAGATTACTCAAAATGTAGAAATTAAAAATGTTGATATTGTTGATTTGTCTAAAAATAATTCTTCAAAAAATAACAATTTAAATAAATTAATAATTTATTATGGTGATTATACTTTTAAAAATTCAGCCTTAGATATGGTAAGCTTATTAAAAAAAGAAATAAAAAATCTCAATCCAACTGTTATTCAGGTTAATAAAAAATTCAAGTAAAAGTCATAACTATTAAATGATATCATTTAATTTGATATTTTTTTTAACAAAATAATTAATACTAAGTTTGATAATTATAATATAATCGTTGAATGATTTTTAAGAAGTTTTTTATTTTAGTATTTGTTGTATTAGTTTCTACTTCAGTTTCTTATTCTCAAATAATTATTCCAGATAAAGTTAGACAAGGTATTGTCATTGAACATTTAAATGGAAATGTTTTGGCTGAAAAAAATGCTGATCAAAAAATATCTCCTGCTTCAATGACAAAAATCATGACAGCTGTTGTTGTGTTTGACCAACTTAAGAATAAAAAAATTAAACTTACAGATCAATTTACTGTTTCTAAAAAAGCTCGAAACGCAACTAGATCTGGTGAATCTAGTATGTTTTTAGTTCCAGGTGATAAAGTGTCTGTTGAAGATTTGCTAAGAGGTCGTAATTATTATATCGGGTGTTGATGCTTCAATTGTTTTAGCAGAAGGCATATCTGGAACTGAAGAGCAATTTGTAAATTTAATGAATGAAAAAGCTAAACAAATTAATATGGTTAACACAAATTTTAGCAATTCTTCTGGAACATATAGCCCAGATAATTATTCAACAGTAAGAGATATCGCTTTATTGTCGTCCTATTTAATCAATAACTATTCGCAGTATTATAAATATTTTAAAGAGAAAGATTTTTTATGGACTAGAACAGGTGGCAATCCTGTTAAACAGGAAAATAGAAACGTATTACTTTCTATGGATGAAGGAGTTGATGGAATAAAAACGGGGCATTTAAAAGATAGCAAGTATTCAATTGCAGTTACAAAGAAAAAAGACAACAGAAGAATAATAGCAGTAATTAGTGGCTTGCCTACAATGTCATCAAGAGCAGAATCTTCAAAACTATTATTAAATGGTGCTTTCAACAAAATTGATCTTGTTAAAATTCCTTATGATAAAGATAAATTTAAAATAAAAATATGGAATGGAAGCTCTTCTTATCTAGATGTTAAAGGTGCAAACAAAGATGGTATTTTTGTTAACTTGCCAAAAAATTTGAAGAATCCAAAAATTAAAATGGAATTAGAATATGAATATCCGTTGCAATTACCTATTAAAAAATTTGAGAAGGTTGCGGTCCTTAGAATTTATAAAAATAAAGAACTTATAGAAACTGAAGATTTATTTGCCCAAAAAGACATAACTGATAAAAATATATTCTTTAAAGGAATTCAAAATATCAATCATTACCTATGGCAATGAAAAAACCTTTTTTTATCTGCTTTGAAGGTGTTGAGGGATCCGGGAAATCAACTCAAGCAAAATTATTATACAAATTTATAAAAAAAAATATTACAAAAAATGTAATTTTAACCAGGGAACCTGGTGGAATGTGATAATTCCGAACAAATGTACGAAATTTAATATTAGATAACAAAATAAAATTAGTCACGTTAACCGAATTTTTTCTATTGATGGCTGCTAGAAACGATCATATAGTAAATAAAATAAATTACTATCTTAAAAAAAAATTTATTATTATTTGCGATAGATTTTTTTATTCTACACTGGCATATCAACATTATTTGGAAAGAATGGATAAAAACTTTATATTTAACATCCAAAAAAAAATTTTTACTAATATTCATCCAGATATTACTTTTTTAATTGATTTAGACAAAAAAGAATCAAAAAAAAGAATAAATAACAGAACAAAGAAAACAAATAAATTTGATAAACTTTCTACCTATCATTTTAATAAAATTAGAAATGGATTCCTTAAAATTTCAAAGATGTATAAAAATAAAATTAGTTTTGATTAAGGGCAGTAAGTCTCTTAATGAAATTCAAAATGAAATAAATAAAAAAACTTTAAAAATATTAAATGCAAGATTTTAACTTTCATAAACATTGAAACTATCAACAAGTATCAAAGATTTTTATATGGTCATGAAGATCATATTTAAAAAACTTTCTAGTCTTTATAACAAACAGAAGTTACCTAATAAGATTATATTTAATGGAAGTGACGGTAGTAGGGAAGGCAACATTTATTGTATCATTTAATTAACTACATATTATCAAGTAAAGAAAATGATCCTTACGACGTTAAACGCTAAAGAAATTATAGCAAAATAATAAGAGTTACTTAGATTTAATTAATAATATTAAATTTTAACTTTAAACATTTAAAAGTTGATGATTATAAAAAAATAATCAGCATTGAAGAAACAAGAGAAATTATCAATTTTTTTAACAAGTCATCCAATAAATAGTAAACCTAAAATATTTTTTTTAGAAGGTGCAGAAAATCTTAATAAAACTTCATCAAATTCAATTTTAAAAATATTAGAGGAATCTTCCTGAAAATAATTATTTTTTTTATATCATATCTTGAAAATAAATTCTTACTTGATACGATTAAATCAAGATGCTTTAATTACAGACTTTTTATAAGTTCAAAAGAAACTAACTACAATTAAAGAAAAATTAATTACACAGTTCAATACAAATAATAACGATTATTAAAAATTTGACACCAGGAACAAATATTAAAATGAATATACTGTTTGATGAGTTAAACATTAATGAAAAAAATTTTTCTGAAAAAATTTTAACTATGCAAAATTTTTACTTAGAAGAAAAATATAATAAAATATTAGATTTAATTCACATTTATATTGAAAATTACTTTGCAAACTAACTTAGAAAAAAATAATTTTTTTAAAAATTTTAGAATAAGAAAATAAAATTAATAATATTATTCATAATATCAATTCAATAAATAATGATATAAAAAGTAGTTTTTATGAAATAAATCTTTTACTTGGTATTAAATAATGAAAAACTTATTATTTAACCACTACCGATATATTATCCATCAGCAAAACCTCATATGGGGCATGCTTATTCAAGTATATCTGCTGACGTTATCGCCAGATTTAAAAGGATTGAAGGGTATAATGTTTAATTTCTTAACTGGCACTGATGAACATGGTCATAAAAGTTCAAAGAGCAGCTGAAAAGTAACAAAAAGATCCAAAAGATTTTGTGCGATGAAATATCAAGAAATTTTATTGATCTTGCAAAAAAATTAAATCTTACAAATACAGATTTTATTAGAACCACTGAAGATAGACATAAAAAAACTGTATCCAAACTATGGAATATTCTTGAAGAAAAAAAAGAAATTTATATTTCAAAATACTCTGGCTGGTATTCCGTATCTGATGAAGCTTTTTATACATGAAGATGAAATTGAGACCAAGGCTGATGGTAAAGTTTCTAAAGTATCAGGATCTAAAGTTGAATGGATGGAAGAAGAGTCTTATTTTTTTAGACTTTCAAAATGGCAAGAACCTTTATTAAAGTATTATGAAGATAACCCAGACTTTATCGCTCCAGCTTAGTAGAAAAAATGAAGTTATAAGTTTTGTTAAAAGTGGACTTAAAGACTTATCAATCAGTCGAACCTCTTTTAAATGGGGGATACCAGTTCCTAATAATAACAAACATGTAATTTACGTATGGTTAGATGCTCTAACCAATTACATAAGTGCATTAGACTATTTTGAAAATAATAATAAAAATCAATTTTGGCCAGCAGATGTTCATATTATTGGTAAAGATATTATAAGGTTCCACTGCGTTTATTGGCCAGCTTTTTTATTAGCAGCTGGCATAAAATCTCCAAAAAAAGTTTTTGCTCATGGCTGGATCCTTTCCGGGGAAGAGAAAATGTCAAAATCAAAAGGAAATATTTTAGACCCTTTAGACATTATTGAAAATTATGGATTAGATGAAATTAGATATTACTTAATGAAAGAGGTTATTTATGGTGAAGATGGGAAAATAACACCAGAAAATTTAATTAATTGTATAAATAGTGATTTAGCTAACAATATTGGAAATTTATATCAAAGAATAACTTCAATTGTTCATAATAAGTTAAATTCTTCAATCCCATTATGCAAACCAAAAGACAACTCAGATTTAAAAATATTAAATTTAGTTGAAGATAATTTAGATTTATTAATTAAAACTTTTAATAAATATGAAATTCATAACTATTTAAAAGACATTATTCAATTATGTTCGGAAGTTAATAAATATGTGAATGACTCAGCGCCATGGTCTTTAAAAGATGATAATTTAGAAAAAAGAAATATTATTATATATACCGTTTTAGAATTTATAAGAAAAATCTCTATATTGCTTCAACCAATTATTCCTGAAAAAACCAAGATAATATTAGACTCTTTAAATGTTAAAGAAGATGAAAGATTTATAAAAAATATTAATAAAAATTTTTCTATTAAGCCTGAATCTAAAATTCAAAAAATAAATATTCTTTTTAAAAAACAATGATTATAGACTCTCATTGTCATCTCGATTACGAGCCTTTAATTAATGATATTAATCAAGTTTTGCTAAATGCAAAAAATAATAATATTTCTCATTTATTAACGATTGGAACAGGCTTAGAAAGTTCTAAAAAAGTTTATGAAATTGTTGAGAAATATGAAAATATTTATGGTTCAATTGGTATTCACCCTAATTCAACCACTAATAATTTGGACGACCTAAATGAACTTCTAACTATTAAAAAAAAAAGTAAAAAAATAATTGCTTTTGGTGAAACAGGTCTTGATTATTTTTATAAAAGAAGTGAAAAAAAGGATCAATTATATTCATTTGAAAAACATATTGAACTTGCAATTTCCGAAACAGTGCCCATTATTGTTCACACAAGAGATGCTGATGAAGACACCCTTGCAATTATTAAAAGTCACCATTTAAAAACAAAATTTTTAATTCACTGTTTTACTGGTGGTTTAGAATTTGCAAAAAAGCTATTAGATCTTGGATGTTTCATTTCATTTAGTGGCATAATAACTTTTAAAAAATCCTCTGATCTTAGAGATGTAGTAAAATATGTTCCTATTGAAAAAATGTTAATTGAAACAGATTCTCCTTATCTTAGTCCAGATCCATTCAGAGGCAAAAGTAACGAACCGGCAAATGTTAAAATTGTAGCTGAAAATGTTGCCTTAATTAAAGATATTTCTTTTGAAGACGTTGCAAATATAACTACGAAAAATTTTAAAAATTTTTTCTTTAATGAAAAAAACTGAAGTAACTATATTAGGATGTGGTAGTTCATTAGGAGTTCCACGAATAGATGGTTATTGGGGAAAGGCTAATAAAAAAAATCCTAAAAATTATAGAACAAGATGTTCTATTATTTGTAAAATATAAAAATATTAATGTTATTATAGATACTTCCCCAGATATAAAAAATCAGATGTTAAAAAATAAAATTAAAAAAATTGATGCTGTTATTTATACTCATGAACATGCTGATCAAACACATGGTATAAATGAACTTAAGACCATTTTTTTGGATTAAATAAAAAAAAAATACCGATGTTTATGCTGATAAAAAAACTTCTAATTATTTATTAAAATCTTTTAAATATCTTATTTGTAAAGAAAAGTAAATATTATAAACCAATTATTAATAATAAATATTATTAAAAATAAATTTCTTATAAAAAAAAAAAATAACTCAATTAAATTTGAACCAATAAAAGTTTAACATGGAGATATTAGATGCAAATGGATATTTATTTAATGAAATTGCTTATATTAGTGATTGTAGCTCAATATTTCAAAGAATATTTAAAAAAATTAATGAATTTAAAATTATTAATTATAGATTGTTTAAAATTTAAAAAACATGAAACTCATTTAAATTTTAAAAAATGTTTATATTATATTAATAAATATTAAACCCAAAAAAACTATTATTAACAAATCTTACATAGTGATATTGATTATTCAGTTATTAAAAAAAAAATTATCAAAAATATCTAAAAATATAATTCCTGGCTTATGATGGATTAAGAATTAATATATAATGAAATAAATGAATATTAATGATAATTACTACCTTACAAAGAAGATTATTCAGTGAAATAACTCGCTGCAGCAGCTTCAATTTGGGTAAAAGATTTTAATAAATGGAAGCATTGCTAAAAAACAAATTAAAATTTTTGGCATCTTTATATTTTAAATAATCCACTTACAAAAAATTATATCAGTTGCAATCTTACAAATAAACCATTATATTATATATTTGGATAATAGCTATTTATTATATTGAAAATTTTATAAAAAAATTTACAAAAAAATAATCAAAGTTATTGATAATACACAATAGACCTCATAGCTTTTTTATTCTTAAAAATAATATATCCAATAATAATAAAATAATACTATATTTTTCACAACGATCCCATATACATTGCGAGGTTCTAAATCTAGTTTATGAAAGAATATTTATTGTTAAAAAATTTAGATAAAATTAGTATTTGTAAGTCGAATGGACAAAAAGACAATTCTATTAATGATCTAGCAAATTAAATACCTATTAAAAATGATAGTTATTTATCCTGCAACGAACTATTACAATAATAATTCTAAAAATAAAAAAAAATATTATTATTTTTACTGGAAAGCTTAAATGAATCAAAGGGTTATAATATATTTAGTCAAGCTGTAATTTCAGAAATTTTAAAAAAATATAAGATCTTGGTCATGTGATATAGTTGCAGGGAATGAATCCAAGAAGCTTATGATAAAATAAATCATCCAAAAATTAATTATCTATGAATGGTTACCATATAAAAAAACTATGAAATTTTTATAAAAAATCTATCAATTGCTGTTAGTTCCATCAACTTGGAATGAGCCATTAGGTAGAACTGCAATGGAAGCTGCTTCAATATGAGGAATGCGTATCAATAATTTCTGAAAAGGGGTGGGTTAATAGAAACTAACAGTTATGGTCAATAGTTCTTAAATATATCAATTACTAAGAAGAACTTTATAATAAATTAAAAAATTAATAAAATCTCCATCTTTAATAAATATTTACAGTAAAAAAACTTTAAAAATAATTTAAACATTCAATTTATAAAACAATTAACAAAATAAATATTATTTATAAAGAACTTATAATGAAAAATTTAAAAATATTACATATTACAGATTTTCATTTAAGACATAATTCTAGATTATATTACTCAACTGCAAGAAAATTAAATAATGGTTTTATTAGAAATAATTTTTATGTTAATGAATTAAGTGAAAGAGATTTTAAAAAATAAATTATTATTTTTTGATAAAAATAATTATAATAAAAAAATTATTGAAATTATAGAAAATCTAAATCCTAATATTATTATTATTGGGTCATACTGATACAAGAATAAATTTAAAAACATTTAGAATATATTAAAGAAAATTCATCCTAATACTAAAATAGCTCAATGGTACGTAGATTCTATTAATTCCAACAGGTCCAGATTTCAATCAACATTATAAACAATTTCTAGAAATATATAAAGATTTTATAGATCAATATTTTGTAACTACTGATAAACATTATATTCAAAATTTTATACATAAAAATAAAAATAATATTTTTTAATTCCAATTCCAAGTGATTCTATCTATTGATAATCTTAAAATTGATAAATTACAACAATAATGATTTATGATATTTTTTATTGCTATAAGTCATGGATCAACACAGGGCTACTTTAAAAAAAATTTATAAAGATGAACGAGAAGATTTTATTAATTAAAATTATTAAGAACAAATTACCAGATATTATTTTTGATATTTATGGTTTTAACAATATTCAACCTGTATGGGGTAATAAATTTATTAATGAAGATTATCACAATCGTAAATTTGCATTAAATCTAAGCAGAGGTGAACCTATTCAAATGTTATTCTAGCGATAGAATATGCTTCGTTGATTGCAAATGGGATTACCAACTTTAATTGATAGAACAGACAAAATTTAGTGATTTTTTTTCAGATAATGAAATGATTTTTTATAAAGATATTTATGATTTAATTGATAAAGTTAATTATTATAAAAATAATGATAGAAAAAGAATACAAATAGGAATTAATGGAAAAATAAAGATATTTTAAAATATTTAATAATAGAATTGTAGCAGATTATATAATCTCAAAAACATTAGATGTTAAGCATATAATATATTTGGGATAAATAATTAAGTATCGTAAATAAATAAAATTATAAAACTTTATATATTTATTTGAAAGCATTATTTTTAAATAAATTAGATTCTTTTATATATCTTCTAACCATTTGATGTTGTTTTATGACCTGTCATAGTCATAATGCTTTTTTCGTCAGCGCCATGAATCAGCAGCAACTGTGGCAAATCCAGATCTTAAACTATGTCCAGAATATTTTTTGGGATCAAATCCAGCTGCTGATAAATATTTTTTAATTAAAATTGCAACCATTTTATCTGAAATATTAAAAATTAAACCATTTTTTAATTTTAGAAATTTCAATCCAATTTTTTAAAAAAATAACTGGACAAAAACTTTTTTCTTTAAAATAGGGTATAGCTTTAATCATTCCTTCTCCTGATTGATCTGTTTTAGATCGTTTAATAAAAATTTTTACACCTTCTTTTGTAAATTCTAAATCTTCAAAATCAATATTAACTAAGTTCGGATCTTCTAAAACCTCCTGAAAATCCAATTAATATTAAAGCTTTATCTCTAGCTTTTTTGCTTTCATTTTTTTCTGACTTATTCGATAATATTTATAATTTCTTTTAATTCATTAATTAAAATTGGATTTTTTGATTTTTGAAACACACCCTTCTTTCTTTGTATTCCCATTAAATTTTCAATTATTAGAGGATGTTTAATATCTATATAATGCCCTTTAAGCTTATGAATTACGCTAATAGAAGCTAATCTACGTTTTAATGTGCTTACTTTAGAATTTGATGACAGATCAGTTATATAAAATGAAACTATTTTAGGATCAGCTGGTAAAGATTTAAAATTATTTTTTTTGCAAAAATCTACAAAATGATTAAAATCAGATTTATAAGCTCTGATAGTATTTGCTGATTTTGAAGATCTGATATTGTCTAAAGTTTCTAATTCTATAGAACTAAGATCTTTAACTAAATTTGACATAAATTTCCGATAACCATTAATTATCGGAACTATTAATACAACTATAAATTGATGTCAATATCATCAAAAATAGCTATTTATCATTATCAATGCTTCTTAAATTCGATGACTTTGAGATTAAACTTAATCTAAATAACTCTCAAACAGCGCTTAAATTAGCCAAATTAAGCTCATTTAAGGCCCAAATAAACACTTGGGGAGAGGAAATATACTTCGAGACAGCTAATCTAGGCATTAAACCAGATAAAAACGCTAGAGATATAGTCACTTTTGGCGAAGTTGCTTATTGGTGTGAGGGTCATTCAATAGCTATTGGCTTTGGAAAAACACCAGTTTCAATAGAAAATGAGATTAGATTAGTCTCAAAAGTCAATGTTTTCGCTACTTTTATCACCTCAACAAAAATACTTAATAATCTCAAGAAATTAGATAATAATCATAGAGTTAGTGTTATAATCTAAATACTTAAGTTTATATAAAAAACATTATATTACAATATTATATATATAATACTTAAAGTATTACTTTAATATTAAGTAAGTAATAGATTACATTTAATAGTAGCTCCTTTCTGGTTTATTAATTCTCCAATTCTGAGTGCTGCCAAGTTTGCCCTTATTAATGGGTTCAAATGGATTGCACCAATAAACAAGACGACTGGTATCCCTTCTATAAGGCTCCGTTTTAAATATGATTGGATCTTTAGCTTTAGGTTCCTCTTTTTTAACAATCTTTTCCATAATAGCAGCTGGAGCAACTACTTCCTCTACTGTTCTATCAACAATATCTGTTGGTTTTTCATAAAGTTTTATAAGTTCCAGTAACTCTTCCTGCTCATGTTTATCTTTGGTTTTCTTAAGTTGCTTTTTAAAATCACTAACATACCTTTTTTCTATCTTATTGATTTTATTATCTATTAATGGGTTCGTTTCGCCAAAATAGCACCCTTTATAATAATCATCTTTATTAGAAAAGAAATTGAAAAGTCTTTTTTCTCTTTCATTAAAGTATTTATTTTTCATAAGATCTCCTTAATTAATTTTATTTTTATTAGAATTTCTTCTTGCAAAATAATTATCAATTAATTTTTGACGACAAACTAATGTTCGAATGTACATCGTATTTAATTTGATATTGGCATTCTCCTCTTTGCAATCTCTTCTAAAAGAAAGTCCCTGAAGCTCTGGAATTTGATCTAATTCTTTAGCAACTTCTTCAAAATCAGATCTTTTAAGCAAATTAACACCAATATTATTGCTGCTAGTTTTAATTTGTTGAACAATATCTTGATTAAAAAGACCAGTTTCTACAACAGAAAATCTTCTTAATTTCCAGCCTAATGCTATGATTTGAATACAATCATCAACTTCAATTGGATCTTTAGGATCGTAAAATCTAATCTGGGATGTTCTATATTCTTGAAACTCTTTTACATCTTCACCAATTATTAAATGACGTCTTGCTTCAAGTCCGTGCTTTAATGAATTGCGTGATGATCTAAATTTTCCAGCAGAAGTTTTAGGTCCTGTTGAATGTTTTGCATTTCTTCTATTGGCTTCTATTCTTTTAATAGAAACCACATTTGTTTTTTCTTTTGACATAATTATCCTCCATATTTTGGTTTATTTTAAGAGGATTTTATCAGATAAAAAATACCAAGGGGTTGCCTGTATTAATCAAGGTAAACTAATCTATCATAGAGGCTTGTTTATTGATTTCTTTAGGGAAGCGTTTGTATAAATTTTCATATTTTTGTCTTACAGATTTGTAAAAATCAGGGTCATCTTTCCACTGTCTTTTGATCTTATGATTGTGTTTAAATAAATCTAAATCTGCACGAATTGCATAATGAATATCTTGTTCCCCTTCTCTTCTTCTGACTAAATTTCCGTAAATATCTCTTAGAGGTTTGCCAGACTTTATTCTGATTAAATTTTTTCTAATTACAGAAAATATCAAAATCTCTTTAAATTCAGGTTGTTTATGATGCTTTGCCCTCCAAAGAATGTCACAAACATCAAACCAACTATAACCTAGGTTTTTTGCCAGTTTTTTGACACCACCCCACCCAAAATATTCTTGTTTCATACACAATATTAATTAGGGTCTCATTATCTAGTCAAGGCATTACCTTAAAATAAGTTATAAAATTTAGCTTACAGGGACTGGATTAATGCTTCTTGTTTTGGTACTTTTTGTTAGTTTTTAATAAAGTCTAATTCAGGTAAAATTTTTAAAACAGCAGCAGCTTCTGGGTCTATATCACCAGAAAAAATTAAAGGTTCACCATTCTGTTTTTCCAATTGAATTTCTGAAGCCGTAACACTTTCTTTTACAATTTTATCCCAAGGTAATTTTATGTTTTGCTTATCTCCATCAAAAAAATCCCAACACTAGTGAGATATAAACTGCCACTATCAACTGGTTGGTAAGATTTAGGAATTGATACACGTCCAGTTCCGGCTCTTAAATAAACGCCTTTTACTATTTTTTGTCTAAATGTTATTCCGGCTCCTGAAACTCTTCCATCTCTTACGTATTTAATTAAATTTAAATTACGAAAAACAGCATATACCTTTTCATTTTTAGGAAATCTTATGTCCACTGTTATTGTTTTATTTTCATCAAATGAACATTTTCCATCAAATTCACTTAATTTTTTTGATTGCTCTGCAGATAAACCTCAATAAGTTCAAAATGCTATTCTAAACTGGTTTTCCCAGTGAGTTTGGTTTGCAGCTTTTGAAAAATTAAAAATCATTTAATAACATTGCGTTTGAACAGTATTTCCTACTCTTACAGATCTGCAGTTAAGTGGTAGATTTGGCACATTTGCTGGGGCTCTATTATTGTTATTTAGTAAAGATCTAGAAAGATCCATTAGTGCATCTGTTTGATTTCTATTTCTTACAGCATCAGCTTGATCTTGAAGTGCTTTAGCTTTCAGTCTTTCAATTTCTAATAATTCACTATTATAACTTGAGATAGCGTTGTTATTGTTATTATTTATTTTTGACTCTAATTCAGCAATACGTCTTTGATCTGCTGCTCTCTGTATCTCGTTTTACCATTTTTAAACTTGAAAATATATAATCAAATGGATATGCAGCATTTCTTAAACCATGATTTTTTAACAAGTATAAGCATAACGTTCAGACGGAGGCAAATTAGCAAGACGATTTCTTTCTTTTATGTGGTATCTTAATGATTTATCAAATTCAGGCGTTCCTTTTTTAAATCCTTTTTTGAAAGTACTTCCCTCACATTGTTTTTGTATATTTATCTAATTCTATTTTTCTTGCTAATTTTTTCGGCCTCTATTTCAGCTAATGTTTTTTTTTTGATTTGTATTAAGAGTCTCCTGTCTGTGATTCTTTTGTCTTACTAATTTAAATCATTGAATTATACTCCATCTCAAATATTTTTTGTTATGTAAATTTACTGTTTCAAAACCTGAAGTTTGTCCTTTAAGTCTGTTGTAAAATGCTTCTGTAATTTCTACTAATTTATAGTCGATTTCTGAACAATCTTTAATATTGTTGTAAGGTCCGTATTTAAGTAAAGAACCTTTCTCTATACACCATACTTTATTCTCATTTGCGTTTGTGTTTGATAAAAAAAAGATCAACAGCTAAAATAATAATTAAGTTTCTCATCTACAATAAATATAAAAAAAGAAATTTTTTTATATATTTATGAAGTCACAACACCAGAAGTCGCTGTGATAATACCAGAAGAAACTTTAACTGAATTAACATTCAAGAAACCTAGTCTTGCTGTTGATTTTACTCCAAAATTAACGTTTGTGCTTTATAATCAGACACAGCTATCGCAACTAATTTGACCAGCTTCATTTACTATTGGACCACCACTACTACCTGGATTTATTGCGACATCAATTTGAATTTCATTTGAATTATCCTGAAAACCTTTTAATGAACTAACTACTCCTTGGAGTAAATTTTAAATCGTCGCTTAAAGCTTTTCCAAGTGGATAACCCATAACAAATATCTTATCTAATTTATTAACGTTATTTTTAGATATATTGAGATAGTTTTTAGGTTTAATATCAACTTTTAATAAAGCTAAATCTAAATTTTTATCAGTAGCTATAATTTTTGCATTATAGTCTTTTTTATCATAACTAATTTTTTGGATCTGTTGTGCAACCGTTAATAACATGTGCATTGGTTAAAATATTTCAGTATTATTTACAAAAAATGCACTACCTGTCACGGTTTGTTTGGTTGTGGTTTTGTCACCTCCTGTTTCTTTTCTTTTTTCCTTTTCAGCTAATTTTTCACCAAACCGTTGTGCATCTTCCATAAGTAGTTTGTCTGTTCTATTAATAATTAATTTAACATTACGATCACTTAATATTTTTGAACTTCATCTATTGACCCCTTTCCAAAAGCACCTCTTGAGTAAACTCTTTACCAAGTTTCACTAATTCAGTGGCTTCTTGAGTTAAAATATTCAGCACTGCCGGGTAGGAAATAGAATGTTATTATAAATTCTAAATTTTTTTCTTCCAATGCACAACTTTCTATATTAAATGTAGTATTTTTTTGTTTGCTATAGTTCCATGAATTTGTTGGCAATATTTTCTTGCGTCAATGACTTCTAATTTTGCAGTTAAAAAAATATTTTTAACATAATTAATTGTTTTTCCCTATCAGCGAAGCTTGAGTTTGTAAGTTATTCAGAATATTGCTTTGCAAATCACGAGAGATACTTTTATTAAATTCATTTGCCTCAATATTAATTGTCCCCACTAATATCAACGAAGCGAGAATTACAATCAAGGTTCAGTTCATTTAATTACTGCATATAATTTTCGTATTTCCTTGAATTACTTCTAATGTGTCCAAATTAATTTCCAATTTTTCTATCTCTTTATTCCTAATCGTTATTGCTTTTATGATTTCATCTTTTTACTATCAATATTATAAATGACAGAAATTTTTTCGTAACATTTTCCTTGGTATTTTTAGTATTTCTAATCCTATTTAATTCATCATAGGTAAAAATAATATCTACGGTTACAATTTTTAAATTATTTATTTGAACGGTGAAATATTCAAGTTTTTTTTTCATCAAATACTTTTTGTTGATCTTTAAAAAAACACTTATTTAAGTTTATTATTTCTGAAACATAAAGAACTGAAACATCTTCTTTCTTTACAAAAGCCCATTGTTAAATCTTCGGACTCTATTTTTCCATTAAGATAAGTAAGGATACCAAGGCCATCTGGCATATCATTTCTAAATTCACCAAAATATGTATTGCCATTATAATGGGTCAGCGTTCCTTTAAAAATTTTCCATTTTTAAACTCACCTATATATTTTCTTCCATTTTTTTTTCAAAAATTGTTCCTTGTCCGTGAACTTCCTACGAACTCACCTATATATTTTCGTCCGTCCGGCCAAACATATGTACCTTGCCCATGTAGTTGTTTTACCTCACCAACGAATTTTTGAACCATCCGAATAATTACGCTCCTCCGAATAAGAGAGAGATGAAAAAGAAAAAAAAAAGAATTATTAAATATTATTTTTTTCATTTAATTACTTTTAACTCACTTATAAGATTAAAAAGTTTATACTGATCAATCTTATCTCCAGATTTCACTATTGAGTATTAAAAGACCTATAACTTTTTGAATTGTTCCTCTTGAACTTTATAAACTAAATACCACTTTGCTGATAAATTATTTTGTGAATAAACAATATTCTGACTTAAAAATAATAAAATTATCCCCCATATAATCTTCTTCATCCTAGATCAATCTACCACGATCAAGTTGCTTGGGAAGTATCTAAATGCTTGGTGTAATAAGGATTATACATTAATGATTATTTTAATTCGCCTACTGCTCCAACTGAAATTATAAATTTCATTGCATCTTCAAAGTTCATATTTAAGAAAATTAAATCTTTTTTAGGAACTAAAATTAAAAATCCGCTAGTTGGGTTTGGTGTTGTGGGTATAAAAACACTAGTTAAATTATCGCTAATCTTTGGTGATATTGGCTTTCCAGTTTCATTAGTTGCAAACCCTACTGCCCAAGCTCCTGGTCTTGGAAATTCAATAAGAACAACTTTTTTATTTGCAGATCCATCATCTTGAAAACTTTTAGTGAATTGAGTAACACCTGAATAAATTGAGCGAACAATAGGTATTCTTTCTAGTAAATTTTGACCTAGTAATAAGAACTGTTTTCCAAAATAAGTTAGGGAAATCATCCCAATAAAAGTTGTAATAACAAGGGCTATTAAGATTTCTAAACCTGGTATTTTAAAAGGAAGATATTTGTTTGGGTTTACAGCATCCGGGACTATCTTTGAAAAAAGATCGATAACAACAACTGTTAAATAAACAGTAATAAGTATCGGTATTAAGGTAACTATTCCTGCTAAAAAATAGTTTCGAAGCTTTGTAATTATTGATGATTTCATGATAAACTAATTAGAAATAACATTTTGTTGTCTAAATTCACAGTTAAAATATTTAAAATTTGATGAAAATTAATAGAAGAGATTTCTTATCATTAACTACTTGTTGTTGTGGTGGTTTCTTACTTTCAAGTTGCGCTACTGCTCCTATTACAGGAAGACAACAATTAACACTTCTTCCAGAGTCTATGATTAATAGCCAAGCAATTGGTGCATACAAACAAGTTAAAGAAAAAGCGAAGTTAATTGAAGATAAAGATCAATTAGAACCAATCATTACTGTTGGAAAGAGAATTGAAAAGGCAATTAAATATTATTTCAAAAGTAAAAACTTAAAAGACCCCACAGAAAATTATGATTGGGAATATATTTTAATAAATGATCCTAAAACTTTAAATGCTTGGTGTATGCCTGGTGGTAAAATTGCTTTCTACACAGGTATCCTTAGAAGTAACCAAAGATGAAAATGGATTAGCCGCTGTCATGGGGCATGAAATTGCACATGCCGTTGCAAGACATTCGCTTGAGCGAGCAAGCGCTGCTCTTGCTATAAATGTTGGAACATATGGCTGCAGATATTGCCTTAGGTGGTGCAATTTCTAGAACGAGAAATACTGTTGGTCAAACAACTGGAATGGATATTATCCAACTTGGAATTTTTAATCCATTTAGTAGATATCAAGAGTCAGAAGCTGATTATCTTGGTATAATTTTTGCAAATTTAAGTGGTTATGATCCTGCTGGAGCAATCCAACTATGGGAGCGAATGCAGGAAAAAATGAAAGGAAAAGAGCCTCCACAATTTTTAAGCACCCACCCTTCTTCTGGCAACAGAATAAATGATTTAAGATTATTAATACCTAAGGTTAAAATCGAGTATCCTAAAATTCAAAATCTTTAATTTATTATAAATTTAATAATGAGTTATTTATTTTGGATTATTTACTTTTCAATTTTTTCAATTTTTATTCTATCTATTTTGATTTCAATTTTAAAAAAGATGCATCTTATTAATGAAAAAAGTCTACTGGTTAGGTATTTGGAATATAATAAAAACGACAATTCTAACGTTAAACTACTTATTATATTTGTAATATTTTTACTTATTTGGTCTTTGGTATTTGTAATACAATAAATGGTGAGCCCGACAAGATTTGAACTTGTGACCCATTCCTTAAAAGGGAATTGCTCTACCAACTGAGCTACGGGCCCATTAATGCAAGGTTTTATATAGTTTAAACCGCCTCTGAAAGCAATTTTTTAATTAGCTTCATTAAACAATTCAAAGTGTTTTTTATAGAATGCGTCAAATTTATTTTCTTTAATTGCACTTCTAATCTTCTTCATTAGGTCCTGGTAAAAGGCAATATTATGCCAAGTGAGAAGCATGGATCCTAGAATTTCATTGGAGTTCACTAAATGATTTAAATAATTTTTAGAATACAAATTTGATGCCGGACAATCGATAGATTTATCTAAAGGATCCTCATCTTTAGCGTACTTTGCATTTCTAATATTTATTTTTCCATTCCAAGTAAAAGCAAGCCCTGTTCTTCCAGATCGTGTTGGTAAAACACAATCAAACATATCTATACCTCTTTTAACTGCCCCTAAAATATCCTGAGGCATACCAACGCCCATTAAATAATGAGGTTTATCTTTTGGTAGAATATCTTTAACCGCATCAACGGCATCAAACATTTCAGATTGATTTTCACCAACCGCAAGTCCTCCTAAAGCATATCCATCAAAACCAATATCTATTAATTTTTTTAAACATTCTTTTCGAAGATCTGGGAAATATTCCACCTTGGGTTATTCCAAAAAGCCATTTTGACTCTTGTTTGCCAAATTTCTTTTTACATCTTTCAGCCCATCTAAGGGATAAATCCATGGATTTTTTTATTAAGTCTTTTTCAGATGAATATTTAGGACATTCATCAAAAACCATGACGATGTCTGAATTTAAATCTAATTGAACTTGAATGCTTTCCTCTGGAGTTAAAAAAAATTTCTTACCATCTATATGCGAATTAAACTCAACTCCATCTTCAGCTAACTTTTGATATTTTTGATAAAGACATAACCTGAAACCCACCAGAATCCGTTAAGTATAGGCATTGGACAATTCATAAAATTATGAAGACCACCCGCCTGCTTTATTCTCTCAACGCCAGGCCTTAACAATAAGTGATAAGTATTTCCTAAAATAATTTGAGATCCACAGCCTTTAACTTGATCAATATACATCGCTTTGACCGTCCCTGCGGTTCCTACAGGCATAAAAGCTGGTGTATCAATATACTCCTCGAGGAGTGGTAATTTTTCCTAGTCGAGCACCATGACTTTCATTTAATAAATTAAATGAAATTGATTTCATTATTGACTTTATTATTTTGATGATCGTAGACTGATAATTGTATCTGGATTATCGACAACTCCTGATCCTGGAGCGCCTTTTTTTAATTTTATCAACAAATTCCATCCCGCTGACAACTCTACCAAAAGCAGTGTAATTTCGATCTAGATGAGCATGTGAGTCAAAACAGATAAAAAATTGGCTGTTTGCACTATCTGGACTTTGTGATCTTGCCATAGATAAAACTCCTCGTTGATGAGGAATGTTATTAAATTCAGCTTTTAAATCTGGAAATTCAGAACCACCTGTTCCAACCATTTGTGCATTAAAATCTAATTTTGTATTACCAAATTTTACATCTCCTGTTTGCGCCATAAAACCATCAATCACTCGATGAAAAGCAACGCCGTCATATTTTCCAGAATCGGCTAATGCTTTTAATTCTTTTAACGTGATTAGGAGCAATCATCATCAAAAAGTTCAATTTTAACTTCACCAGTTTTTTAATTTCATTATCATAATAGATCTTTCTTTAGATTTAATATTAGTTGAAAAAGAAAATAGAAATAAAGTTAAAATTATAAAAAGTTTTTTAAGCATTATTTAAATTTAGTTTTCAAAGCCTTAATAACAATGTTTGGTACAAATTGCACCAAATCTCCTTTTAATGCGGCAATTTCTTTAACGAAATTTGATGAAATAATTTGATTTTCTATCTCTGCCATTAAAAAGACCGTCTCAAAGTTTTTATTTAATTTGTGATTCATACCGGCTAACTGAAATTCATATTCAAAATCAGACGCCACTCTTAACCCTCTAAAAATAATATTAGCTGAAATTTTTTTACAATAATTTGTAGTTAAACCTGAAAAAGACACTACATGAATTTTCTTTTTAATATTTTCAGGAAATGTTTCTACAACTTTTTTAATTAAAGAAACTCTTTCAGATGATGAGAAGATTGTTTTTTTCTTATTACTTAATGGAGTTCCAATATAAAGATGATCAACAATACTTGCTGCTCTTTTTATAATATCGATATGTCCAAGTGTTATTGGATCAAAAGTACCAGGATATAAACCAATTCTTTTCATAATTTTTATGGTCGGGGCAGCAAGATTCGAACTTGCGACCCTCTGGTCCCAAACCAGATGCGCTACCAGACTGCGCTATGCCCCGAAACTGTGCTGTTATACAACTTAATTAATTTATTTAAAAGAAATACTAGTTAAAAAATCTTTCAAATTCTTGAGTAATACTTTACTTTTTTAATACATGATTCAAATAATAATTTTAAATTAATAGTCATGAATACATTGCTACTTAAACATACTGGAGATTTAAAAAATTATGGAATGCTTAAAAATTTTACACACAAATGCATTTATAAAAATCATACGTGCGGTGATAAAGTAATATTATATCTTAAAATTAATAAGCAAATTATTAAGAAAATATCATACAAAACTGAATCTTGTTTAATATGCCAAGCTTCATGCAGTATTTTTTCTGATTGTGTAAAAAATAAAAATCTAATAGCAACCAAAAATTTTACTAAATTATTTATTAATTCTATTTTTAAAAAGAAAATAAATCTTAGTGGCAAATGGAAAAAATATAATTTTCTTTTAAAGAAAAATTACTTCACATAGAAAAGGCTGTATCTTAGTGCCTTTTAATGCTTTAATAAAATTACAATAAGTAATGAAAAAAAATATTTTTTATTTTATAATAATTAGCATGTTTTTCTTTAGTAAAAATATCAACGCCAATGACAAACGAACGTTATATGAATTCAGTTTCAATGATGTTGATGGAAAAACATATTTGCTATCGCAACACAAAAATAAAGTAGTTTTGTTAGTCAATGTTGCAAGTCAATGTGGCTTTACTAAACAGTATGCAGATCTGCAAACTTTATGGGACAAGTATAAAAGTAAAAATTTTGTAGTCATTGGTGTGCCTTCAAATGATTTTGGAAATCAAGAACCAGGTACAAATGCTGAAATAAAAAATTTCTGTGAGACTAATTTTAATATTAATTTTCCAATTATGGAAAAAGTATCCGTTAAAGGTAAAAATGCACACCCTGTATATTTATGGGCTAAAGAAAGTTATGGAAGTGCAGCTGAACCTAAATGGAATTTTCATAAAATATTGATTGATAAAAAGGGAAAAATTAATGACAC
This sequence comes from Candidatus Pelagibacterales bacterium, assembly GCA_965235815.1. Taxonomy (GTDB): domain Bacteria; phylum Pseudomonadota; class Alphaproteobacteria; order Pelagibacterales; family Pelagibacteraceae; genus Fontibacterium. The sequence goes on along the minus strand of CBDDZE010000001.1, from coordinate 166,273 downwards.
TTTTATCTCCACAACTAATCCGCAAAGTGAAAAAGTTGTTAAAAAAATTGAAGAATTAATTAGTAATTAATTTATACAACTGAATGCTTTTGACTGCCTAATTGGTCAATCACTCAAAGTTACAACTTCACCTTTTTTTAAATATTTTGGAGGCTTCATGCTATCGCCAACTCCTGGAGGAGTTCCTGTTGTGATTATATCCCCTGGCATTAACGTCATAAATTCACTCACATAAGATGTTAAAAAATTCATTTTATGAATCATTTTAGAAGTGTTTCCTGTTTGCATTCTTTTTCCATTAACATCTAAAGTCATATTTAAATTATATAAATCTTTAATCTCATCTTTGGTAACTATGTAGGGACCAATGGGTCCAAAAGTGTCTGCAGATTTTCCTTTAATCCACTGCCCGCTTCTTTTCTTTTGCCATTCTCTTTCGCTAACATCACAGACTAAACAATAGCCAAAAATATAACTTTCTGCCTCAGCTAATGAAATATTTTTTCCTTTTTTACCAATTACAAAGGCAATCTCTACTTCCCAATCAGCTTTTTCTGAATTTTTAGGAATAAGGATTTCATCATTGGGTCCACTTATGCACGTGGTAGCTTTTGAAAAAATAATTGGCTCTTTTGGAATTTCTAAATTTTGCTCTAATGCATGATCAAGAAAATTTAAACCAATACCTAGAAATTTAGTTGGATTAGAAACACAAGCTCCAATTCTTAAATTATTATCTAAGCTGAGGGAGCTTAGAAATATCTAATTTTTTTATAGTATTAATTAAGTTGTCACCTATTGTTGTTTGATCAATATCTTTAATAACTGATGATAAATCTCTTATAATATTATTATCTAATAAGGCTGGTTTTTCAGCTCCTAAATTACCAACTCTTAAAAGTTTCATAAAAGTTTTTGGCGGTCCCTAGGGGAATCGAACCCCTCTTTCATGGATGAAAACCACGTGTCCTAACCGATAGACGAAGGGACCTTGAAAGTAAAGTTATTTAGATTGTTTAATAATAATAATCAACAATTATATAATTGACTATATTAATCTCTGTATTTGTTAATGAGTTAAAGAAATATCTTCAATAACAAATTCAATAACTCTTTGTTTATTCCAATCATTGCAACTTAAGTTTTCCAGCTATATGAAATTTATGATTTTTAAAATTTTTAAGATAATCAATTACTTTTTCTTTATTATTTTTAAAACAAATTCCATGCAAATAAAGACCACTACTGTTTTTAAATAAAACTTTTAATAAAAATTCATTTTCAAAATTAATTTTAATCATAGATAAATCCTCAACAATAAATTTTGGCTCAGAGTTACCCGATCCAAAAGGTCCTAATTTACTTACTTCTTCATAGGTTTTTTCATTAACAGCATTAGCTGATAAAATACCGTCTATCTCTAGAATGTTATTTTGAACAAAGTTTGGTTTTGATGATTTAAATTTTGATATTAAAAAATTTTTAAGATCGCTAATCTTATTTTCTTCTACACTAAAGCCAGCGGCCATTTTATGACCACCTCCTTTTATAACAATTCCATTTTGTTTAGCGGCTAAAATGGCAAGACCAATATCAAATCCAAATATTGATCTGCAAGAACCTTTAGCGATATTATTAGTAGATGAAATAACTATGGTGGGTTTAAGAAATCTTTCTTTAATTCTGCTAGCAATAATACCAATCAACCCTTCATGCCAAAACTTATTAGCTACCAATATTATTTCATTACTGTTTTCTTTTTCTGCTAATAAATAAGCCTCATTTAAAATGTCTACTTCAATTGATTTTCTTTTTTTATTTAAGGAATCTAACGTTGTTGCTATTTCGTAACTTTTCTTTGGATCTTGAGTGGTAAGCAAATTTGCACCAAGATCAGATTGGCCTATTCTTCCCCCAGCATTAATCCTAGGGCCTAGCAAGAAACCAATATGATAAGTACTTGGGCTTTCTTTTATATCAGCAACGTCCATTAGAGTTTTGATACCTAAGTTTTTTCTCTTCTTTAATATTTGTATTCCTTGGTAAACAAACGCTCTGTTTAAATCTATTAAAGGAACAACATCGCAAATTGTTCCTAAAGCAACTAAATCTAAATAATCATATAAATCTGGCTCATTAATATTTTTATCTTTATAAAAATTACTTTCTCTAAGAGAGCGATTTAAGGCAACAATAAATAGAAAAGAAACTCCAGCTGCACATAAATAACCAAGATTAGATTTATCATCCAATTGATTTGGATTTATTAAAGCTTTACATTTTGGAAGTTTAATTTCTGCTTGATGGTGATCAATAACTAAAACTTCAATATTATTTTGACTAGCATAATCTCAAGGGCCTCAAATGATGAAGTTCCACAATCAACAGTTATTAAGAATTCGCCTTTTTTATCAATAATATTTTTTAATGAATTAACGGATGGTCCGTAACCATCAACTTGTCTGATCGGGAATATAAATAAAAAAATTTGAGTATATATTTTTTAAAAAATTTACAATAATTGCTGTTGAAGATGCACCATCCACATCGTAGTCTCCTAAAATACAAATTCTTTTATTGTCTTTGATAGCTTTAATTAATGTATCTACTGCAAGATCCATGTCCTTTAGGACACTTGGATTTGGCATAAATTCTTTAATCTTTGGATTTAAATACGAATTGCAGTTATCAGCTGTAATTTTTCTTATAGATAAAAGTTTAGATAAAAAATAATCGATTCCTAATTTTTGAGAGATTTCTAGAGCTAAGTTTTCGTTGTAATTGGATAAAATCCATTCTTTACCAGTTACCGACTGGTATTTCATATTTTAAATTTATTAATAATTTTTTTATTAAGTTTAGATCCGTGGTGCAAAACGTAGGTTTCTGATTGATAAAAACCATTATCTAAAATCTCAATACCTTGTAGCAAATCTCCGCCCGTTACTCCTGTTGCGCAAAATAAAACATCATCTTTAACTATATCGTTTATATAATATTTTTTTTTCAAATCTTTTATTCCCATTTTTTTTGCCTTATCAATTTCATGATCATTGCTTAAAACTAATCTTGCCTGAAACTGACCTCCTAAACATTTAATCGCTGCGGCAGCAAGAACACCTTCCGGAGCTCCGCCTACACCTAAATATATATCAACTTTAAATTCCTCTATTCCAGCATAAATAGCTCCGGCTACATCTCCATCAGATATAAATTTAATTTTAGTGCCAAGTTGTTTAGCATCTTTAACTATGTAATCGTGTCGTTCTCTTTCTAGAAGACATATTGTTAATTTATCTGGCGTTGTATTTTTAAAATCAGCTAAATTTTTAAGATTTTTGGTAATGCCAAAATCAAGATCAATAACCCCTTCTTTAATATTTTTTCCAACAGCTATTTTCTCCATGTAAGTATCTGGTGCATGCAGGAGATTATCTTTTTTTGACACTGCTAAAACTGACATTGCGTTTGGTAAATTTTTAGCTGTTAAATTTGTTCCCTCTAATGGATCAACGGCTATATCTAATTCTTCACCAATTCCTGTTCCAACAAGTTCATTAATATAAAGCATTGGCGCTTCATCCATCTCTCCTTCGCCTATGACAATTTTTCCTTTCATAGGAATATTATTTAAAAATAATCTCATCTTATCTACAGCTGCTTGATCAGCTGCAATTTTATCGCCTTTACCTTTTAATAATGATGATGCGTAAGCTGCTTCGCTAGTAGTTTTTATAAATAAATCTACAAAACCATTGCTGATAATCATAATTTCTTTTCATTTCTAATTCTGATCATCGTAATTTTTTTGCTAATAAATTTTTCTTTTGAGATTTTCTTTAAAGCTAATTTCATATTCATCTCTTTAGCGTTATGAGTAATAATAACTAAATTAGCATATTTAGGATTACTTAAAGGTTGTTGTAATATGCTTTGGATTGAAATCTTATGTGAAGATAAAATAGAAGTAATTTTAGACAAAACTCCTGGTTTATCTTTAACAACTATCCTTAAATAAAATTTACAAATGTGATTGTTGAAATCGAACATCTTAAACTCTTTTGCATCAGAGTAACTAAAACCAAATGGTAAAGTCTTATCACCTTTAAGAATTGAATTTAAATCCGAAACAACAGACGAAGTCGTTGGACCTTTTCCAGCTCCCAGTCCTTGATAAACTATTTTACCAACTGGATTTCCCTCGACCATAATTGCATTATTTGCTCCATTGATCTTAGCAAGATCAGAATCTTTTGAAATTAAACAAGGATGAACTCTTTGCTTAATTTTGTTATCAATGATTTCAGATATTCCAAGCAGCTTAATTTTGTATTTAAACTTATTAGCATACTCAACATCTTCCAGATCAATCTGCTCTATTCCTTCTGTTAAAAAACTCTTATTAATTATTTTTGTTTTAAAACAAAGTGCACTTAATATTGCTATTTTGGATTTAACATCATCTCCATTAAGATCAAGCTTTGGATTAGTTTCGGCATAACCAAGTTTTTGAGCACTCAATAAAATCTCTTTAAAACTTTTACTAGTTCTTTCTATTTCAGTTAATATAAAATTTGTTGTTCCATTTAATACTCCATAAATATGGAATAATTTATTACCAACTAAGCTCTCCTTTATTGATTTGATAATTGGTATTCCGCCACCAACTGATGCTTCAAATAATAGATTAACTGAATTCTTCTCAGCTATTTTAGCAAGTTCATTACCATGCTTAAACATTAGAGCTTTATTTGCTGTGATGTAATGTTTGTTATTTTTTAATGCGGCAAATGCTAATTTTTTTGCAATTCCATCTGGTCCACCTATTAACTCAATAATAATATCTACGTCGTCTTTTTTAACTAATGACAAAGGATTTTTAACCCACATTTTTTTTGGAATGCTAAAACCTCTTTTTTTATTAATCTTTTTTGCAGAGATATATTTTATTTGATAAGTAGAATTTGTATTTTGTTCAATAACTCGCTTATTCTTAATTAAATGCCTATAAACTTCTGAGCCAACATTTCCCAAGCCAACTATTGCAATATTATAATTATCTTTAAAATTCATTATTCTAATCCTACAGTTTCTTTCAGACCTAATCTTATATTCATATTTTGAACTGCTTGCCCTGCAGCTCCTTTAACTAAATTATCAATAGAGCTTACAATAATTAATTGATTTTTATTTCTTCCAGCAAAAATATTAATATTACAATTGTTAGTATTGTTAACGTTATTTGTATTTACAAATTTACCATAAGGTAAAACTTTTACAAAATTACTATTTTTATAAAATTTAACCAAATATTGATGAACTTTTTTTACGCTAATATTCTTTTTAAGATCAGCATATATTGTCGTTACTATACCTCTAAAAGTTGGAATTAAATGAGGAGTAAATTCAACTTTTAACTCACCAGAAACTTTTCCAAACAATTTTAATCCCTGGTCAATTTCCGGCATATGTCTGTGGTTGCCAACACCATAAGCAGCGATATTTTTATTTATATTAGGATAAAGTTTTTTATCAGCAGTTTTTTTCCCAGCTCCTGAATAACCTGATTTAGAATCTACTATTATTTTTGAAGTTTTAATTATTTTATTTAACAATAAAGGAATAAGCGGAAGCTGAGCTGATGTTGGATAACATCCTGGACAAGAAATTATATTACTCTTTTCAATATCTTTTTTTGCAAATTCAGAAAGTCCGTAAACAGCAATATTTTTGATTACTGACTGCATAATGTTTAAGTCCGTACCATTTTTCATAAACTTTAGTATCTGAAAATCTAAAATCAGCTGATAAATCAATTAAAATATGATGGGCAGAAATAGTATTAGATAATAATTGCGCTTCACCATGTGGCAATGCTGAAAAAATTATATCAACGTCATTTAAGTCAGCTTTATTAATATCGGATATTAAGGGTAATTTTTTTTTAATTTTATTTTTTAAAAAAGAATTAATAGATTTACCAATAGATCCTCTAGAGCATAGATATTTAAGATTAATAAATTTATGGTTACTTAATATTTTAATAAGTTCTAAGCCAACAAAACCTGAGGCTCCATTAATTAAAACGTTATATTTGTCAGACATGCTCTGTATTTATAAGAAGTTGTAAATGACTTAAAGACTAAAATTAGTCTAGCTAGACTATCGTTTAGAGAACTGGAATCTTCTTCTAGCTTTTTTCTGTCCGTATTTTTTTCTTTCAACTTTTCTTGAATCTCTTGTTAATAAGTTTTCTTTTCTTAAGGTTTTTCTTAACGTTCCATCTAAAACATACAAAGCTTTAGATATACCTAAAGACACTGCTCCAGCTTGACCGGTTAAACCGCCACCCTTAACAGTGCACATAACATCATAAGCATTATTCTTAGCTATAACATTAAATGGCTTCTCAATGCTTAGTTGTAGAACTGGACGTTTAAAATATTCGTTATATTTTTTTCCATTTACTAAAATAGATCCTGATCCAGCTTTTAGCCAAACTCTAGCTATGGAACTTTTTCTTTTTCCAGTTGCGTAAAATCTATCGTTTGAAACAGCTAAACTTTGAACCATATATTAATTTAAAGAATTTTTTTTATTTCTAGATTTAAAATCGAAATCTACTGCTTTTTGAGTTTCATGAGGATGTTTTTCATCATTATAAACTTTTAAATTTCCAAGTTGTTTTCTGCCAAGTGGACCTCTTGGTAACATTCTCTTAACAGCTAATTTAATAATTCTAGATGGATCTTTTTGAAGAATTTGATTTGGTGTAGTTTCCTTAATTCCGCCTGGATAACCTGTATGTTTATAATAAATTTTATTAACAAATTTTTTTCCTGTAAATTTTATTTTTCTAGCATTAGTTACGATTACAAAATCTCCATCATCCATATTTGGTGTAAAGCTAGTTTTTTTCGTTCCTCTTAAAATTTTAGTTATCTCAGAAGCTAATCTGCCAACAATTAAATTTGTTGCGTCGATCTTGTACCAGTTCTTTTTAACTTCTTTCTTTTTAATAAATTCAGTCATAATGGAACGGAATAAATATATTTTGCCTATAATTATGTCAAATGGATTAAGGTAAATTTATTATTTTTGAGAGATTGATACTTGGTAAAATAGATAAATTATCGAAAAAACTAAAAAAATCGAACCCAACTGATGAAGACTGGCAATATATATTTTATAACCACTAGTTAAAACTAGAATACCAAGCAGAACTTGAAAAATTATTGCTGACAAAACTATGAACAAATACTTCAAATTAACAATTTTACTTTTTAATAAAAAATAAAAAATAAAACTAAAAATTAATATTATAAAATAAGCAATAATCCTGTGCAAAAATTGAACATGGGAAGGACTTGAATAAGATTCTGAATTTGAAAATTCTTTAATCAAAACATCTTCAGGTACAAAATTTCCATTCATTAAAGGCCAGGTTTGATATATTTTTGCAGCATCTAATCCTGAAACAAAAGCTCCAATTGCGATTTGAAAGAAAACAATTATTAAAAAGAAAAGAATTAAATAAGAATAAAAGTTTAAGTAAATTTTTTTAATATTTCTAAATAAAATAGAAAAAAATAGAAGTGATAATATAATCTGAGCACCTAATAGATGTGCTGACAATCTAAAATGACTAACATCTGTATTAGAGATTAGCCCACTTTTAACCATATACCACCCTAAAAATCCCTGAAAAAAGAATAATAAAGAAATTGTTGAATAAAAAACAATTTGATTAAAATTAAATTTTTTTTTATAAGAAAATATATAAATGGCAAAATAAATACTAAAGCAGCTAATCTTGCCAATAATCGGTGAATATATTCCCACCAAAAAATATATTTAAATTCAGCTAAAGACATACCAAAATTAATTTCTTTGTATTGAGGAATTTGTTTGTATAAAGAAAAATAGTATTCCCATTTTTTATCTGTAAGTGGTGGTAAAATTCCACTAAACAATTCCCAATTAGTTATTGAAAGACCAGATTCTGTTAAACGGGTAAGACCACCAATAAAGATAAGTGCTGAAACTAAAAATAAAGACAAATATAACCAAATAGTAATATGAGTATTATTTTTATTTAGATTATTTGTGTTTAGCATTATAAATTAATAATTAACTTATCCATATTTTAAAAACGATTTAATGTCGCAAAGAAAAATTACAAAAATCCGTTCTACTATTGATACTATTGATAGGCAAATTATCAGACTGCTTGGTCTAAGAAAGAAGCAAGTTTTAAAGATTGCAAAGTATAAAAATAAACGAACTATCGTTGATAAAAAAAGAATTAGTCAAATAATGAAAAGAATTAAAACTGAATCCAAAAAGAATAAAATTGATTTTGTATTAGTAAAAAACTTTTGGAATAAATTAATTCAGTATTCAATAAAATTAGAAAAAAAAATAGTTAAATAACTACTATTTACTATGTGGAGGAAGTTTTTTTTCCACAAACCATTCATGTTTGCGTGTTGAGGGATTGTACTTTCTAACTCTCAGTTTAATTTTAACTTTTTCTCCTGCAGATAGGTTTTTTAACATAATAATTAAAAGCACTATTGGGTTTTAACTCTGGAACAAGTCTGACTTTAACTGATGTTTTTTTTGCCATTTTAAGAGAGGTTTTTTAATTCGGTAATAATTTTTTTAATTCTATTTAGCTTTTCTTTTTTATTTAATAAATCGTTAGTGCTTATATCTTTTCTCTCAAAATCGTCAACTTCAATATCATTAATATTATTTTCTATTATTTTTTTTGCACCTTTTATAGTCAGTCCTTTATCTTTTAAAAGATATTGAATTTTTTTTAAAAGCTTGATGTTCTCAGCTGTATAATATCTTCGACCTTTGGCTCTTAGTTTTGGCTTTAATTGAGGAAACTCTTTTTCCCAAAATCTTAAAATGTAAGTTTTTGCTTTTCCCGTTTCTAACTCAATAAGATTTAATTCTTTTGCTACTTCCCCTATTGTTTTTAAAGCTTCAGCTGACTTCTCCGACATTTATATTTTTATTAATTTTATTTTTTAAGATTTTAGAAGGCTTAAAAGTAACTACTGTCCTGCTAGAAATAACTTTTTGTTCCTTTGTCTTTGGATTTCTGCCAATTCTTTCATTTTTATGACGAATATTAAAAGAGCCAAAATTAGCTATTTTAACTTTGTTTTTTTTTTCAAGTTGTAACGTAATAAACTCAAAAATATCATCGATAAAATTTGAAGCTTCGACTTTAGAAATTCCTAGTTCTTTATAAACTAGATCGGACAAATATTGCCTTGTGATAGTAGTTGTCACAAATATTTATTTATAAATTTTTTTGTATTTGTTCTTGCAAATTACCATTTAAAATATCATAGCACAATTTAATAGAGTAATAAAAACCTATATAATCTGTAGCGCCATGACTTTTTACAACCGGTGATGTTAGTCCTAAAAATATACCACCATTATATTTTCTTGGATCTAAATCATTTTTAATGCTGTTAAAAATTTTAAAAGATAACAAATAAATAAATTTTGAATACCAAGAATTTAAAAACTTTTCTTTAACAAGCGCTGCAATATATTTTGCAGTTCCTTCAGCCGTTTTTAAAGCTATGTTGCCTGAAAATCCATCCGTAACTATTACGTCTACATTGCCATCTTTTATATGATTTCCTTCTATGAAACCGGTAAATGAAAAACTATCACTGTTAATCTGTCTTAATTCTTGCAAACTTTTCTTTAACAAATCACTTCCTTTATTGTCCTCACTTCCAATATTAAGTAATGCAACTGTTGGTTTTTCTTTTTTAAAAACTGCTCTATGCAAAGCTGCTCCTAATTTAGAAAAATCTACTAAATTTTTTATACTACAATCAATATTTGCTCCTAAATCTAAAACAACACTTAATCCTTTATGAGATGGCCACATCGATGCTAAGGCTGGCTTATCAATTCCCTCTATTGTTTCTAGAATTAATCTAGACATAACAAGTAAAGCTGCCGTGTTTCCTGCAGATATTGCTATATCAGCATTCTTATTTTTTAAGGCTGTGAGTGCCAGCCACATGCTAGAATTTTTTCCATTTTTAACTGCTTCTAATGGAGACTCGTTATCTGATACCTTTTCATTAGTATGAACAATTGTACTTGAGGTTCCAACTAATGGATATTTTTCTATAATAGGATTTATTAAATCTCTATTACCAAAAATTAAAAATTTTAAATTCTGATTATTTTGTAAAAATAAATCTAAGCCTTTGATAACTTTTAAAGGAGATTCATCACCACCCATTGCATCAACTGCAACTGTAAATTTCATTTAAATAAATTGATAATTAATTGAATTAAGCTTTAGGCTTAAAAATTTGTTTTCCATTATACATTCCGGTCTTTTCATCTACATGATGCGGAAGTCTGTATTCACCACTTTTTTTATCTTCTATAACATTAGCAAATGAAACAGCGTGATGTGATCTTCTTAAATTTCTTCTTGCTTTCGATGTTTTACGCTTAGGTACTGCCATTTGAATAATATAAAAGTTTAAAAATAAGCACACTCAATATCATTTAACGCTAATAAATCAACCTAGTTAATAATCGTTGATTAGATAGCAAAATTTTATATTTATATGATAGTGATTTTTAGCATATGAGATTTTCTTTCTATAAATATATCCTGGTATTTTTTTTTATAGTTAGCTGCACAACAATCGATGAATTGCACGGTATCGATAATTTAAAAAATAAATCAGAATCTTTGCAGGCGAATATCACTAATTCTAACGATGTATTAAATTTAATTGGACCACCCCAAAATGTAGGACTAACTAATAATAATATTTGGTTTTATCATGAGGTTCATCAAACAAGAAATAAGTACGGTACAAAAGTAATTACCGACAATAATACACTAAGGTTAGAGTTTGATGATTTAGGTATCTTAAAAAAAATTAATTTCTTAGATAAAAATACTTTAAGCAAAAATCCCTTTGATGAATCTTCAACCATCAGCCTTGGTAAAGATTCTAGTTTCTTATCAAGTTTCTTAGCTAGTATGAGACAACGAGCTAAAAACTTTGGTAAAACTAACGACTAACGAGCAATAATCGCAAGCAATAATAAAGCTACAATATTTGTAATCTTAATCATCGGATTAACAGCTGGACCAGCTGTGTCTTTATAAGGATCTCCAACTGTGTCTCCTGTTACCGCAGCTTTGTGAGCATCAGAGCCTTTTCCACCGTAATGACCATCTTCAATATATTTTTTTGCATTATCCCATGCACCACCGCCAGCTGTCATTGATACTGCTAAGAAAAATCCAGTAATGATAACACCTAATAACATTGCACCTAAAGCAGATAATGCTGAAGAAGTTCCTGCTATGTAATAAATTATAACATAAAGAACTATTGGAGATAAAACTGGCAATAAAGAAGGGACGATCATTTCTTTAATTGCAGCTTTAGTTAAAATATCTACAGCATTTCTATAGTCTGGTTTTTGTTTGTTCTTCATAATACCAGGCCATTTTTTAAACTGTCTTCTAACTTCAATAACTACAGCTCCGCCTGCTCTACCAACTGCTTGCATTCCCATAGAAGCAAACAGATAAGGAAGTAAACCTCCAATTAATAAACCAATAACAACATATGGATTTGATAAATCAAAATTTACTACAATTCCTTTTAATGCTGAACCAGGTGTTTTAGCAAAATGTTTAATATCTTCTGTGTAAGCAGCAAACAAAACTAAAGCGCCTAGTCCCGCAGAACCAATTGCATATCCTTTTGTAATAGCTTTTGTAGTATTTCCAACTGCATCAAGAGCATCAGTAACTTTTCTAACACTTGCAGGTAAATTACTCATTTGTGCTATTCCACCAGCATTATCAGTTACTGGTCCATAAGCATCTAAAGCAACCACCATTCCTGTTAATGCTAACATTGTAGTAACTGCAATTGCAATTCCATATAAGCCAGCAATTAAATAAGTTGATAAAATTCCAACAACAATAATTAAAGCTGGTATTGCAGTTGCTTCCATAGATATAGCCAAACCTTGAATTACGTTTGTACCGTGTCCAGTTGTTGAAGATTTAGCGATAGATTTTACAGGGTTATAAGCTGTGCTAGTGTAATATTCTGTAACCCAAATTAATAATCCAGTGATTACAAGACCTATTGCTCCGCAGTAATATAATTTAAGGCCAGTAAAACTAATAGCTCCGACTTTATATACTTTAGTTAATCCAATAACATGTTCAGTAACTGGATATAAAATAGCTAAAGATAAAACTGCTGAAACTATAAAGCCTTTATATAAAGCGCCCATAATACTTTTATTAGCGCCTAATCTTACAAAGTAAGTTCCAATAATAGATGTGATCAAACAGCTACCCGCAATTGCTAAGGGGTAAATTAACATGTTTAAATTTCCAGAGAAAAATATTGATGCTAAAACCATTGTAGCTACAATTGTAACTGCATAGGTTTCAAATAAATCTGCAGCCATTCCAGCACAATCTCCAACGTTATCTCCAACGTTATCAGCGATAACTGCAGGATTTCTTGGATCGTCCTCTGGAATTCCAGCTTCAACTTTTCCAACTAAGTCAGCTCCAACATCTGCTCCTTTAGTAAAAATTCCTCCACCTAATCTTGCAAAAATTGAAATTAATGAAGCACCAAATCCTAATGCAACAAGCGCATTAGAAATTTCTCTTTCATTAATTTTTAATTCTAAAAGAATTAAGTAATAAACAGCGATAGCAAGCAAAGCTAAACCAGCAACTAACATTCCTGTTAAAGCGCCTGATTTAAAAGATATTCTTAATCCTTCTGCTAAACTTTTTCTTGAAGCTTCAGCAGTTCTTACGTTTGCTTGAACTGAAATTAACATTCCAGCGTATCCTGCTATTCCTGATAAAAAAGCACCAATAAAATAACCAAGTCCAACCCAAACATTAAATAAATAAATTACGATAACAAGAACGACTACCCCAACTATTGCTATAGTTTTATATTGACGATTTAAATATGCTTTCGCACCAATTTGAATAGCACCAGCAATTTCTTTCATTCTTGCATTACCTGAACTTGCTGACAAAATTTGAACGCCAGTTATATAAGCAAAAATAATTGATAAAATTCCACTAAGGATTATTAAATTTAGAACAAAACTTGGATTGAGAAGCATAATTCGATTTTTTAGTTAGTTAGGTTAACGAGAACCACGTAGATGCCAAATTACTTCAACAAAATCAACCCTTTTTATTAAAAGATCTTTAAATTAAATGAAAAACTTTAAGAAATTAAACGCTTTTTGCGATTTTATCTAGAACTGCATTAATGATATTTTTTTGCTTATCATTAAGAAACATTTTAGCAATTTTCAAATACTCATCAATTACTACCTTAAAAGGCGTTTTTTTGTAAAAAAAAATCTCATAAATAGCAGACTTTAATATATTAGAAAAAATTATTTCAAAATTTTTAATATCGAATTTTTTATCTAAAAAATTTAGTAACTTTTCCTCTAATAAAGAATTATTCTCAATAACACCATTGCAGATTTTTTTAATAAATCTTTTGTAAGGATTCTTAAAATCGAATAATAATTTTTCTTGATTTATATGATGACTGTATAAAAGTTGCACTATTATTAATCTTGAGTTGTTTTTAACGTTAGTCATTTTAGTTTATAAATAGAATTATAAACACTTAATGCCGCAAGTACGGCTTCTCCACCTTTATTTTTTAATTTAGGATCGCTTCTTACTTCGGCTTGTTTAAAATTATTACAATTTAATATGCCGTTAGAAACAGGAACATTATATTTGATTGAAATTTCTAATAATTTATCTGATACGGACTGACTAATAATATCAAAATGCGGTGTTTCGCCCTTAATAATGCACCCAAGAGCTATACAGAAAGCATATTTTTTATCTTTCAATAAAATATTCAATAATTGAGGAATTTCATATGCTCCAGAAACAGAAAAATGATTAACATCAAATAATTTTTTATCTATTTCTTTTAAGGCACTTGTTAAAAGATTTTTCTCTAAATCTTTATAAAAAGATGAACTAATAATTAATATTTTTTTCTTCATTTAATGAACTCCTGTTTGACAATTTTTATACCGAAACCATCTAGACCTATAATATTTTTTTTTGATTTAGATATTAAAATCATTTTTCTTACATTCAAATTGAGAAAGAATTTGAGCACCAATACCATAATTTCGTAAACTGCTGTCTTTTTTATTATCTAAGATTATCGTGTCTTAATCATATTTTAAAAATGCAATTCTTGTATTTTTTATAATAATTAAGTCGTTTTATTAATAGATAGATTTTCTTTATTTTGAGATAAAAAACTTGTTACAATATTTGAAGATATAACTCTAACTCTGGGTACAATTTTTTTATCTTGAGTTTTGATTAAAGCGATATGCTCTTTTCCATCTAATTTATTCTCATAAATTTTAACTTGATATATATCGTTTTTCCCAATCTTAACTTGTTCAACTCTTTTTAGTTTTATTAAACTTTCTTTTTTTAATCTGTAAGCAATTAAATCTTCAATTCTTGCAATATTTAAATTAAATTTCTTAGCATAATTAAAAAGGTGTTTTCCTTTTGCCATAGAACCATCTGAATTCATTATTTCACAAATAACACCGCTAGAGCCGCAACCAGCAAGCTTTGCTATATCAACAGATGCCTCGGTGTGACCTGCTCTTTCAAGTACTCCTCCATCTTTTGCGATTAATGGAAAAATATGTCCCGGGGTCGATATATCTTTTGCTGTAACATTTTTTTTAATTGCTGTTTTTATTGTATGAGCTCTATCTTTTGCAGATATTCCTGTTGTGACACCTTTTTTTGCTTCAATCGAAATAGTAAATGCAGTTTGTAATCGAGAAGAATTTCCTGCTCGGCATTAAAGATAAATTTAGAGCTTTAGCTTTATTTTTATCAATAGCTAAACAAATTAAACCTCTGCCATGCGTTGCCATAAAATTAATTTTTTTATGATCAATCTTTGATGCGGGTATAACAAGATCGCCTTCATTTTCTCTATTTTTATCATCTACTAAAATAAAAATTTTTCCCTCTCTTTGCATCTTGAATAATTTTTTTAACTGAGGAAAACATGTTTATTTTTTCAATAAAGTTTTAGCTATTAAATCGATCTCAACATTAACGTAATTATTTTTTTGTAATTTTAATAAATTTGTATTTTGAAGTGTATGAGGAATAATCACAACTTTAAATTTATTAGCGAAAATTTGAGCAATAGTTAAAGACACTCCATTAATTCCTATGGATCCTTTTTCAATTAGAAACTTTTTAAATTTTCTTGGTAATATTAAAAAATATAGTCCAACTCTTGCTATTATCAGTATTAATACTCAAAACTTTTATTGTTGTATCCACGTGTCCTTGAACAAAATGACCAGCAAACTCATCTCCATATTTCATGGATTTTTCTAAATTTATTATATCTCCAGATTTTAAATACTTAAAAGCAGATGTTAAAATTGTATGTTTTGATAAATAAAAAAATAATTCGTTTTTTTTTTTATTTTTTTTTATTCTTGTTAAATCTCTTACACCCGAACAAGAAATAGAAGTGCCAATATCTTTTTTAACAAAACTTAGATCTGAAATAACCGATAAAAAATAACCATTATTTTTTTCTTTTAAATCTTTAATAACTCCAATATTTTTTATTATACCAGTAAACATAAATTTAATTATTTTTGAAAAACAGTTAAAGTATTATTTTTTAAATAAACTTGTTGTATTATTTTATTATTTTTAAATCTTTTTTTTAATGTCATGTAAATATTTTTAAAAGAATGTGATGATTTTTTATTTACAATCTCATCATTTTTAAAAAAATAAAAAATATCTATTAGATTTAAATCAATAAAATTTTTTATTGTATTATAGCCCCCTTCAATTAAAACGTTCTTGTAACCCAATAAACCAATGATAACTAGGATTTCTTTGCAATCGATGTGTTTATTTTTGTTGAGCGGTAAATAAATTGGGTAAATATTTTTATTTTTAAGATAATTAATTTTATTATTATTTTTGTCGGAATAAAAAATATAAGTTTTAATTTTCTTAGCTGTCATTATTAACTGTGAATTTTTATTAATTCTAAGATTTGGATCAATTATAAAACGAACAGGACTTAAATGAGCAAGTCCGTTAATTCGACAATTTAATAAAGGGTTATCTTTATTATGAGTGTTAACTCCTATTAAAATAGCATTAATTTCTGAACGTAAAATATGAGTTAATTTTTTTGAGTAAATATTTGTTATCTGTGGTCTATTTTTTATAAAAGAATAATAATTTTTTGAAGTTGCAATTTTTGCATAAACTTTTGGTAAATAATTTTTATTAAAATCATTATAACTTTTGTAAAAGTTACTTTTAAATAAATTATTAATTTTATTTATTTTTATTTTATTATTTTGTAAAAATTCAAGGCCTTTGCCTTGAACTCTTGAATCGTTATCTGTTTCTGAATAATAAAAATTCTTTACATTTTTATTAACTATAGACTTTGTGCAGGGTGGATTTTTTCCTTGATGATGGCAAGGTTCTAAAGAAACATAACAATCTAAATTATTTTTTTTTTTTAAGTTAACTAATGCTGAATATTCTGCGTGTGGACTCCCGCCAATACCTGTTACTCCATAAGATAAAATTTTATCGTTTTTACAAACTAGACAACCTACAGAAGGATTAACGCCAGTCATATTGTTATGAATATTGGCTAAATTAAAAGCCAAGTTCATAAAATAAGATTTAATAAACTTAGTATTATTTTTTTGAAGGAACATTAAGTTGGTCTACAAATTGCTCAAAATCTTTTGCCTCTTTAAAGTTTGTATATACAGAAGCGAAACGAACATAGGCAACAGGATCAAGTTCTTTTAGGCCTTCCATTACATATTTTCCAATTGTGCTAGATAATATTTCAGCCTGCCCTAGATCTTCTAAATTTCTATAAATTTTAGAAATAAATTTTTCTATTGTGTCGCTATCTACAGGTCTTTTTCTAAGTGCAATATTAATTGATTTTGCTAATTTTTCTCTATCAAAAGTAGATTTTCTTCCATTTTTTTTAACAACAATTAATTCTCTAAGCTGAACTCTTTCAAAAGTGGTAAATCTTTGCTTGCAACTACATTCTCTTCTGCGTCTGATAACAGTTCCATCCTCAGTGGGCCTTGAATCAATTACTGAAGTTTCTTTTTCTTTACAAAATGGACAAATCACAAAAATTAAAAATTATAAATTGGGAAAGCTCCACACAAATTTTTTACTTTTTCTTGAACTTCTTTTTCAACTTTATCACTATTTTTATTAATTAACCCTTTTAAAACTTGATCAATTAAAATTCCAACTGTTTTAAATTCGTTTAAAGAAAATCCCCTAGTAGTGCACGCTGGTGTTCCTAATCTTATTCCAGAAGTAATCCATGGTTTTTGATCGTCATATGGAATTCCATTTTTATTACAAGTTATATTAGCTCTGCCTAATGAGGCAGATGCATCTTTTCCTGTTAACTTTAAAGGTCTCAAGTCGAGAAGAATTAAATGGGTATCAGTACCACCAGAGAAAATTGTGTAACCGAGATTTTTTAATGTTTCAGATAAAATCTTTGCATTACCCACAACAGCTCTTGTGTACGATTTGAAATCTTCTGTAAGCGCTTCTTTAAAGGAAACAGCTTTTGCAGCAATAACATGCATAAGCGGACCGCCTTGCAAGTTCCAGGAAAAACAGCTGAATTAAATTTTTTTGCGAGCTCTTCATTATTAGTAAGGATTATTCCTCCTCTTGGACCTCTAAGAACTTTATGAGTAGTTGAAGTCACAACATCTGCATAATCAATAGGATTTGGATAGACACCTCCAGCCACTAAACCAGAAAAATGCGCCATATCAACAAGTAAGAAAGCTCCGACTTCATTAGCTATTTCTCTAAAAATTTTAAAATCTATAATTCTTGAATATGCACTTCCACCCGCGATAAGTAACTTAGGCTTATGCTTTATAGCTAACTCTCTAACAGAGTCATAATCAATTAGACCATTATCTTTTCTTACACCGTAAGCAAAAGCATTAAACCATTTTCCAGACATTGCTGGAGCCGCACCGTGTGTTAAATGACCCCCCTGATCTATACCCATTCCTAAAATAGTATCACCTGGTTTAATTAAAGCTAAAAAAACAGCTGCATTTGCCTGGGCACCAGAGTGTGGTTGAACGTTTGCAAAATTACATTTAAAAAGTTTTTTTGCTCTTTCGATTGCAAGATCTTCGGCAATATCTACAAACTCACAACCTCCATAATATCTTTTGCCAGGATAACCCTCTGCATATTTATTTGTTAATACACTACCTTGAGCTTCTAAGACTGCTTTTGAGACTATGTTTTCGGATGCGATAAGTTCAATATGATGCTGCTGACGATTAAATTCTTTTTGTATCGAGCTAAAAATTTCAGGATCAGAACTTTTTAAATCTTCATTAAAAAAATTTTCAATTTGTTTTTTGTCAAAATTCTTAGCTTCGTTCATAATATTATATATCTAGTTTTTTTATTCTTTTTAAATGCCTTCCACTTTCAAAGGAAGTATTAATAAATATATTTACAACTTTTTGGGCATTTTTCAAATTAATTAATCGAGCCCCCAGGCATAAAATGTTTGCATCATTGTGTTTTCTTGCAAGCAATGCAGATTTGCTTTCATTACAAATTGCCGCTCTAATACCTTTGAATCTATTAGCGGCAATAGAAACCCCAATTCCAGAGCCACAAATAAGTATTCCTGTTAAAGACTTCTTTTTTTTTAAAAAAAATACAAGTTTTTTAGCATTATCTGGATAATCAACCCTATCTTGGGAAAAAGTGCCAAGATCAAAAGTCCTAATTTTTAATTTTTTTAGATAGAATAAAATTTTTTCCTTAAGAATAAAGCCGGCATGATCCGAGGCTATAGCGATAGATTTAGTTAATGATTTGGACACATTAGTTAATTACCAACTTCAAAATGGCTTGTATATTAAAAAGATAATTAATAATTTTTATATATTAAGCCGCTCTTGCAAGTTTCAATTCTCTCCAAATTTTATCGAGGGCATTTACTAGAAACTCTAACTTAGAATCATCGTGCAAAGGAGTTGGGGTAAATCTAAGTCTTTCTAAACCTCTTGGAACCGTCGGATAGTTAATAGGCTGCACATATATTGAATATTCGTTTAGCAAAATATCAGAAATTTCCTTACATCTTACAGGGTCCTTGACTAGTAAAGGAACTATATGGCTATTATTTTTTATAATTGGCAAATTATGAGCCAGCATTAATTTTTTTAATTTATTTGCTCTTTCATAAAGAGCTTCTCTTAAACTATGATTATTTTTTACATGACGAATACTTGCTACTGCAGCAGCTGCTAAACTAGGAGGTAAGGAAGTTGTAAAAATAAATCCTGGAGCAAAAGATCTTATTACATCAATAATATTATATTTAGCTGTAATATATCCACCCATTAATCCAAAGCCTTTGGCGAGCGTACCTTCAATAATATCTATCTCTTCTGTTAAGCCAAGTTGCTGTGATAACCCTCCTCCATTTTTTCCATACAATCCAACTCCGTGAACTTCATCTAAATAAGTGAGTGCGTTATATTTTTTTGAAACTTCAATTATTTTTTTAATTGGTGCAAAATCACCATCCATTGAATAAACAGATTCAAATGCTACAATTTTTGGCTGTTCTTTATTAGAATTTTTTAAAAGATATTCAAGATGATCAACGTCATTATGCTTCCAAATAAATTTATCAGAATTACCTTTTCTAATACCCTCAATCATTGATGCATGATTATTTTCATCTGAAAAAATAATACATTTAGGTAAAAATTTAGCTAAAGTGCTTAGTGCGCACTCATTTGCAATGTAACCAGAAGTAAAAATTAAAGCTCCATCTTTATTATGAAATCTTGCTAACTCATTTTCTAATTCAACATGATAATTTGATGTTCCAGAAATATTTCTTGTTCCTCCAGCGCCGGCTCCAACTAAATTTACAGCGTTTACAAATGCATCGACTACCAATGGGTTTTGTCCCATTCCTAAATAATCATTGCTACACCAGATAGTTACATCTGATTTAATACCGTATTGATTATTATAAACTGCTTTTGGAAACTCGCCTTTTTTTCGAGTAATGTTATTGAAAACTCTATAACGACCTTCTTGTCTTAAATCTTTTAATGCATTGTTAAAAATAAGATCGTAATCTATGCTCATAATTAATATTACACTAAAGAAAATACTTTTTTCAAATATATACTTTTGCTGTATTGTCGCATTAAATATTAAATTCTCATGAAGTTTCCAAGCACTAGATTAAGAAGAAATAGAAAGTCAGAATGGTCTAGACGACTAATAAATGACACTTACCTTGATAAATCTGATTTTATATTACCTATTTTTGTTTGCGAAGGAAAAAACAAGAAGCAGGAAATTAAATCAATGCCTGGAATTTTTAGATATTCGGTAGACAGATTAGATGAAATAATTTCAAGAGCTTCAAAAAATCAAATACCTGCTGTTGCTATATTTCCATTAATTGAGAGTTCTAAAAAAAATAACAAAGGAACAGAGGCCTTAAATAAAAATAACGTAATTTGTAATGCGGTATACCAAGTAAAAAAATTAAATAAGAATATTGGGGTTATGTGTGATGTAGCGTTAGATCCTTACACTTCTCATGGTCACGATGGTCTCATTATCGATGACAAAATAGATAATGATGAAACAAATAAAGTTTTAATTAAACAAGCATTAATACAGGCACAGGCTGGTTGCGATATTATTGCCCCATCCGACATGATGGATGGAAGAATTGGTTTAATAAGAAATGCTTTAGAAAAAAATAAATTTTTTAATGTTCAAATATTATCTTATGCAGTTAAGTATGCTTCTAATTTTTACTCTCCTTTTAGAGATGCTGTTGGCACATCCTCAACTCTTAAATCTGACAAAAAAACTTACCAAATGGATTATAAAAATTCAGATGAAGCGCTACTTGAAGTTAAATTAGATCTAGATGAAGGAGCTGATTTTGTAATGGTTAAACCGGCTTTAGCATATCTTGATATTATTTATAAAATTAAACAAAAATTTCAATGTACCTGTTTTTGCTTACAATGTTTCTGGCGAATATAGTCTGATTAAAAATGGCATCAAATCATCTTTGGCAAATGAAGATATTATTCTTGAAGTAATTTATAGTTTCAAAAGAGCTGGGGCCAATGCAATTGTTTCTTACTTTGCTAACGAAGTAATAGAAAAATACTTATCAAGATAATTTTTTATATTTGCTCGCAAAATAGATTAAAGGTTTTTCTTCTTTTTTTAATTTAAATTTAAGAACTTTTGCAACAAAGAATAAATGATCGCCAATATTTATTTTCTTAATTGTTTTGCAATTAAGCTCTGCAAGATTATATTTTAACAAATTTTTAACTATAATTGAATTTTTTTGAACTTCATTTTTTGATGAAAAATAATTTGAAACCTCAGTTTGTTTTGTCGATAAAATATAAATATTAAAAAATTTTAAATTCTTAAATTTTTTATAACTAGAAGCTGTTTTGTCTAAACTCCAAGAAATATATGCAGGCTTTAAAGATATTGAGACAAAAGAATTAACCGTTATACCTGTAACTAAATTATTTGTATTTTTTTTTGCAATAACTGTAATTCCAGTTGCATATTTTGATAAAACTTTTTTATATTTAGAAATATTCATAATATTATAAATGACATCTAATATTATTTTCAAAATTTCTATTCATGACTTGATTTTTAAAATTCTTAATGACTTTTCCTGATTGAGCTCTTTTTCCATAATTATTCTCAATTGTAGATTTATCAAATAGGGTTTTATCTATCTGGTCCTTGATAACTGATTTTGCATTAAATGCCGTAGCATTAATGATTTTTAGAGATTTACCTTTTACTAAAATAACCCCTCTACCCTTATCTAATTTTGGAAGTTCATTAATATCAAATGCTAACATTTTGTTTTTTCCATCTGTATCGCAAATAATTGCTACTGAATCTGAATCTTTAATAACTTTGGAAACTCCAATGACAATATCATCGCCTTTAACATTCATTACTTTTTTTCCGGTTTTCTTATTAGTTTCAAGATTTTTCTCTAAGGCAATAAATCCATATCCATTTTTAGTATAAATAAAAATTTCACCTTCGCTATCAAATCTAAAACCATCGATAATTTTTTCATTATCAGTAAGTGATAAATAAGAAGAGATTGGTCTTCCTGTTGAAGATCCTGTTAAAATATTATCCGCTTCAATTGTGTAAAATTTACCAAAATTTGATGCCAAAATGATTTTATCATTGGAGCGAGCATGAATTAATAAAGAGCTATTTTCATTTCCAATTTGTTCTTCTAAATTTTTAACAAAGGATTTCTGTGATTTAATAAAGCCGTTTTTAAGAACAGTAATTGTAAGAGGATCGTCAGATTTAATCTCATTATCGAAGGTCTTCTTCATTAACACTTCCAAATTTATCTAATTTGAGTTCTTCTTTTTCCTAAAAGAGGATCGTCTTTAAATTTTTTAATTAGGAAATCTATTTCATTATCTATTTCTTTCTTCTGTAAAGATTTAGAAGATAATAATTTTGTTAAAAAGTTTTTTTCAGATAGTAAATCTTTATATTCCTGTTTAATTTCTTTATCTTCTAACTTCCTGAAAGATTTCTTAAGCGCACTAGATCTAATAGTGCGTTCTACTTGATTTTGAGTAAATTTAAATTATCTTTAATTAATTGTAATTTTGGATCTTCTGCGTTTCTAATAATTTTAATAATTTTATCTAAATTATGGTAAACTTTAATAAACCCAATTAAAATTTCTATTCTATTTTTAATATTCTTTAATCTAAATTCAGATTTTCTACTTAAAACTTCATAACGATGTAATAAAAAATTTACTAAAACTTCTTTTATAGACATTACTTTTGGCTGAAGTTTTGAATTCAAAACATTCATATTTAAAGGAATTCTTACCTGTAAATCAGTTTGTCTAAATAAACTTTCCATTAATACTTCTGGTTTAACATTTCTATTTTTCGGACGAATTACAATACGAACTAAATGATC
Source organism: Candidatus Pelagibacterales bacterium (assembly GCA_965235815.1). Taxonomy (GTDB): domain Bacteria; phylum Pseudomonadota; class Alphaproteobacteria; order Pelagibacterales; family Pelagibacteraceae; genus Fontibacterium. The sequence goes on along the minus strand of CBDDZE010000001.1, from coordinate 143,034 downwards.
TGACTCATCTATAACATTATCAATTAATTTATTTTTTTTACTTATAATTAGATCTGCTATTTTTTCTATTAAAGTTGATTTACTTACCTGATACGGAATTTCATTTATAGAAATCTGATACTGACTTCTGCCCAAATCCTCAATTTTATAAGAAGATCTAAGTTCAAAAAAACCTTTTCCACTAGTGTATGCTTTTAATATTTCAGACTTATTATTATTTAAAATACCACCCGTTGGAAAATCAGGACCTGGTAAGAACTTTTAATAATTCTTTTATAGAAACATTTTTGTCATGATTAACGATTTTTAATCCTTCGCAAATTTCAACAATATTATGCGGAGGTATACTTGTTGCCATTCCAACTGCAATTCCTGAAGCTCCATTAGCTAATAGGTTTGGAAATTTTGCTGGAAATACTAGTGGCTCCTGTTGATCACCGTCATATGTGCTTTTAAAATCTACTGTTTCCTCATCGATATTTTCAAGTAATAGCTCTGAAATTTCAGTGAGTTTTGCCTCTGTGTATCTCATAGCAGCAGCGTTATCGCCGTCGATATTTCCAAAATTTCCCTGACCATTTATTAATGGATAACGAATTGAAAAATCTTGAGCTAATCTCACTAACGCATCGTAAACTGACTGATCACCGTGGAGGATGAAATTTACCGATAACATCCCCAACTACTCTTGCAGATTTCTTAGGTTGTAATTTAGATCCTAAATTTAAAAGATACATGGCATAAAGCAGTCGGCGGTGAACTGGTTTTAAACCATCCCTAACATCAGGTAATGCTCTATGTGTAATAGTTGATAAAGCATAAGCTAGATACTTTTGGCTAAATTCAGTCGCTAAAGATGCATTTAAAATATTATCTTTATTTTTCATTAAAAAAATTTTCTAGTTTTGTTCTGTAATAAGGAAATTTAACTTTATTCGGTTCAAATATATAATTTAATAATTGATGCTTATTAATTAATAGGCCATTGTAAATATCTTTATCAGTAAAGGACGCTAAATTGTCATAAAAGTATTGTGGATAAGTTATATTTTTATTAAATAATTTTAACGAATCTTTATTTTCTAAATCAACGTTATAACCTAGTTCGGACAACAAAAATCTTTCCCATAAAACATATTTTCTAAAAAAATCATCAGAATTTAAAGAATTAAATAAATCTTCAAAATAATTATAAACAGTTAAATATGCATTTCTTTCAGGTAAAATTTTTAAACAAATACTCGTTGCTGATAATATTGCTGTTAATTTTTTATCATTATCAAAATATTTTGGGAGCTATCGCATCAATTAATTCAAAATTATAATAACCAATTGCATCTTCTGATTTTGACTTCCATGTGACTTTAATTTTATTGCCAATATGTATTAGTTTTTTTAATTTCGAAGAAGCACCTCCATAAATTATACCTTTATGGTGTCCGTGCTCTTTGGAAAGTATGCTTATAATAGAAGAGTTTTCTCCGTATGTATTAACCCCTAATATGTAGCCTTCATCACCCCAGGTCATTGCTTAGTTGTTTGAACGTCTAAAAATAAACTAACTTTGTGTTTAAATAATTTTTCAATTTCTTTTCTAGCTGCTATACCAATTTTTTTAATAACACTCCCATTTTTTCCTAAAACAATTTTTTTATGATTATCATTTTTCACATAAATATTTTGATAAATTTTATAATTTCTATTTTCTTTTTCGAATTTATATGTCTTAACATAAATCTGATATGGCAATTCTTGATTTAGATACTTAAATACTGCTTCACGTGTAAGTTCAGAAAAAAATACATCTTTAGAAATATTTGTTTCAAAGTTAATAGAATTTTCAAAGTCACCTTCTGGTAGTCTTGCAACAATTCCATCTAAAAGATTATTTATATTTTTATTTTTTAATGCTGAAACATAATAAATTTCATCAAAATTCTTAACAAATTTTGATTTATTAATTTGTTCAATTGCAAACTCCTGTGAAACTTTATCGATTTTATTAAATACTAAAATTTTTGGTTTTTTTATATTTTTAATAATTTTTTCAAGAATTTCTTCATAAAATAAATGAATAGAAATATCTAAAATTATAACAATTACATCTGATCTTTTAACTTCAACATTAACGTCATTTAAAAAGTTAGTATTATTTTTTTTATTGTACAATCCCGGTGTATCTATAAAAATAATCTTATTTTCCTTGTGATATTTCACCACTTCTATTGCAAAATTAGTTGTTTGAACTTTATTAGAAACTATAGATATTTTTTTTTTAAAAATTGTATTTAATAACGTTGATTTACCAGCATTAGTTGGTCCAATTATACATGCGTAACCTATTCGCTTTTTATTCATTCTCTAAACTATTCAATAATTTCTCTGCTGCTATTTGTTCAGCATTTCTTTTTGAAGATCCTTCGCCAGTAAATGATTTAGATTTTTTAATAATAACAGAAACCTTAAAAATTGGTTTATGCGCAGGTCCTGAAGTTGATAAATCTTTATATTTAGGAAGTTCCTTATAAAGTTTTAATGATAATTCTTGTAGTTTAGTCTTTGCATCAATTTTAATTTCTACTGATTGCTTTAATTGATCTTTCCATAAATCAAAAATAAAATTTTCAGCAGATTCAAAACCCCTATCAATGTAAATAGCTCCTATTAATGACTCGCACAAGTCACCAAAAATTTTTATATTTCCTGATTTAATTTTTTTTTGTGCTTTGCTAATTGATATATATTTTAATAAATCATATTTTTCTAAAACTTTAGCACAAACCTTTTTGTTTATTAGAGAGGCTAATCTTTTATCAAGCTGACCTTCTTTGTCATTGGGATATAAATTAATTAATTTTTTAGCAAGCACCAATCCTAAAACTCTATCTCCTAAAAATTCTAAAATTTCATTATTATCAGAATTATCGTTTGAAAAACTTTTGTGAACCAAAGCTTGGCTTAGATATTTTTTATTTAAAAATTTAACACCAATGATGTTCTCTACTTCACTGATCTTATTATCAGAAATCATTTAATAAATTGTAAGATTCTATTAAATCTTATTGATTTGTGCCATTTCCAAACAGTAAATAAATTTCCTATTTCCTCATTATTTGAAAAAAATAATATTTGCGCCTTTCCTACTAAATTAATTTTATCTACATATCCAACGCTAGAAAGATATCTGCTATCTTGTGAACAATCTCTGTTATCACCCATAAAAAAAAATTTATTTTGAGGTATTGAATAAACATCCGTATCTTTTGAGGAATTCTTTTCAGAGTAAGCAGCTAAATAGGACTTTCCATTTGGCAGGGTCTCAAGATAAAAATTTGATTTAATTTTAGATCCACCACAAAGTACAAAATCATTTTTAATAAACTCTCTTTTGATGGGTTTATTATTAATATAAAGGACGCCATTAACCATTTGAATTTTATCACCCGGAAGTCCAATTAACCTTTTAATATAATCAGTATCGTTATCTTCAGGGGTTTTAAAAACAATTACATCTCCTCTTTCAGGTGAAGAATAAAAAATTCTTTTATCAGAAATATTAGGACTAAAAGGTAGGGAATGTTTGCTGTACCCATAGGTAAATTTGGAAACAAATAATCTATCTCCTACTAACAAACTCTCTTCCATGGATGATGAAGGAATATAAAAAGGCTGAAAAAAAAAGGTTCTGATAAATAATGCAATCAAAAATGCAAAAAAAAGTGTTTTTGCATTTTCAACAATAATTTTTTTCATTCAGAAGTAATTAGAGCCGTTGCAACAGCCCAAGGTTTGTCGTCAGATTTCGCAAAAAAATATTATATTTTTTTGATATTTTATTGAGTATGGTTTTAGCTTTGCCATTTAACTGGGCATAGGGCTTACCTCTCTTATCATTATATATTTCAATATTTTTGAAATGCACGCCTTTTGAAAACCCGTATCCAATTGCTTTCGAAATTGCCTCTTTTGCAGCAAATCTTTTTGCAATTGAAGCAATATTTTTTAATTGTGGAGTTTTTTTTTCGGTTTCAGTTAAGATTTTATTTATAAATTGATTACCATATTTAGAATAAATTTTTTTTACTCTATTCATATTTACAATATCTGTGCCTAGCCCAATTACATTCATCGATTTAAAATTTTATTAAATTTTTTAAGGACATTAGCTATACCAAAAAAAATCGACTCTGATATAAAAAAATGACCAATATTCAATTCTGTAATCTCATTAATCTGTGATATTTTTTTAGCAGTTTGGTAATTTAAGCCGTGTCCGGCATGAACACCTAAATTTAATACATAACCCAGTTTTGCCGAATTTTTAATTTTTAAAAATTCTTTCTTAATGCTTAAGTAATTTTTTTCTCTAAAAAATTTACAATATTTTCCAGTATGAAGCTCAATATTGTCTGACCCTAATTTTTTAGCCAAATGAACTGTTTTTAAGTCAGGATCTATAAATAATGAAACCGTAATATTTTTCTTTTTTAATAAGTGAATAACTTTTTTTAAATAATTTTTTTTATAATTTAAATTTAAGCCCCCTTCTGTAGTCACTTCTTTTCTTTTTTCAGGAACTATGCATACATATTTAGGTTTAAGCTTTAAAGCGATTTTTAGCATCTCGGGAGTTAGGGCCATTTCTAAATTTATTGGAATTTTAATTTTATTTTTTAAATCTATTAGGTCGTAATCTCGGATATGTCTGCGATCTTCTCTTAAATGAACTGTTATCGAGTCTGCCCCATTATTTTGCGCTATAATTGCAGCTTTTATGGGTGATGGATAATCATCACCTCTTGCATTTCTTACTGTTGCAACATGATCAATATTAAATCCTAATCTAATTTTTTTTCTCATTTTATGTTAAATTTCGACTACCAGGTTTGACGGCTGGAATAGATTTTAAATGTACTGGTAGTTTGTCTTCTTTATAAGTGGGGATATTAAAAGCAATTTGAGAAACTATTTTTAAATGAATGCAGCTTTGATTATTTGAACGATCAACAATGCATGCAAATCCAATAACTTTGCCTTTATTCTTAGTTACAACTTTGGCGCATTCCATGCTTGATTTGCCAGTGGTTATAACATCTTCAACGATTAATACCCTTGTGCCTGGCGTAATATGAAAGCCACGTCTTAACTCAAATTTTCCTGAGACTCGTTCAGTAAAAATTGACGGAGCTTTTAAATGTCTTGCCACCTCATATCCTACAATTATTCCTCCCATAGCTGGCGCTACAACTAAATCTATTTTTTTAAAAACTTTTTTAATTTTTTGCGAAAGTGATTTACAGATTAATTCAGATTTTTTTGGGTGCATTAATAATTTTGCACATTGTAAATATTGTGGACTTCTTAAACCTGAGGATAAAATAAAATGACCATGTAATAAAGCTTTCGTTTTTAAAAAAATTTCTTTAGTTTTTTTTTCGGTCAACATTTACTTTTCTATTTCTAATAATTTTAAAATTTATATTTTGATTTTTAATTTCTGAAATTAAATTAGTAAAATCTTTTAAATTTTTAATTTCTAAATCAAAAATAAAGCTTATATAATCATTTTTTTTATCTACCAATTCTACATTGGTAATATTACATTTATGTCTGCCAATCATTGTGCAAACCTCACCTAAAGTTCCAGCTTTATGACTTAAAAGAACCCATAAACTTGAGTCATAGGCTTTTTCAGTTGGCTTCTGTGCTTTTCTTAAACTCCAATATCTTCTTACTGCAGCCCTAGCTTTTCCTGTTTTTGCAATTGACGACCAGTGCATAGAAGGTGATGGTTTAGAAGATGTAATAATTTGAACTTCATCTCCATTGTGCAAACTACTTTGCAAAGGTGACTCTTTGCCGTTAATTTTACACCCAATGCACTTATCGCCAATTTCTGTGTGCACTGCATAAGCAAAGTCAATTGGTGTGGCATTTACGGGTAAACGAATTAAAGTTCCTTTCGGCGTGAAACAAAAAACTTGATCTTGAAATAACTGCAGTCTCGTATATTCGAAAAAATGTTCTGGATTTTCTCCACTTTCTAGCATTTCAACAAGGTCTTTTAACCAATTGTAGTCCTTGATTGTGTTTTGACTAATTTTTTCATTAGATTTATAGGTCCAATGAGCTGCAACTCCTCTTTCAGCAAACTCATGCATTTCAGAGGTTCTAATTTGAATTTCAATTTTTTGTCTTTTCGGTCCTATGACTGCTGTATGAAGAGATTTATAATTATTAGATTTTGGAACAGAGATATAATCTTTAAATCTACCAGGCACCATAGACCATTCCGTATGAAAAAGCCCAAGTGCCCTATAGCAAAGGTCTACGTTATCTAAAATTACTCTAAAACCAACAATGTCCGTAATTTGTTCTAATGATACTCTTTTTGTTTTGGGTTTTTTTCCATATAGAAAACGGCGTTTTCTGCCTTCCAGTAACTTTTGCACTAATATTATTTTCTTCAAGTAATTTTAAAATTTTTTTAGAAATATCTGCAAATGTTAAACCCAAACTCTCTTTATTTAATTGCAGACGATCGTTTATTAATTTGCGAGCATCAGGGTTTAAGACATTAAATGCTAAATCCTCTAGCTCATCTCTAAAATTATGCATACCCATTCTCTCAGCTAACGGGGTATAAATTTCCATAGTCTCTTTAGCAATTCTTAATCTTTTTTCAGGATCAGAAATATTATTAATTGTACGCATATTATGAAGTCTATCGGCCAACTTAACTAATAAAACTCTAATGTCTTTTGACGTTGCCAATATTAATTTTCTAAAATTTTCAGCAATTGAATATTCTTTTGATTGATCCTCTAATCTTGAAATCTTTGTGACACCCTCAACTAGATCCGCTATCTCTTTTCCAAACTGTTTGCTAACTTCATTATAGGTTGCTTCGGTATCTTCGATCGTGTCATGTAATAACGCTGTTGTAATAGTAGCTGTATCAACTTTTAAATCACAAAGAATAGATGCTACAGCGATTGGATGCGATATATAAGGATCGCCAGATAATCTCTTTTGATTTTTGTGAACATCTAAAGCAAAATCATAGGCTTTCTTTACAACTTTTTCATCAATGTAATTATTATAAATTTTGACCTTATCTAAAAGTTCTTGTTGATTAAGCATGGCAAAAATATACCAAAGTTTTATATAATTGTAATGTTCTTCTTCGTTTCTGAGTCTAAATTTTCAATCAATTGATCAATTTTTTTTCCTGACAAAGGACTTTTCCAATTTTTATCTATTTCTCTTATTGGATATAAAACAAAACTTCTTTGTTCTAAACGTGGGTGAGGAATTTCTAATGAAATATTTATATTTGAAATATTTATTTTTTGCCCATTAAAATCTATAATATCTATATCACATGTTCGTGGCGCATTGATTTGATCTCGTTTTCGATGAAATTTTTTCTCTACTTTTAAAATATATTTAATTAATTCCTCTGCTGAAAATCTTGTCGTTATAGAAATTATACTATTGATAAATTTAGGGTCTAAATTATTGGGGACGGCTGTACTTTCATAAAAACTTGATTTTTTTAATATTTTAACATCATCATTGTTAAAAAATTCGTAACATTTTAACAAAGTTTGTTTACTATCACCAAATTTGGAAGGGAGATTTGAACCAAGTGATAAAAGTATCATAATTAACTTTTTCTAAAAACTCTTGATTTTTCTCTTTCCCAATCTCTAGTTTTTTTAGTGTGGCGTTTATCGTGTTGTTTTTTTCCTTTGGCAATAGCAATTTGAACTTTGGCTATCCCTTTATGATTAAAATACATCCTTACAGGAACAACGGTTAATCCTTCTTGATTAATCTTTCCAATTATTTTGTTAATTTGTTTTTTGCTTAATAATAATTTTCTAAGCCTTCTTGGATCATGATTATTATATGAGGATTGATTATATTCAGGAATATAAGAATTTTGTAAAAAAAGTTCTCCGCTAATATCAACAGCATAAGATTCTGCGATATTGCCCTTACCTAATCGTAAAGATTTAACTTCAGATCCTAACAAAGCTATTCCAGCCTCAATTAATTCTAAAAGAAAATAATTAAAACTAGCTTTTCTATTGTTTGCAACTACCTGATAATTGCCCTCATCTTTTTTCATTAATTAAATTAATGAAAGTTTTTTTAATAAATTCTTAATTCTAATTTGATTTTTTTTAGCAATAGTTACCATTGGTAAACGTAGATCTTTTGAACATAATTTTAATAAACTAACCGCATATTTGACTGGAGATGGATTTGTTTCAATGAACATTAAATCATGCAAAGGTTTCAAAATTCTATTAATTTCCTTTGCTCTCTGTAAAATAAGTTTATCTGTTTGATAATCTAATAAAATTTGCATTTCAGAACAAAGTCTAGGAGCAACATTTGCTGTAACGGATATGCATCCTACTCCACCTCTTAATCTAAATTCATACGCGTTTGAATCTTCTCCGGTAAATTGAATAAAATCTTTTCCCAATTTTTTTCTTTGTTGAATGACTCTACTTAGATCGCCTGTCGCATCTTTAACACCCGCTATATTTTTAAGCTCAAACAAACGAGACATTGTATCAACACTCATGTCAATTACGGAGCGGCCCGGAATATTATAAATAAAAATTGGTAAGCCACATTTATTATTAATTGCTTTATAATGTTGATACAAACCTTCCTGCGTTGGTTTGTTATAATAAGGAGTTACAATCAATGCTGCATTTGCTCCTGCTTTTTCTGCAAATCTTGTTAAATGAATTGCTTCTTCTGTGGAATTTGATCCTGTGCCAGCCATAATTGGAATTCTATTTTTTGACTCACGAACGCAAATTTTAATTATTTCTCTATGTTCAACATGACTTAGAGTTGGAGATTCTCCTGTCGTACCACCAGGTACCAAACCGTTTGTACCATTATCAATTTGGTGATGAATTAGTTTAGCGTAAGCATCTCTATCTAATCGATTGTTTTTAAATGGTGTAATAAGAGCGGTAAATGATCCTTTAAACATTATATAAATATCTATAAAAAAGCATTTTTATAATACACTGTTTTTTAAAATAATAAAATTAAATGAACTTTAAATTTGTTGTAATTATTAATTTATTTTTGCTGTTAGGTTTAACTTTTTCCAGCTCATGCAAAAAATATACCACCAAAATTAAAACCTGAAAAATTTATAGATAGCTCAGCATATTCCTCAAAAACATCGAAGTTTTTAGACAATTTAACAAAAAATAAAAAAAAGAACAACCAGTTTTAAAACCTAAAGATGAAGTTCTTAATACAGGAAGAATAAAATTCAAAAAAAAGAAGAGCCGAAAAAAGAAGTCAAAGATGTCAAAGAAAAACAAATTCCTGAAAAAAAACAAGAAATACCTAAACCTAAAGAAACAAAAGAAGTAAAAAAAGATATCGAAAAAACTGACGGCAATAAGGAAGTGGTTCCCAAGGCAAAACCTAGTGACTTTAAAAATTTTACCCCCGGACCTAAAGGAACTTTAGCAACAAAAACTCTTAGTGATAAAGATTTTGAAATAACAAAAGTTGTTTTTGATTATGTTGATAGAAAACAATGGAAACTTGCATTATATGACGCTCAAAAAATGCAAGACAAGACAATTTATACACTCGTAAATTGGATGTATTTAATCGAACCTCAAAGCGGAGCAAGCTTTAATGAATATTCTGCATTTATTAAAAACCATAAAGATTGGCCAAGAATAAATCGTATAAAATATCTAGCAGAGCATAAAATTAACTTTGATAATAATTCACCCCCTTCAATTATAGAATATTTTAGTAATAACCCTCCTCTTAGTGGATTTGGAAGATTGAGATTAGCAGAGGCATTTTTAGAAAATAATCAAACTGAAAAAGCTAAAAATTTAGTCAAAGATGGTTTTAAAGATGCAGAGTTAAGTAAGAATGATTTAAAATATTTCTCTAAAATATTTAAAAAGTTTTTAACTCATCAGGACTATGTTTTGAGAGCAGATTATTTTGCATACGAGGCCAAATATAAAGACTTGAGAGATACTATAGATTATTTAAATCCTGATTATCAAAAATTATATAATGCTAGGGCGGCTTTATTTACTAAAAAATCAGCTGATAATTTAATTTCTCAAGTACCTCAATCTTTAAAAGAAGATCCGGGTTTAATTTATGACAGAATTAAATGGCGAAGAAAGAAAGCAAGATTTGATGAGGCGCTAACTTTAATGAATCAAAGCGCATCAGACTCTCTAATGCGAAATCAATATCTAGCTAAAGAAAGGCTATCAGTTGCAAGAGATAAGATTTCAGACAAAGAATATAAAATAGCATACGACATTTTAAAGGATCACAGATTAAATGAAGGTTCAGATTATGCTGAAATTGAATGGCATCTTGGTTGGATTGCTTTAAGTTTTACCAATCAAGCAGAAATAGCTCTTAATCATTTTTTAAAAATGAATGCAGCCGTTACTTATCCGATATCTAAAGCAAGAGCAGCTTATTGGATTGGAAGAACATATAAAAAATTAGGTCAAACAAATCAATCTAACACATGGTTTAGAACGGGTTCTCAATATGGAGCCACATTTTATGGTCAACTTTCACATATAGAATTAAACGAAAAAAAATTTTCAATAAACAATAATTTTAAATTTAGTGAAGAAAAATATGAAGAATTTAAAAAAAATAACCCACAAGCAAAATCAGTTATCTATACTAAAGGAGTTAAATAGAACTAAATACTCAAAAGATATACTTAGACATCTTGGTGATGTTGAACAAAATAGAACCTTTGAAGAAATTTCAATGGCTGGTCTGTTGGCGCAAGAAATTGAAAGATTAGATTTTGCCATACAAATTGCAAAGAATGCTTCTTATAAAAATTTAAATTTTTTAGAAATAAGCTATCCAAGAATAGAAGTTCCAAAACAAGTTAAAAACCAGAAGATATTAGATAGTTCGGTTATTTTAGCTTTAATAAGACAAGAAAGTGAATTTGATACATCTGCAAACTCTAATGTTGGAGCAAAAGGTTTAATGCAAATCATGCCAGCAACAGCAAAATTGTTGAGTAAAGTAACTAATGTTGATTTTTCTAAAGAAAAATTAACAAAAGACAAAGATTATAACTTAGCCCTTGGCTCATATTATATTTCAGATCTTGATAATGATTTTGGCTCTCATTATCTAGCGTTTGCAGCATACAATGCTGGTCCTCATCGAGTTGAAAAATGGATTAAAACGTACGGAGATCCAAGAAAAAAACAAATTGATGCAATTGATTTTATTGAACTTATACCATTCCATGAAACTAGAAATTATGTACAAAGGGTTAGTGAAAATATTAACGTATATGAATATTTAAATGACCCTGTAAATGCTACTAATAAAATTGAAAAAATTTTATATCGATAATTATTTTTTAGTTGCTTTATAAGAATAAGATAATGCTGCAAAAACTGCTGCATAATTTAAATAAGAAACAAAAAAAGAGATAAAATCAAAAAAAGGTTTAAAAAATTTGTAAAACTCTTGCATATTCTGCAGTAAATAGACCTGCACTGCAAAAATCACATAAGTCGGCAAAATAAAAGCTAGAGTAATAATTAAAAATATTAGAAATAATTTTCCAGAAGAATTATTAAATTCTTTTCTCTTAACAAACTAAGATTTATTTAAAGATATTTTTGGCAAAATTAGAATTAATTTAAAAGTTAAATAAATGGTTGGTATTAATAATAAGACAACGTACCTACTATCAGCTCCAAATATGGTGCTAATACCATTTCGGTCTAAATAGTATTTTAAAAATATGGGACTTAAAGCTAAAAAAGAAATTAACGTACTATAAAATAAATATCTAATATTAGTTAAGTCTAACATTTTAAATAAGGGATTAAATATAGTTTGATTTAACAAAATATCTCTATGCACTTTATAAGCAATTGTACTAATTACTGACCCCATAAGAGCAAAAATTATAAAAAATGTGAATTTAGTTGCGATGCCTTTTAAAACTAAAAAATATAATGCATTAAAAATTATTGTAAGTAGCAAAACTGTAAAAAAACTTTCTCTAAATATTTTTTTAATATCTTTAAATATATAAGAAAAAGATTTGGAAATTATTTCGCTTACAATAAGATTGTCATTCATATTTTTGGCGGAGAGAGAGGGATTCGAACCCTCGATACGACTTTTCAATCGTATAACGGTTTAGCAAACCGCCGCCTTCAGCCTCTCGGCCATCTCTCCTCACATAAAGGCAAATATTTAAGCCATTCATTCTATATTACAAGTTTAACTATGAGGAAAAAAGTTGAATAATCATTTAAATATCTCTAATAACCACGCTTATGAAAAAAATTATAATCATGCTTACAGTAATGTTCTTCAGCCAAAACTTAGTGTTTGCTCAAAATGCTGAAATTAAAAAATCAGCTAAATCTGGAATTTGTTACAGTTCTGCCTCAAAATCTTATAAAAAATTAAAAGATTTTACTCCATATAAAACTATGGATGAGTGCATAGCGGGTGGCGGAAAAATACAAAAAGCAGCAGCGAAGAAAAAAACAGCTTAATTAAAATTTAAGTGAATTCAATTCATTGGATTTATCTTGTTGCGGCAGGCTTTTTTGAAATTGGCTGGCCGTTAGGTCTTAAATTAGCATCTATTCCTTCTTTTAAAATATTAGGACCAATAATTTCCGTTATCTCAATGGCGATAAGCGGAGTATTATTATGGTTATCCCTAAAAGGAATATCTATCGGAACAGCTTATGCTGTGTGGACTGGGATTGGGGCTGCTGGAACTTTTATTATTGGAGTTTTATTCTTTAATGATCCATCAATACTTTTAAGGTGGATCGGAGTATCTTTAATCATTCTTGGAGTTATATTTCTTAAAGCTGCTTAATATTGTACTAATTTTTATTTTGGAGCATCTATTACTAAAACTTCGGAATCTTCATTAGCTCTAATTTTAAATTCTTTAATATCTAAAATTTCAGCAGCATCACCTTTTTCTAATACTTCCTCATCTAAAGTAACACTTCCATAAGAGCATAATAAGTAAGCCTGATGTTTAGTTTTGTGACTGATTTGATCACCTTTATTTATTTTTCCACCATATACATAAGCATCTTGATAAATTCCCAATGTTCCTTCTTTGTAATTTTTTCCAAACCCAGAAACTAAAAGATTAAGTTTATCTTTAACTGGATTTTTTGGAAATTGTTTTGCTTCCCATCTGGGTTTAACTCCAGTTTTATTTGGTACAATCCAGATTTGATAAATATTTGTTTCTTTGTCTTCTAAATTATATTCTGAATGAATAACTCCTGAGCCTGCACTCATAACCTGAATGTCACCGGCTTCGGTTCTACCTTTGTTATTTTGATTGTCTGTATGAGTAATTGCACCAGACCTAACATAAGTAATTATCTCCATGTCATTATGCTGATGCGGATCAAAACCCTTTTTAGCTTTTATAATATCGTCATTAATAACTCGAATAGTACCGAAACCCATTCTTTTAGGATTGTAATAAGATGCAAAACTAAAATGATGTTTTGCCTTTAACCAACCATGATCAGCTCCACCTAGATCTTTATACTTGATAACCGAAACCATTATTTATTATGACTTTTGGGCTCTTTTGCGCTCGTGTTCAAGTAAGAATCTTTTTCTTATACGAATTGACTTTGGTGTAACTTCAACAAGTTCATCATCATTAATAAACTGAAGTGAATATTCTAAAGTTGTTCTAATTGGAGGAACAATAACTAAAGCCTCATCAGCAGTAACTGATCTTACGTTGGATACTTTTTTTCCAATTAGTGGATTAACTATTAAATCATTGTCTCTATTATGTATTCCTATAACTTGTCCTGCATAAATCTCATCACCGTGAGATATGAAGAAACGTCCACGCTCTTGAAGATGAAAAATACCATAAGTAACTGCTTTTCCTTGGTCTTTTGAAATTAGAACACCATTATTTCTTTCACCTAACGATTGGTTAATTTTAGGACCATAATGATCGAAGGAATGATACATCAAACCAGTTCCTGAAGTAGTTGATAAAAAATCTGAACGAAAACCAATTAAACCTCGTGTTGGAATAATATAATCTAATCGAACTCTGCCTCTGCTATCAGAGACCATATTTTTTAAATCTCCTTTTCTCTCACCAAGTTTTTCCATAATTTTTCCTTGATGTTGTTCTTCGATATCAATGGTTAAAGCCTCAAAAGGTTCCTGGTCTTGACCATCTACTTTTTTAATAATTACTTCAGGTCTAGAAATTGCAAGTTCATATCCTTCTCTTCTCATATTTTCGATTAAAATTGATAAATGCAATTCTCCTCTTCCTGATACTCTATATTTGTCCGGGCTTTCAGTTTCTGTAACTCGAAGAGCAACATTATGAATAAGTTCTTTATCTAATCTGTCTTTAATATTTCTTGTTGTAACGTATTTTACCTTCTTTGCCTGCAAAGGGAGATGTATTGACTTGAAAAGTCATGCTAATTGTTGGCTCATCAACAACAAGTGGTGGCAACGCTTCAACTTGTTTTGGATCGCAAACTGTATCTGAAATTTTAACCCCATCAATACCAGAGAACATTATTATTTCTCCAGCAGATGCTTCTTGTTTTTCAATTCTTGCTAAACCTAAAAATCCTAAAATTTGTAATATTTTTCCGTTTTTAATTTTTCCTTCTTTATTAATAATTGAAACGTTATCATTTATTTTAACAGTTCCTCTTTGAATCCTTCCAATTCCAATAACGCCAACATAACTTGAATAATCAAGAGAGCTCACTTGCATTCTAAAAGGTCCGTCAAGATCCACTTTTGGATGCGGAACGTTATCAACAATACATTGAAATAAAACGCTCATATTGTGATCAGCCTTTTTTGGCTCTTTTGCTGCCCAACCTTGAATTGCAGATGTATAAACAATTGGAAAATCTAGCTGTTCAGAAGTTGCGCCTAATTTATCGAACAAATCGAAAGTTTGATCTAATGCCCAATCAGGTCTTGCTCCATCTCTGTCTACTTTATTAATTACTACAATTGGTCGAAGTCCAAGTTTTAAAGCTTTTGATGTTACAAATCTAGTTTGTGGCATCGGCCCATCCACTGCGTCTACTAGAAGCAGAACAGAATCCACCATAGAAAGGCCACGTTCTACTTCACCACCAAAGTCAGCGTGACCAGGTGTATCAATAATATTTATTTGATAGCCATTCCAAGTTAATGAAGTATTTTTTGCAAGAATAGTAATGCCTCTTTCTTTTTCAATTTCATTAGAATCCATTATTCGCTCTTCGGTCATTTCCGATGCTTTTAATGTTCCAGAATCTCTTAATAATTTATCTAAGGAGTGTTGTTTTGCCGTGATCGACGTGTGCAATAATTGCGATGTTACGGATTTTTTTTATATCTGTCGCCATGAAGAGTGTCTATCTAAACTAGAATTGTATTTATTCAACTAAAATGTCGAGATTTTAATCATCATCAGAAAAGTAAATTCTTTGTTTTAGTTGTTTTCTGGAGTTCTCGAATTTTTTTCTATGTTTAATACTTTGATTATGGGTTCTTTTTCTCCATAATTTAAATGAACTTTCACTTAAGTTCTTTCTCATTATTTTAATAACTTCAGACTCTGATCTTCCTGTTTTTTCTTTTATATCTTCAAAAGTAATTCGATCAGCCCAAGCGGCCCAAATAATCCAAGAAATAGAATTTTTATCTTCTGGTTCAGGATTTGGCTGTTCGTGTAATAGGTCGAAAACCTTTTTTCATTTACTTTTGTGACTTTAAAAAACTAATCATGGTATTTGAATCGCTCACATCAAATTTACCATCTGCATCAACAAACATTTTTTCGATTATTTTATTTTTAACATAAATTGAATATCTTTTTGAACGCTGACCCATACCGGCGGCTGATCTATCGGAGACCATTTCCATAGCTTTGGTAAATTCCATATTAGCATCTGGTAACATTTTAACTTTTTTAAGATCTAAATTCTTAGCCCAAGCTTTCATTACAAATGGATCGTTAGCGCTTAAACAATAAACTTCATCAATGCCTAATTTTTTTAATTTCGTCATAATTTACATTCATAACCTGGCAGATGATAATCATTACAGGTAGGTGTGAAAGCTCCAGGAAGAGCAAATAAGACTATAGTTTTATCTTTAAAAATATCATCTGAAGTTATTGTAATAAATTCTTTTTCAGGACGAATTATAAATTTAACATTTGGAACTTGTTTGCTCATGCAGATGTTCTTTGTAATAAATTTGATTTTAATTTGCCACTTAATTTTTGTGAAGCTCTCATTCTAAATCCAATTTTTTGTTTATCTGTTAATTTGTCAAAACAATTTGGACAACTAACGTCTTTTTCATATTTTGGTGAGTTAATGACACTCTTTTTTATAGGAGTTCTACAGCCTGCGCATGTCAAATAATTTCCTTTTTTTGAATTGGTCACAACAGTAATTCTTTCATCAAAAACGAAACATTCTCCATTCCATAAAGATTTTTTTTCAGAAACATTATTTAGATAATTTAAAATTCCACCTTTTAGTTGGTAAATATTCTTAAAGCCTCTCTTAAATAAATAGCTTGCAGCTTTTTCACAGCGAATTCCCCCAGTGCAAAACATTGCAATTTTTCTATCCTTGTCATCTGAGAGTTTTTCAAAATATTCTGGGAATTTTCTAAAGTCATTAATTTTAGGATTTATTGCTTTTTCAAAGGTACCAATCTCACTTTCAAAAGATTTTCTAACATCAACAACAGTAACATCATTTGATAAAATTAATTTATTCCAATCTTCAGGTTCAATTCTGTTTTGAAATTTATATTTATCATCATTAAACAGTTCATTTAATGGTACTACTTCATTTTTTATTTTAACCTTAGCTTTTTTAAACGGAACAAAATCAACATCGCATTCATTAATAGTATCAAATTGTTTAAATAAAAATCTTTCTTTTAAAAACCTAACTAATAAATCAATATTAGATTGTTTTCCTGAAACGCTGCCGTTAATTCCTTCTAAAGAAAAAATAATGCTACCTTTTAACTTATTATCAATAAAAAATTTTTTAAAGGTTAGTTTATTATCTACGGGGTTTTTAATTTTAACAAATTTATAAAAACTAATTAATTTTAACATTTTATAACTTTCTACAAATGGTCATCCCGTCCGCTATTGATAATATCATACTCTCAGTTCCCTTAAAGTCTTTAACAAAACTATTAAATTCTCTAATAGAATTAGTTTGATCATCACTAATATTTGGGTCTGCAACTTTTCCTTTCCAAAGAGTATTATCAATAATAATAATTCCATCTTTTTCTAGAAGCTCGAGTGATTTTAAAAAATAGTTTATATAATTATTTTTATCTGCATCAATAAAAATTAAATCAAAAATTTTATCTTGATTAATAAATTCCTCCATCGTCTCTAACGCTGGAGCTAAAATGAAATCAATTTTTTTTCCAACACTATGTTTGCTCCAATATTTTTTTGCAATATCAGTATTTACTTTATCAATATCTAAACTAACAATTGATCCATTTTCAGGAAGAGCCAACGCCATGGTTAAAGCGCTGTAACCTGTAAAAGTTCCAATCTCTAAACAGTTTTGAATATTTGAACTTTTGATAATAAATTGTAGCAAGGCTCCTTGGTCTGGACTGATTTGCATTATTGCGGAATTACCAAGATTTTTTTCTGTATATTCTCTAATTTCTTTCTGCAAAGGATGTTCATTAACACCATAAGTAAAAATATACTTGCTGTAATTCAGCTGAATTTTCAATCGACTTAAACACTTTATGAAAGTTTTTTCTTTAAAATATCATTAACTAAAGCAGGATTAGCTTTACCTTTAGACTCTTTAATTACAGAACCTACGAAAAATCCAAATAATTTATCTTTGCCAGACTTATATTCTGCAACTTTTTCAGAGTTATCTTTTAATACTTTTTCAATAATTTTTTCTAATTCATCAACATTACTTTCTTGAACAAGTCCCTTTTCTTCAACGATAACTTTTGGATCTCTATTATCATTAATCATTAATTCAAAAACTTCTTTGGCAATTCTTCCAGAAATTGTATTGTTTTTTATCAATTGGATTAACTTTGATAAATTTTTAGATGAAATAGGAGACTCTTTAATAGATTTTCCAATTTTATTTAAAGCTGCAAACAAATCACCAATCACCCAATTAATTGCAAGTTTTACATCTGAATTTTTTGCAACATCTTCAAAATAATCTGAGGTGTCTTTATCTGATATTAAAACTCCAGCCTCATAATTTGAAAGTTTATAATCTTTAATTAAACGTTCTTTTTTATCATCTGGTAACTCTGGTAATTTTTGTTTAATTCCATCTACAAAAGATTGATCAAATTTTAAAGGAGGAAGATCTGGATCAGGGAAATATCTATAGTCATGAGCATCTTCTTTGCTACGCATCTGTCGAGTTTCATTTTTTTTAGTATCAAACAATCTTGTTTCTTGATCAATTTTTTTACCATCTTCTAGTAATTTCTACTTGTCTTTTTGCTTCATATTGAATGGCTTGTTGCATAAATTTTATTGAATTAACGTTTTTAATTTCACAACGTGTTCCAAAATCTTTGCTGCCTACTTTTCTAACAGATACATTAACGTCTGCTCTTAATGAGCCTTCTTCCATATTCCCATCGCAAGTACCTAAATAACGCATAATAGATCTTAATTTTTTAATATATTCAGCAACTTCCTCTGGTGATCTTAAATCTGGCTTACTTACAATTTCCATTAATGCAACGCCTGATCTGTTTAAATCAATAAATGTTTTTGTTGGATCTTGATCGTGTAAACTTTTTCCAGCATCTTGCTCAAGATGAAGTCTTTCAATTCCAATTTTTTTTGTTCCATAAGGCATATCAAGAATTACTTCTCCTTCTCCAACGATTGGATGTTTAAATTGAGAAATTTGATAACCTTGTGGCAAATCAGCGTAAAAATAATTTTTTCTATCAAAAACTAGAAAGTAAATTGATCTTAGCTTTCAATCCAAGTCCTGTTTTAACCGCCTGTTCAACACAAAATTCATTAATCACAGGTAACATTCCTGGCATTGCTGCATCAATTAAACTTACTTGTGAATTTGGCTCTGATCCAAATTTAGTTGCAGAAGATGAAAATAATTTAGCATTTGAACTTACTTGTGCATGCACTTCAAGTCCAATTACAACTTCCCATTTTCCTGTTTCCCCAGAAATATAATAATTAAATTCTTTATCGCTCATTACATCCACCAATCTTTTACTTGTGATTTAAAATTAACTTGCTGCTCTATTGAATAAGCAGTGTTTAATAATGTTTGTTCATCAAAAGACTTTACCAAATAATTGTAATGCTAATGGTAGTCCATCTTTATTATATTTTATTGGCAACGATATTGCTGGAAGACCAGCTAAGTTTGCAGTTACTGTAAATATATCATTTAAATACATAGCGATCGGATCGTCTGTATTTTCTCCAAACTTAAAAGCGGGAGTTGGTGTTGTTGGTGTTAAAATAACATCAACATCTTTAAAAGCGTTATCAAAATCCATTTTAATTAAATTTCTAACCTTTTGAGCTTTTAAATAATAAGCATCATAATAACCTGAGGATAAAACGTAAGTTCCAATCATAATTCTTCTTTTAACTTCAGTGCCAAAACCTTTTGATCTAGTATTTTCGTACATCTCAGTTAAATCTTTTCCTTCTGCTCTAAGGCCGTATCTAACACCATCGTATCTTGCTAAATTTGATGAGGCTTCAGCTGGTGCAATAATATAATAAGTCGGAAGAGCATATTTTGTATGTGGTAATGAAATATCTTTAATAACTAGCCCCATTATCTTTTAAAATTTTTATTCCTTCTTTCCATAAATCATCTACTTCCTTTGGCATATTATCAACGCGGTATTCTTTTGGAACTCCAACCCTTAAACCTTTAACATTATTTTTAATTGAGCTTAGAAATGAACTCTTTGGTTTTTTTGCAGATGTTGAATCTTTTTCATCATAACCAGAAATAACATCAAGCATTAAGGCAGCATCTTTGACATCTTTGGTCATAGGTCCTGCTTGATCTAAAGAAGATGCAAACGCAACTACTCCCCATCTAGAACAACGACCATAAGTAGGCTTTAAACCGACAATGCCTGTAAATGCAGCCGGTTGACGAATACTTCCGCCAGTATCTGTTCCAACAGTAGCTATCGTTAAATCTGCAGCAACTGCACTAGCACATCCTCCTGAAGATCCTCCTGGAACAAGATTTTCATTATTTAAACGATATGGATTTAAAACATTTCCAAAACTACTAGTCTCATTTGATGAGCCCATTGCAAATTCATCTGAGTTTAATTTTCCAATTAAAATTGCATCTTCATTCCAAAGTTTTTGTGTAACAGTAGATTCATAAGTTGGAATAAAATTTGATAAAATTTTACTTGATGCGGTTGTTTTTATACCTTTTGTGCAAAATAAATCCTTAACGGCGATAGGAGCTCCAACTAAAGCTTTATCTAATTTTTTGATTAGCGTCTATTTTTTTAGCTTTGCTAACAGCATTTTCTAAATCCTTAGTATTAAAGCAGTTTAATTTATCTGACTTTTCTATTCTCTTAATATAAGCGCTAACTAATTCTGAAGCGCTGCATTTTTTTTCTTTAACATGCTTTATGCTTTCAACTAATGTTAATTTTGTAAGATCGGTCATGTTTATTCGATAACCTTTGGAACGATATAATAATTAGTATTTTTCTCAGGAGCGTTTTTTAAAATTTCTTCTTTTTCATTAATTTTTTTAATCTCATCTTTATTCATTGTAAGGGGTTGGTCAGAGACCGAAGCTATAGGAGCAATTTTATCAGTATTAAGTTCTTTTAACTGTTCAACAAATTTTAAAATAGAATTTAAATCTTTTTCAAGTCTATCAGTCTCTTCGTTGGTTACTGATATCCTTGCTAGCTTTGATATTTTCTTAATAGTATCTTTGTTAATTGACATTAGACTTAATGGTAAATCTAGCTAAATTAACATTTTAATGAAAACTTACAACCTATTAGAGAACGATAAATTTGCAGAAATAATAAATAAACAATCCAGATTAATTGGAATTGATCATGGAAAAAAAAATATAGGTATCTCTATTTGTGATGAAAATCATAATATCGCAACTCCTTTAACTACAATTGAGTTTACAGCAGCTAAAATTTTTTATAACTGAAATAAGAAATATAATTCAGGAAAATAATATTGAAGGCATTGTAGTTGGCAACCCTATTAATATGGATGGTTCTCTTGGTCCAAGAGCTCAATCAGCTAGAGATTTTTCTAAAAGTTTAACTGAACAACTTATCTATTCCAGTAACTCTTTGGGATGAAAGACTCTCTAGTGAGGGTGCTTACAAAGGTATGTCAAAATTATCAATTAACGTAACAAAGAAGCAGAAAAAACTAGATGAAAATTCTGCCGCCTTTATTTTACAAGGCTTTATTGATTATTATAAAAATCAAACAAAATAAGTGATTTTGATTTAATGCTTGCAAGCTTTATAGTTTGCAAGTATAGAGTTGCTTTTAATGGCTATACAAAAAGAAGCTGTTAAATTCAGACACAAACACCTCTTAGGCATTCAATCTCTATCTATTCCCGAAGTAAATTACATTCTTGATGAGTCAATGCAATTTGTTGACTTTAACAAAAGGGAACAAAAAAAATTAAATATTCTTAGCCGGCAAAACTCAAATTAATTTATTTTTTGAATCATCTACTAGAACCTTAAGCTCATTCGAACTTGCTGGGAAAAGATTAGGAGCTGATGTGATGAATATGAATGTTTCAAATTCATCAATCAAAAAAGGTGAAACCTTAATTGATACAGCAATGACCTTGAATGCGATGCATCCTGATGTTTTAATTATAAGACATCAAGACTCTGGAGCTGCAAATCTTTTAGCGCAAAAAGTAAATTGTTCAGTCATTAATGCAGGCGATGGTTGGAGAGAACATCCAACACAAGCATTACTTGATGCTCTCACAATTAAAATTAAAAAAGGAAAAATTGAAGGTTTGAGAATTTCAATTTGTGGCGACATAATGCACTCTAGAGTTGCACGATCAAATATCTACTTACTTAATATGTTAGGGGCTGAAGTAAGAGTGATTGCCCCTCCTACCTTAATGCCAAAAAATATTGAAAGTCTTGGAGTTAAAGCATTCACAGATATGAACAAGGGCCTTGAGGGATCTGACATTGTAATGATGCTACGACTTCAAACCGAACGTATGCAAGGATCTTACGTTCCTTCAACCAGGGAATATTATGAATTTTACGGTCTAGATTATAAAAAAATTACCAAAGCTCATCCAAACGCATTGATAATGCATCCAGGTCCAATGAATAGAGGTGTTGAAATTGATACAACTTTAGCTGATGACATCAACCGTAGCATTATCAAAGAGCAAGTTGAAATGGGAGTTGCGGTTAGGATGGCTTGTTTAAAAATCATATGCGGGAATAAGAAATGAAAACGAAACTTTTAATTAATACTCGAATAATTGATCCTCAAAATAATATTGATGAAGTGGGTGGAATTTTAATTGATGAAAATGGAAAAATAAAAGCAATTGGAAAAAATGTAACTAAAAATAATGTTCCAAAAGATTGTGAAATTATAGATTGTAAAGGCAATATTTCAATTCCAGGAATTGTAGACATGAGAGTATTTGTAGGAGAGCCTGGCTTTGAGTACAAAGAAAATTTCAGGACTTTAAGTGAAGCAGCTCTATCAGGCGGAGTTACTTCTGTTGTAACAATGCCAAATACTATGCCAGTTATTGACAATGGCTCTATATTAGATTTCACAAAAAGAAGAGCAAAAGATAAGTCGCAAATTAAAATTTATCCCCTTGCAACTCTTACAAAAAATCTTGAGGGCAATGAAAT
Organism: Candidatus Pelagibacterales bacterium; assembly: GCA_965235815.1. Classification (GTDB taxonomy): domain Bacteria; phylum Pseudomonadota; class Alphaproteobacteria; order Pelagibacterales; family Pelagibacteraceae; genus Fontibacterium. The sequence goes on along the minus strand of CBDDZE010000001.1, from coordinate 119,988 downwards.
GTCGGAGTTTGGTTTGCTTGGAATTATTGGCGCTATAGGTTTTACAGATGGAATTAAGTGCGTTCAGAATAATAGAGTAATGGATAAAATATTTAATTATTCAAAAAACTCTAAATAGTTTAATTATTCAATTTCCTCAAGACAACGAACTATCAACCAATGGTTCTAGTTAATGAGGGCGAAGTATCTACAAGATTAGGACTAAAAGGAATTCCAGATATTGCAGAAAAAATTATTATAGAAAGAGATTTAAGTTTATTAGAACTTTATAAAAACAGATACCATATATCCACTGTATCCTCAAAAGCATCTCTTCCAGTAATCGAAACTTATAAAAATAAAGGGTTAGAATTTACAACTAGTGTTTCAATAAATAATTTATCATTAAATGAAAATGATATTGGAGATTTTAGAACTTTCTTAAAATTATCCCCTCCTCTTAGAACTGAAAATGATCGTCTAGCTTTAATTGATGCTATTAAAAAAGGGATAATCGATGTTATTGTTTCAGATCATAAACCTGAAGATGAAGAATCAAAACGTTTACCATTTCAACAAGCAGCAACTGGTGCATCTGGAATTGAAACTTTATTATCTCTAACTTTAGAGCTTTATCACAATCAATCTTGTGATCTCAAAACACTTATAAAAACCTTAACTTGTAATCCTGCAAAAATATTAAATATCAATGCAGGAAATTTATCAATTGGTAGTGACGCTGATATAGCAGTTGTTAATCTTGATAAGCCTTGGGTTGTTGAAAAAGAAAAAATTAAATCAAAATCAAAAAATACCGCCATTGAGAAAAGAAGAATGCAAGGTAAGGTTGAAAAAACATTTATCAACGGAAATTTAGTATTTGAGGGATAATGGACGTACTTATAGTTACTTTCTACTCTTATATATTAGGCTCCATACCGTTTGGTTTAATTCTTACAAAAATTAGCTGGTTTGGGAGATGTGAGAAAAATTGGATCTGGGAACATTGGCGCAACTAATGTCCTAAGAACAGGCAACAAATTTATCGCCGCTCTAACTCTTCTTCTGGACGGTCTTAAGGGAACGCTATCTGTTTTCTTAACGATGCAATATTTTAATGAACTAACTTACTACTCAGCTGTAATTGTTTTTCTTGCACATATTTTTCCTGTATGGCTAAAATTTAAGGGAGGAAAAGGAGTTGCAACATTCATAGGAAGTTTATTGGTAATCAATTTTTATTTATCAGCTGCATTTATTACCGCATGGTTAATTATGCTTTCCATTTTTAGAATATCAGCTCTCTCGGCATTATCAGGATATTTAGTTGCAACGACTTACAGCTTTTATTTTCTTTGATCAAAAAATATTTTTATTAATTTTATTTTATTTTATCACTTCAATCTTCACTCATAGACAAAACATAGCTTCTTTAATAAAAGGATAATTTCTAAGTAATTAAAGACTTTTTTGTTTATTTTTTTTCGAAATTTGACAAAGATCACAAATTTTGACAGTTCTTCACTTTTTACTAATAACTTATGAATTTAGTTATCGTTGAAAGTCCTGCAAAAGCAAAAACTATTAACAAATATTTAGGTTCAGATTATATAGTTTTAGCAAGCTACGGTCATGTTAGAGATCTTCCATCCAAAAATGGTTCTGTAGATACAGAGCATGATTTTAAAATGATTTGGGAAATTGATCCTGGATCAAAAAAACATTTAAAAGAAATTACCGATTATGCAATTGATGCGGATAGAATTATTTTAGCAACAGACCCAGATCGCGAAGGAGAAGCTATTGCTTGGCATTTAAAATGTATTTTAGAAGAAAATAAAAAAATTAAAGATAAAAAATTTGAAAGAGTCGTATTTAATGAGATCACAAAGAAGGCAGTAGAAAATGGTATTAGCAATCCCAGAGATATTAATCCTGAGCTTGTTAATGCCTATATGGCTAGACGAGCTTTAGATTATTTAGTTGGTTTTAATATCTCCCCTATTCTATGGACAAAACTTCCAGGGTCAAAATCAGCTGGTAGAGTTCAGTCTGTTGCTCTTAGACTTATTGTTGATAGAGAGCATGATATTGAATTATTTAAGCCCCAAGAATATTGGACTTTTGCTTGTACTTTTTTAACTCAACAAAAAAAAGAATTAAACGCAAGACTTTATTCTTTTAAAGGAAATAAAATTGAAAAATTTTCATTCAAAAATGAACAGGAAATAAAAAATGTCTTAGAGCAAATAAAAAAAGAAAGTTTCAATATTGCAAGTATTGATAAGAAGCCATACCGAAGAAGTCCATATGCTCCTTTTACAACCTCTACTATGCAACAAGAGGCTTCAAAAAAATTAGGATTTTCAGCTTCAAGAACGATGCAAATTGCACAAAGACTTTATCAAGGAATTGATTTTGAAGGAGATACCGTTGGCTTAATTACTTATATGAGAACTGATGGAACTAATATTTCTCAAGATGCTGTAAAAGAATGTAGAAATTACATAGATAAAGTAGATTGGTAAAAAATACTTACCAAGTGAAGCTAGAAATTATTCAGGAAAAAAAGCAAAAAATGCCCAAGAAGCACATGAAGCAATTAGACCTACTGATATTTTAAGAACTCCTGAAAAAATGAGATCTATTTTAGATAAAGATCAGGCAAGATTATACGAGCTTATTTGGAATAGAACACTTGTCCTCTCAGATGGAAAATGCGGAATATGAAAGATGTACGTTGGAGATATTAAATGGATCAAAGTCTATCACTTTTAGAGCAACAGGATCTGTACAAGTATTTGATGGTTTTTTAAAATTATATCAAGATGTGAAGGAAGAAGATGAGGTCGATAAAGATGAAGAGAATGATCAAAAAATATTACCAGAAGTAAAAATAAATGAAAAATTAGAAAATCCAAAATTTAACACTGAGCAACATTTTACTGAGCCGCCACCAAGATTTTCTGAGGCAAGTTTAGTTAAAAAATTAGAGGAACTTGGGAATAGGAAGACCTTCCACTTATGCTAGTATTATTTCAGTATTATCAGCTAGAAACTATGTTGAGCTTATTACAAAACGTTTTATTCCTACAGATAGAGGCAAGCTTATAACAGCTTTCTTAGATAAATTATTTACTAAATATGTAGATTATAATTTTACCGCAACCCTTGAAGATAGCTTAGATGAAATTACAACAGGTAAAATTGAATATCTTAAAGTTTTAGAAAATTTTTGGAGAGAATTTTATAAAAATATTAATGAAGTTAAAGAATTAAGAACAAGAGCAGTGCTCGATTTATTAAATGAAAGCTTAGGAGATATTATTTTTGATAAAGACGCTGATGGAAAGATCTCTAAAAAATGTAAAAACTGTAGTAATGGTGAACTTAGTTTAAAAAACGGAAGATTTGGAGCATTTATTGGCTGTTCAAACTATCCTGAATGTAAATTTACAAGACCTTTATCAAGAGCGAAAGCGGCTGAACAAGATTTCCTTGCTGAACCAAAAGGATTTGGAGAGACTGATAATAAAGAAAAGATTGTATTAAAAAAAGGAAGATTTGGTCCTTATCTTGCAAATCGGTAATGATGAAAAAAATCTTAGAAATGTGTCTATACCTAAAGGTATTTCTTTGGATTCATTGGACTTAGATAAATGTAAATTTTTAGCATCACTTCCTAAGGTACTTGGTCAATATCCAGAAAATACTCACAGGATATTACTTTAAACGTAGGAAGATTTGGACCATACGTAAAATGCGAAAATAAATCTGCTTCTTTAGAAAACCCTGAAGATATTTTTTCTTTAGGATTAAATAGAGCAATTACTTTAATTGCCGAAGCAAAACCAGGTAGAAGAACTTCAAATGAAATAAAAAATCTAGGTGAGCACCCTGAGGATAAAAAACCTGTTAAGATTATGAAAGGTCAATATGGTCCCTATATTAAATACAAAACTATAAATGCTACAATTCCTGATGATAAAGATCCCGAAAATATTTCTATGGAGGAAGCTTTAGTACTAATTGCAGCAAGAATTGCTTACGATGAGACTAAGAGTGGTAAAAAAACTAGAAAAAAAAGCAAAAAAACCAAAAGCTGAAGATGAGTAAAATTGAAGAAATATTAAAAAAATTAAATATTGACTATACCAAATCGCCTCCAAAACCAGTTGGCAATTACGCTGCTTTTAGTAGATATGAAAAACTTATTTATATATCTGGACAGTTACCTATTGGAGCTGATGGAAAAATAATAACTGGCAAAGTCATAAAAGATGTCTCTTTAGAACAGGCACAAAAAGCTGCTGAAATTTCAATTTTAAATGCTGTCGGTCAATTAAAAATTGCATGCAATGGTGATCTAAATAAGGTTAAAAGCTGCATTCGAATAAGTGGTTATGTAAATTGTTTAGAAAATTTCTCAGATCATGCAAAAGTTATTAATGGAGCTTCCGACCTAATTGCAAAAATATTTTCATTTAATCTTGCACTCTAGAATTGCAATAGGTTGCAATTCTTTACCTTTAAATGCCTGCGTTGAAATTGAAAGTATCTTTGAGATTAATTAAGCTTTTATTTTAACTTTAACTTTATATTCAATTAAAATTTTATCTAAAATTTTTTGTTCTGTTTTAGACAAAACGTACTCAGATTCCTTATATTTATTGGATAATTTTCGAATAAATTCATCTAAGATAGGCTTTTCCTTTTTTTTCTTCTAATTCATTATAGAGAGAATTTAGTTCTTTAGTTTTGGTTATGTGTAAGTTTTTATAATTATTTTCGTTTGGATAAATAATAATATTTTTTTGAATACTTGCTATTTCAATTGCAAGGTATTGATAGTTTTTCTTCTATTTTTTTTGTCTTACTCGAAAATAAACCAAACATATTTATTGTACCGTTTTGCTAACTGGTTTTTTTGATGTTTTTTCAATTTTATTAATTTCAAAAACAAGAATATCATTTTTGGCGTCTACTAAAACATGACCGCCGTTTACTAATTTTCCATGAATAAGTTCGTCTGCTAAAGGTTTTTTAATTTTTTCATCGATAACTCTATTTAATGGTCTAGCTCCCATTTTTTCATCAAAGCCTAATTTAGAAATTAAATTGCTAGCTTTGTCAGTCAAATTAATAATCACATCTCTTTCGCCTAATTGTGTTTCAAGTTCAATTACAAATTTTTCAACAATTTTTTTAACAGTATCTTTGTTTAAAATATTAAATTGGACAATAGAATCTAATCTATTCCTAAATTCAGGTGAAAATATTTTATTAATAGATTCTAAATCACCATCTTTATTAACACTTTTGTTAAATCCTATCTGAGATTTCTGCAAATCTTCTGCACCAGCATTAGTCGTCATAATTAAAATAATATTTCTGAAATCTATTTTTTTACCATTTTGGTCAGTTAATTTTCCATAATCCATAATTTGCAACAAGATATTATAAACATCTGGATGAGCCTTTTCTATTTCATCAATTAAAAGAACTGCATAGGGATTTTTATCAACTTTTTCAGAAAGTAATCCCCCTTGATCAAAACCAACATATCCTGGAGGGGCTCCAATCAATTTAGAGACTGAATGTCTTTCCATATATTCTGACATATCAAATCGAATAAGTTCAATACCAAGAACTTTTGCAAGTTGTTTTGCAAGTTCAGTTTTTCCAACTCCTGTCTGCCCTGAAAACATATAATTTCCGATAGTACGATTACTGTCTCGTCAGACCAGATCTTGATAATTTGATTGAGGATACTAGACTATCAATTGCAAGGTCTTGTCCAAAAATAACTCTTTTTAAATTTTTATCTAAATCTTTTAAATACATCCTGTCATTAACAGAAATATTCTTTTCTGGAATTTTTGTAATTTGAGAAACTATTCTCTCGATATCTTCAATATCTAATATTTTTTTTCTCTGGTTTTCAGATTTTAAAACTTCTGAAGAACCTAATTCATCAATAATATCAATTGATTTATCAGGTAACTTTTTGTTACCAATATATTTACTTGATAAATCTACAGATGCTTTTATTGCATCATCAGTAAATTTAACATTATGGAATTTTTCATACTTTGATCGAATTCCATACATAATTTTGTAAGCCTCATCTATTGTAGGCTCTGGAACATCTATTTTTTGAAATCTTCTTTGTAGCGCTCTGTCTTTTTCAAAAAATAATCTATACTCATTGTAAGTTGTCGATCCTATACATCTTATATTTCCAGCCTGTAAAGCAGGCTTAAGCATATTGGAGGCATCCATTGAACTTCCAGATGTTGATCCAGCTCCTACTAATGTGTGAATTTCATCAATAAATAAAATATAGTTTTTATTTTTTTCTATTTCCTTAATAATTAATTTAAGACGCTCCTCAAAATCTCCTCTGTATCTTGTTCCTGCAATTAATGTTCCCATATCAAGAGAAAAAATTACATGTGATTTTAAAACTTCAGGAACTTCATTATTAAAGATTTTTAAGGCTAAGTCCTTCAACGATTGCTGTTTTTCCAACACCCGGATCCCCAACTAATAAAGGATTATTTTTAGTTCTTCTGCATAAAATTTGAGCTAAACGATCTACTTCAACTGACTCTTCCAATTAAACGATCTATTTTATTTTGTTCAGCTTTTTTATTTAAATTAACACAATACGTTTCTAATGGAGAATTAGTTGCTGCTTTATTATTATTTTGATGATGATGAACTATCAAATGAACCTCCGTATGCAAAATTATCAACTTTGGTAATTCCATGAGAAATAAAATTAACTACATCGTAACGTGTAACTTCTTGTTCTTGTAAAAAAAATGTAGCGTGACTTTCTCTTTCAGCAAATAAAGCGACTAATATATTTGCACCTGTAACTTCATTTTTTCCTGAAGATTGGACATGAACAATCGATCTTTGAATAACTCTTTGAAAACTTGCTGTGGGCTGAGGCTCTAACTTAGTATCTGAAGTAACTATATTATCCAACTCATTATCAATATAAAATTCCAAATTTTCATTTAGTAAATCAACATCTACGTTACACGCCTTCATAACATTACGAGCATCAGTCTCGTCAGTTAAAGCAAGTAGCAAATGCTCTAAAGTTACATACTGATGTTTTTTTTCAGTGGCAAATTTAAATGCTTGAGAAATTGCCTGTTCTAAAGATTTGGTAAATGTAGCCATTTAAATAGATTTTTTCATAATACATTTCAAAGGATACTGATTTTGTTTTGCAAAGTTTATAACTTGCGATAACTTTAGTCTCAGCAACCTCATAGGGATAAACTACCACAAATAGCGCTCCCATCGTTGTGAATTTTAAGCATAATTTTATTTGCTTTTGGCTTAGTCATATTAAAAAATAATTGTAAAACTTTAACAACAAATTCCATAGTTGTAAAATCATCATTTAAAAGAATAACTTCATAAAAATTAGGTTTTTTGATTTTAACTTGAGTCTTATTTTTTTTTAACTTTATAAGTAACTTTAGGCATTTACTGGTCTGCCGATAGAATAATATGAAATATTGTTTTTGATTAATAAATGACTCTGTTATCGTATAAATTTCTTAAATCATATATAATAACTTTTTTGTTATTATTCTTAATCTTAGAAAAATTTAAATTTTTAAATTCATCCCACTCTGTATGAATAATGATTAAATCAACTTTTTTTACAGCTAAATACAAATCATCAAAATATTTTACGTTTTTATGCTTATCTAAAATTTCTTTACTTCCTGTTGGCTCGTAATAGTTAATTTTTGCGCCCTTTTTAATAAATTTCGATATCAAATTGATTGCTGAAGAATCTCTTAAATCATCAGTGTTAGCTTTAAACGTGACTCCTAAAAAACAAATTATCTTATTTTTAATCTTATTATGTAAAATTTTATAAATATTATTTTCAATATCTTTTTTTCTTTTTTCATTAAAATTAATGACTGAATTAACAATAGATAAGTGGCGAATTGTAATTCTTACCTACTTTTGCTAAAGCTTTAGTGTCTTTAGGAAAACAAGATCCACCATATGCAGGTCCAGCTCTTAAAAATCTCGAACCAATTCTTTTATCAAGTCCAATTCCAACAGATACATCATCAATATTGACATGGACTTTTTCACATAAATTTGCAATTTCATTTATAAAACTTATTTTTGTAGCTAAAAAAGCATTTGATGCATATTTTATAAGCTCGGCTGCTCTTCTAGAACAGGAGACAAAAGCAGCTCCCTTGTTAATTATTGGGCGATATAACTCATTAAATATTTTTATAACTCTTTTATCGTTTGTACCAATGACTACACGATCTGGATACTTGAAATCTTTAATAGCCTCTCCTTCCCTTAGAAACTCTGGGTTAGATATAATTGTGAATAATCCTTTTTTCTTATTTTTATTTAAAATTTTTTCAATTTTATCACCAGTACCAACAGGTACAGTAGATTTTGTAACAATAATTTTATGAGATTTTATTCTTTTTGAAATTAATTGAGCAACAGAGAATACTTGTGAAAGATCTGCAGAGACACCATCTTTTGCTGTTGGTGTGCCTACAGCTATAAAAACAATATCAGATTTGTTAATAGAGCCAATTAAATCGTCAGAAAAACTAAGTCTACCGGCATCTAAATTTTTTCGTACTAACTCAGATAAACCAGGTTCAAATATTGGAATATCTCCATTTTCAAGTTGGGTTAATTTTTCTTTATCTTTATCAATGCAGATAACGTTATTGCCAAGATCAGAAAAACAAACTCCCAGATACCAAACCAACATAACCTGTGCCAATGAAACAAATTTTCATATTAGAATTTTTTTAAGTGAATTATTATATCCATTAATAGTTCCGCAGTCTAAATATGTTCCAGAAAATATATGTCCTACAAATTTATTATCATTATAAATTAAACGTTTCATTGCATCTGTAATTTGAACTTCTCCTAAGGATCCTCTTTTAGTATTTTGTAGTGAAGAAATTATTTTTGTTGGCAAGATATATCTTCCTATAATTGCATAATTAGATGGAGAATTTTTTAAACTAGGTTTTTCAACTAAACTCGCTAATAAATAAATTATTATTAATTTTTTTTGAATATTTTATAATTCCATATCTTGAAATTTCAGAATTTTTTACTTTTTTAGAAGCTATAACTGAAGAATGATATTTATTATGAATATTAATCATTTTTTTTGAACAATTTTCTTTAATAATTATATCATCTGGTAAAACCAAAAGAAAAAATTTATTCTTTAATTGCTGATTTTGCTGCTAATACAGCATCTCCAAGACCTTTCGGAGAATTTTGATAAACAAATTTAAGTTTACTTCTGTAGCGATCTAAAATTTTTAGTTTACTGAATTGATTTATAATCTTTCTTTTTTTTTAAATAATTTAATTAAATAAGTGATCGGGGTAAAGATAATCTTTGATAATTTTTTTTTTTTTAGAAATAACTAAGATAATTTTTTTAATACCCGCATCCAAACATTCATCCAAAATATGCTCCAAAATAGTTTTATTTCCTAAGGGCAACAGTTCTTTTGGAAGTATTTTGCTAAACGGTAGAAGTCTTGTGCCTAAACCAGCTAATGGTATTATCGCTTCTTTTATCATTAAATATTATAGTCTAATTTCTTAAATGAAAATAATTAAAACAGCAAATAAAATAGCTTTCGAGTTACAAAATAAAAAAAAAATTGGCTTTATCCCAACGATGGGATGCTTGCACGAAGGTCATGTCTCGTTAATAAAAAAATCTAAAAAGAAAAAATTATTAACAATAGTAAGTATATTTGTTAATCCATTTCAATTTAATAATAAAAAAGACTTATAAAAAATATCCTAAAACTATCTTAACTGACTTAAAAATTTGTAAAAAAAATAACTGTAAATCTGTGTATTTGCCTCAAAGAAAAAGATATTTATCCAGAAAAAAAAATTATTATTAAAAATAAAATTCATTATTTTCAAAAATTATATTGGAAGGAAAATTTAGACCTGGACATTTTGAAGGGGTTATATGAAGTTGTAAAAAGATTACTTAAGTCATGTAAAAACAAACTACCTATTCCTTGGAAAGAAGGATTATCAACAGTTAATTATTATTAAAGAGTATTTAAAAAGTATTAACTCTAAAATAATAGTTGTCCCTTGTGATACAATTAGAGCTAAGAACGGTATTGCTTTATCCTCTAGGAATAAACTTTTAGATCAAAAATCATTGAATACAGCCGGAAAAATAATTAATTTTCTAAAAAACAATAAAAACAAAATTATTAAAGTCCAAAGATAATTCATTATTCTTAAAAAAAATCAAAGAATTTGGTGCTAAAAAAATAGATTATTTGTCTGCGTTTAATTTAAAAAAATTAAAGAAAACCAATAAACCATCAGTTAATACTAGGGTGTTTCTAGCTTATTATTTAAATAACATAAGATTGATTGATAACTTTTAATGGAAATTAAAATATCTCAAGAAGCCTGTAGCTTATAAAAAAGCAATAGATTTTTTAGAACAAAGAGTAGAAAAAGTTCATGCAAACTTAGAAGATGAACTTATATGGATATTAGAACACGATTCAGTTTATACAAAAGGTATAAGCGCATCAGATAAAGATTTATTACTACCTAATTTATTTCCTGTAATTGCAACAAATCGAGGAGGGAAATTTACCTATCATGGCCCTGGGCAAAAAATAGTTTATTTTGTTATAAATCTTAATAAACGTGAAAAAGAAATTAAAAAATTTGTTAGGCAATGTTGAAGAATGGATTATTTCTATTCTTAAAGATTTCAATATTTCATCATTTGCTGATCCTAAAAATATTGGCATTTGGATTAAAAAATAATAGTGAAGAAAATAAAATTGCCGCGATCGGTATCAAAGTTAAAAAATGGATTGCCTATCATGGCTTCTCTATAAATATTAATGTTAACAAGTCTGATTATCGTGGAATAGTTCCTTGTGGGATATCTAATAAAGGAATAATTAATATTTCTGATTTACGTGCAAAGTCCCAAATGATGAAAGAATTAATAACTCAATAAAAGAAAACTTTTATAAATTATTTAATTCGTGAGATTAATCCTTTTTCCTTACATAAACTTTTAAAGTATAATGGAAGGCTCTGCATTGATGTATTATTTTTTTACTATTTATTAAAAATTCAACTTTATAAGCATGAAGCATTAAATGAAGCTCTTTAGATTTATTTAAGCCCTTATTTGTATACTTTTTTTCTCCTAAAATAGGATGTTTTATAAAACTTAACTGCCTTCTCAACTGATGTTTTCTACCTGTATCAGGATTTAGTAATAACAATGAGTAGGTCTTTTGATCTCTGAGACAACTTTATAATTAGTAATTGATAAATGTACTTTTTCTTTATTATTTTCAACATAACTAAGTTCATTTCTTAATGTACCAATTTTATCATTCTAAAACACCCTCCACTACAGCTAAATAACTTTTTTTTATAGTTTGATTTTTAAATAAATTCAGAAAAAAATTTTGCACTTTTATGTGTTTTGCTAATAATTAAAATTCCAGTAGTTTCAGCGTCTAATCTATGAACTAAATAAGGGGTCGGATATTCCGTCTCTGAATAATTTTTTAATATATCAAAAATATTTTTTCCTGTTTTAGTTCCCTGATTGAACAGCTAAGTTATAAGGCTTGTTTAAGACTAAATAGTGCTCATTCTCAAATAAAATATTATTTTTGATTAATTCGTAATCTTTTTTTGTATGGTAAATATGAAAATTTTTTTTTTATTATCTTTGTCATCATTATCTATATCAGCGTAACATTTTAATTTCGTCATTTATCTGTATTTTATAAGAACTTTTTGCTTTTTTGCCGTTAACTAGAATTTTTCCTTTTCTTAAAGTTCTTTCAATTAGTGACTGGGGTAATGGTTTTACTTTTTTTTTAAACCATTTATCGAGACGGATATTTTCAAAATCTTCTTCAATTTTAAAAATGTGTTTCGGCTCCATTATGAAATGATATGAATAAACTTATCTCCTAAATAAAACATCATTAATCCAAAAAATACTGAAATGAAAATATATAACTAAAAGCTAATAGGTAATTTGAACTATTAATAAGATTAAAAAAATCTTGAGAAAAAGATGAAAATGTTGTGAAACCTCCTAAAAATCCAATAGTAATATAATTTTTAAAATTCTCATCAATAGTTAGATGAACTTTGTATCTAATATTCCGGAAACTAAACCAATTAAAAAACAACCTAATAAATTTACTGTGAGAGTTCCAATTGGAAAGATAGTTTGAAAAATTTTTGGAGTAATTTGTATAACTGAAAATCTTGCTAAAGTTCCAAAAGCACCAAATAAAGCAATTAATAAATAAGACTTCATTAATTGTTTACTTGCTTAACTGTTGAGCTTCTTCCTTTGGTTGCTCAGGTTTTTTTTGAACTGGACCTGAATCTTGTCCTTTTGCATTAAAATCTTTATCTACTAATTCAATGTATGCCATTGTTGAATTGTCACCAAAACGATTTCTTGTTCTAACAATTCTAGAATAGCCACCTTTTCTATTTTCATATCTTTTAGATAAAACTGTAATTAATTTTTCTGCTGAGTCTTCATCTTGTAATTTTGAAATTAAAGATCTTCTAGCTGATAAATCTTTCTTTTTACCAATAGTAATAACTTTATCAATTAATGGCTTTAACTCTTTTGCTTTTGGTAAAGTTGTTTTAATTTGCTCATGCTTAATCAAAGAATTAAGCATATTTTTAAACAAAGCTTTACGGTGCTCTGAAGTTCTGTTTAACTTTCTATGAGCAATTTTGTGTCTCATTATTATTAATAGTTATCTTCTAATTTTTTAGAAAGTTCAGCAATATTTTCTGGTGGCCAATTTGGAACTTCCATACCAAGATATAATGACATCGTTGTAAGAACTTCTTTAATTTCATTCAATGATTTTCTTCCAAAATTGGGAGTTCTTAACATTTCGCTTTCGCTCTTTTGAACTAAATCTCCAATGTAAATAATATTATCATTTTTAAGACAATTCATTGATCTTACGGATAGTTCTAATTCATCAACTCTTCTAAGCAAGTTTCTATTAAACTCAGGTTCAGAAGTTTTTTTCTCTTGGATTGTTGCAACTGGTTCATCAAAGTTAACAAACATAGCCAATTGATCTTGTAAAATTCTTGCTGCGAAACGCAACAGCAGTCCTCAGCTGTTACAGAACCATTCGTTTCAACTTCCATGGTTAATTTATCGTAATCCAAGGTTAGTCCCTCTCTTGCGTTCGATACATTGTAAGAAACTCTCTTAACTGGGCTAAAAACAGCATCTATTGCTATTAATCCTAATGGAGAATTGCTAGCTTTATTTCTATCTGCAGGAACGTAACCTTTTCCAGTATTAACTGTTAATTCCATATGAAATTTAGTTTTTTCATCTAAGTTACAAATTACTAAATCAGGATTTAATATTTCAATGTCAGGATTTGGAGCAATCATTTTTGCTTTAATCTCACCAGGTCCTTTTGCATCTAAAATTAATTTTTTTGGTCCTGAAGTTTTTAAATTCAAAGCTAAAGCTTTAACGTTAAGAACAATATCAGTGACATCTTCTCTAACACCGTCGATTGAGGAGAATTCATGTAAGCACTCCATCAATTTGAATAGCTGTTACAGCAGTACCTTGAACTGAAGATAACAAAACTCTTCTTAATGCATTTCCTAGGGTTAAAGCGTATCCTTTTTCTAAAGGTTCAGCGATAATTTTAGCATGTTTTTTGTCATCACTTTGAGTAATATTTAATTTAGATGGTTTTATAAGTTCTTTCCAATTTTTATCTATCAAGTTACTTCTCCTATTTAGTTATTATTAAACTCGTCTTTTCTTTGGAGGCCTACAACCATTATGTGGCATCGGACTCATATCCTTAATAGAGGTAATTTTAAAACCTCTTGCTTGTAACGCTCTAAGAGCAGTTTCACGCCCTGAACCAGGTCCTTTAACCTCAACTGTAATATTTTTTAAACCATGCTCTAAGGCTTTACCAGCAGCATCGTCTGCCGCTACTTGAGCTGCGTATGGTGTAGATTTTCTGGATCCTTTAAAACCTTTAGATCCTGCAGATGACCATGAAATTACATTACCCTGCTTGTCTGTAATCGTTACGATTGTGTTATTAAAAGTTGCGTTTACATAAACATTTCCGTTTATGACATTTTTCTTTTCTTTTTTCTTAACTTTTAATTTTTTTTTAATCCCACCAGCTTCTTGTTTAGCATCTTTTGCCGGTGCTGCAGCAGTATCAGTTTTTGGTTTTTTGTCTTTAATATTTTTATCTTCAGCCATTAAATTATTTCATACTAGTTAATTTTTTTCCTGCAATTGCGATAGCTTTACCTTTTCTTGTTCTTGCGTTGGAATGTGTTCTCTGTCCTCTAACCGGAAGTCTTTTTCTATGTCTTGATCCTCTGTAGGTTCCAAGATCTTTTAATCTTTTAATATCTAATGACACATTTCTTCTAAGATCCCCTTCAACGGAGTATTTGCTATCAATAAATTCTCTAATTTTTAAAACCTCATCATCTGTTAAGAGCATTTGTTCTTTTATTTTTATCAATTTTTAATTCGTGTGCAAATATCATTTGCAGTTTTGTCTCCAATGCCATGAATATAAGTAAGAGCAGTTTTGACAACTTTATTTTGAGGAATATTCACCCCAGCTATACGAGCCATAAATTAAAAAATTAATTTTGAAAAAATGCGATTATATGAATCAAGCTATCAAAGTCAACCACGTATGGCACGGATTAACGTAAATAATTGATCACTTATAGCATTAATTTCCTGCATTCCGTCTATATTTTTCATTATTCCTTTTTTTAAGTAGTAATCCAAGACTGGAAAAGTTTTTTCATCATAAGTTTTTAATCTTTTTGCAATTGTTTCTTCATTATCATCCGATCTAGTAATAAGATTTTCTTTGATCCACAATCTTTTAAGATCACATTTTTTTGGCGGGTCAAAAAAAGTATTAAATGTTTTATTGCATATTGAACAAGTGACTCTTCCAGTAATTCTTTTAACTAAAATTTGGTTATCTACTTTTAAATTAAGAGCCAAACTCATTTGTTGATTATATTTTTTTAATAAATTGTCTAAACTTCTAGCCTGTTCAAGATTTCTTGGAAATCCATCAAAAATAATTCTATTCTTATATTCTGAGAATTTGAAATTTTATTTTCGATTAAGTTATTAATAATTTCATCAGAAACTAAACCGCCAGATTTCATAATTTCTTCAATTTTATTTCCAAAATCAGTTTTTTTACTAACTTCATCTCTAAGTAAATCACCCGTTGATAATTGAAATAAATTAAATTCTTTAACTAGTTTTGCTGATTGCGTTCCTTTTCCTGCTCCGGGTGGCCCAAAAATAACAAGATTCATTAACGATTAAATTTTGTTTTTTTAATTAAACTTTCGTATTGTTGACTCATTAATCTTGTTTGTACTTGAGCAACTGTATCCATTGCAACAACTGCTACTATAAGAAGTGATGTTCCTCCTAAATAAAATGGTATTGGATAATTAGCAATTATAAATTCTGGTAATAAACATATTAGTACCAAGTATAAAGAGCCGATTGCAGTTAATTTAAATAGTAATTGATCTATAAATTGTTCAGTCTGTTCACCGGGTCTAATTCCTGGAACAAAACCTCCATATTTTCTTAAATTTTCTGCTGTTTCTTTTGGATTAAAAATTATTGAAGTATAAAAAAAAGAAAAAAATATTATTCCAGCTGCATATATTATCATATACAGGGGTTTTCCTTGCCCAAGCATAGATGTGATTCCAACAACAATTTCATTTGAAGATGATGCAAAGTTAGAAATTGTAATCGGCAAAATCAAAAGAGCAGATGCAAAAATTGCTGGAATTACACCTGCGGTATTAACTTTTAGTGGAAGATGAGAAGCATCTCCCCCATATAATTTATTTCCTATTTGTCTTTTAGGATAATGAATTAAAATTTTTCTTTGAGCACGTTCTACAAAAACTATAAAATATATAGCTCCAATTAAAATTGCTATAATTACTAATAATACTCCGGCAGAAATTGCTCCCGTTCTACCTAATTCAAAAGTAGAAGCTAATGCGCCTGGAATTTCTGCAACAATACCTGCAAAAATAATCAATGAAATACCATTGCCTATACCTCGTCGCTGTAATTTGTTCTCCAAGCCACATTAACAACATTGTTCCTGTTAACAAAGTGATTGTTGTAACTAATCTAAAGTAAAAACCTGACTTCTAAAACAATTCCTTGTGAATTTTCTAAACTAACAGCTACTCCATATCCTTGAACTCAATGCTAAAAGAACTGTGCCATATCTAGTGTATTGAGTAATCTTTCTTCTACCTATTTCTCCAGAGTTTTTTAAGATTTTTAAAATAATCTGTAACTCCAGTTAATAATTGAATGATAATTGATGAAGAAATGTATGGCATAATACCTAAAGCAAAAATTGCCATTCTTGATACAGCTCCTCCAGCAAATAGATTGAACATACCAAGAAGCGACCTTTGATTATCAGATATTAGACCCTTTAAAGCTTGTGCATCTATACCTGGCAGAGGAACATAGGTACAAAATCTATAAATAATTAGAATAAATAAAGTATAAAAAATCCTTTTTTTAAGATCGTCTAATGATGAATTCGACTTTAATGTGTCAACTGACGCAAAAGAACTAGACATAAAAAAAACTATTTAGCCTCTGCTTGTTTCAATAAATTAACGCTACCGCCTGCTTTTTCAATTTTATGTTTTAGCAGATGCGCTGATTTGATGTGCCTCTATTTGTATTTTTGATTTAATTTCACCGTTGCCTAAAATTTTTAATTTTTTAAAATTATTTTTAATATTTTTAACTTTTCTAAGACTGTCTAATGTAACTTTAGAAGTTGTGTCTAATTTCTTCTTTTCTATTAAATGCTGAATATCATTCAAATTAATAATCATTTGATCGTAAGAATGTTTCTTTATAATCGCATTAAAACCTCTTTTAGGAAGTCTTCTATAAAGAGGCATTTGACCCCCTTCAAAACTCTTAATCGATACACCTGATCTTGCTTTTTGACCTTTAACACCTCGGCCAGCAGTCTTTCCTTTTCCAGAACCTATTCCTCTACCGTATCTTTTTCCTTTTTTATAAAGAGAAACGTTTAATGTATTTAATTTCATAATTTTATCTTCTAGCTACAACTTCACTAATTTTTTTACCACGAAGTATGGAAATGTCTTTAGGTGATCTTTGTTTTGATAATGCTAACATACATGCTCTAACAACATTGTAAGGATTTGATGATCCAATTGATTTTGCAACAATATCTTGCATACCTAACATTTCACATATTGCTCGGATAGCACCACCAGCAATAATTCCTGTTCCTGCTGGTGCGCTTCTAAGAAGAACTTTTCCAGATCCACTTTTTCCATAAGTGTCATGATGTATTGTTCTTCCTTCTCTTAAAGGAATCTTTAACTAATGAACTTTTGGCCTCTTCTGATGCTTTTTTAATAGCATCTGGAACTTGTTTTGCTTTACCATGTCCATAACCAACTAAACCTTTTTGATTTCCAACAATAACTAATGCCGCAAATCCAAATCTTCTTCCACCTTTTACCACTTTAGTAATTCGATTAATCGCAACTAATTTTTCTTTAAGTTCTGATTGAGTGTTCATAAATTAAAATTTTAATCCTTCTTTTCTTGCGGAGTCTGCTAATACTTTAATGCGACCATGGTACTTATATCTACCTCTGTCAAAATAAACTTCTTTAATTCCTTTTTCTAAAGCTCTTTTTGCTACTAATTTTCCAACTTCGACTGATAATTCCATTTTTTTCTTTTTATCCATAGCTTTTTCAACTGACGACGCTGAAACTAGTGTTAGATTTTTAGCATCATCAATAACTTGAGCGTAAATATTTTTTAAAGATCTAAAAACAGTAAGTCGCAATCCTGTAGGATTATACTTTTTCATTTTACCTCTAATTCTATTCTGTCTTTTAATATCACTAGCCATGATTATTTCTTTTTACCTTCTTTTCTTAGAACAAATTGATCAGAAGATGTTATTCCTTTTCCTTTGTAGGGCTCAACTGGTTTTAAAAATTTAATATCAGCACATACTTTTCCTACTAATTCTTTGTCAATTCCTTTAACTTTTATTGCTGTTTGTTTATCTATCGCTACTTCAATGCCTTCTGGAATATTGTAATGAACATCATGACTAAATCCTAATTGGAAAATAATTTTTTTTCCTTGTAATGTTGCTCGAAAACCAACACCTGTAAGCTTTAAATCTTTTTCAAATCCTTTTGACACACCAATAATACCATTATTAATTAAACTTCTATGTAACCCCCAAGTGAGTTTATTTGCATTTTTTTTATCCACAGGTTCTAGGGATACTTTGTTATCAGCGACGGTTACTTTTAAAACGCTTTGGTCAATAATTAGCTCTTTTTTACTTTTAGCGCCTTGAATAATAACTTTATTATTCTCAACTTTAACAGTAACTCCAGATGGTAATATAATAGGTGTTTTTCCAATTTTTGACATATCTTAAGAAACCTTACAAAGGACCTCCCCGCCAAGTTTTTTTTCTCTAGCTTCGTTATCAGAAAAAATTCCTTTTGAAGTAGAAATAATCGATATTCCTAATCCATTTTGAACTTTTTGAATACTATCTGATCTAGAATAAATTCTTCTTCCTGGTCTTGAAACTCTTTCAATCTCTTTAATAACGGGGTCTCCATACATATATTTTAAATTAATTTCTATTGTTTCAAAACTTTTATCTTTTGAAACAGTATATTCTTGAATAAATCCTTCTTTTTGTAAAACATCTAAAACTGCTTTTCTTAATTTAGAACCGGGTACTGACACTTTTTTTAAACCACGCATTTGTCCATTTCTTATTCTTGTAATCATATCTCCAATTGGATCTGTAATTTTCATATTTCCTCCTTACCAGCTAGCTTTCGTCATACCCGGAATTTTTCCACTAGAAGCAAATTTTCTAAGTGCAATTCTGGACATTCTTAATTTTCTGTAATAACCACGAGATCTACCAGTTATTTCACATCTATTTTTAACTCTATTTTTTGCTGAATTTCTAGGAACTTTTGAAAGTTTTAAACTAGCTAAAAATCGCTCATTTAAAGATAAAGTTTTATTCATAATAATTTTTTTGAGCTTAGATCTTTTGTTTTCAAATCTTTTAGCCATTTTTACTCTTTTTAAATTTCTCTCGATTGAACTTCTTTTTGCCATTTAATTTAGCTCCTTATTTTTTACTTTATCTTTGCCTTTTTCGTTATCTTCATCTTTTTTAACTTTTTTTTTATCTGCTGAAAATATTCCAACTTTAGCAAATGGAAAATTAAAACTATCAAGTAACATTCTTGCTTGTTCTTTAGTCTTTTGCAGTTGTCACAACAGTAATATCTAGGCCTCTAATTTTATCTACTTTATCAAAATTAACCTCTGGAAATATAATATGCTCTTTAACTCCAAAACTGTAATTAGCTTCATTATCAAAACTATTAGGATTTAAACCTCTAAAATCTTTAATTCTTGGCAAAGCAATGTTTACTAGACGATCTAAAAAAAAATACATTTGATTTTTTCTTAGAGTAACTTTTAATCCCAAAGGTATTCCTACTCTTGTTTTAAAATTAGAAATGGATTTTTTAGATTTTGTAACTTGAGCTTTTTGACCTGCAATAGCTGATAGGTCATCTTCTGCACTTTTTAAAATTTTATTATCAGTTCCATCTAAGCCAAGACCCATATTTAAAACAATTTTAACTAATTTAGGAGCTTGCATTTTATTACTAAAAGACAAGTTCTTACATAAAGTAGGCACTATCTCTTTTATATATTTTTCTTTTAATCTAGGTACTAATTTCATTTTTTACTCTTTGTTTTTGATTTTTCTTCTTTTACAGTCTTTTTTTGTTTCTTCTTTTTTTTCAACTTTTTTCTCTACCTTTGCGTCAGATAATTTAACAACATTTGATATGTCAATTGGTCTTTCAACAGTAATAATTCCACCTTTTTTTTCTCTTGTTGGTTTTTGATGTTTTTTCTTTTCATTAATACCTTTGACTAAAACTTTTCTAGCCTCAGGGAATACTTTGATTACATTGCCTGTTTTTCCTTTATCGTCCCCTGTAATAACTTTTACGTTATCTCCTTTTTTAATTTTTAATTTAATCATAGTACCTCAGGCGCTAAAGAAATTATTTTCATAAAGTTTTTATTTCTTAACTCTCTAGTTACCGGTCCAAAAATCCTTGTTCCAATAGGCTCACCATTTGGCTGCACCAAAACTGCAGCATTGGCATCAAATTTTATTGAAGTGCCATCTAATCTTTTAATCTCTTTTCTTGTTCTAACGATTACTGCCTTGTGAACATCTCCTTTTTTTACTTTTCCTTTAGGAATGGCATCTTTAATTGAAACAACGATAATATCTCCTATTGTTGCATATCTTCTTTTAGATCCACCTAATACTTTAATGCACTCTACTTTTCGAGCCCCCGTATTATCAGCAACAAATAATTCTGTTTGTACCTGAATCATTTATTTATCGCCTCCAACAACTGTCCAGCGTTTAAGCTTTGAAATTGGTTTGCTTTCAATAATAGCAACCATATCACCAACTTTAGATTTATTTTTTTCATCGTGAGCATGATATTTTTTATAAGTTGTCATTACTTTTTTATATTTTGGATGAACAAATCTTCTACTAACTTCAACAACGATTGTTTTGTTGCTTTTGTCGCTAACTACTTTTCCTTTTAAAATTCTTTTTACCATTATTTAGCTCTGTTTAAATTAATAAAAGTTTTAACTGTAGCAATAGAGCGTCTATTAGTTTTAATAGACGATGTATTTGTTACTTGACCATTTTTTTTCTTAAATCGGATATTAAATTGTTCTTTCTTTAATTTTTCTAATTCAGAAAATAATTGATCCTGAGTTAATTTTTTTATTTCTTTAGTTTTCATTATTGCGTTCCTAATCTTTTAATCATTTTAGTTTTAATAGATAATTTTGCTTTAGCTCTTTCAAATGCTTCTTTAGCTACAATTTCATCAACACCATCAACTTCAAAAATAATTCTTCCTGGTTTCACTCTAAATACGTAATACTCTAGATCCGCCTTTACCTTTACCCATCCTAACTTCGATTGGTTTTTTTGTTACAGGAATATTTGGAAAAATTCTAAGCCAAACTCTACCTGCTCTCTTCATATGTCTAGTTAAGGCAACTCTTGCAGCTTCAATTTCTTTCGAGGTTACTCGATTAGGTTCAATTGCTTTCAATCCAAATGATCCAAAATTCAAGTTCAGCTCCACGAGTGGCAACACCATGAATTTTTCCCTTAAAAGCTTTTCTATATTTTGTTCTAGCTGGCTGTAACATTTTCTTTCTCGTTTATATTTTTAATTTCAGTATCTTCATTCTTTTTTTTTTCTTTTTCAAACACGATACCTTTATAAATCCAAACTTTTACTCCAATAATTCCATAAGTAGTTTCTGCTTCTGCTTCTCCATAATCAACATCAGCTCTTAATGTATGAAGTGGAATACTTCCTTCTCTTAACCATTCTGTTCTAGCAATCTCTGTTCCTGCTAATCTTCCAGCAACAGTTATCTTAATTCCTTTAGCACCTAATCTAAGAGTTGATTGCATCGCTCTTTTCATAGCTTTTCTATATGCAATTCGTTTTTCAAGTTGCTGAGCAACGTTTTCTGCAACTAAATAAGCGTCTAACTCTGGTTTTCTGATTTCTTTAATATTTACTGAAACTTCTGAGCTTGAGATTTTATTTAGATTGCTTTTAATTTTATCAATATCAGAACCTTTTTTTCCAATTACAAAACCTGGTCTTGATGTAAAGATTGTTACAATACATTTTTTAGTAGGTCTTTCGATAAAGATCTTTGAAATTCCAGAATTTTTAAGATTTTTGTGAATGTATTCTCTAATTTTAAAGTCTTCAATTAAATATTGCCCATACTCTTTTTTCTTAGCAAACCACATTGAATCCCAATTTTTATTAATACTTAATCTAAAACTAATTGGATTAACTTTCTGTCCCATTATTTACTGGCCTCCACCGGAGCTTTTTTGTTTTCTGAAACAATGATTGTTAAATTAGAAAAATGTTTTTTAATTCCTGCAGATCTTCCTCTTGCTCTAGGCATGAAACGTTTTAGTGTAATTCCTTTTCCAACGTAGGCTTCTTTTACTATCAAATTATCAATGTCTAATTGATTATTATTCTCTGCATTAGCAATTGCCGATTTTAAAGTTTTTTTGATCTCACTAGCTACTCTTTTATCTGTAAATTCTAAATCTCTCATAGCCACATTAGCATTCTTTCCTCTGATACTTTTTAATATATTGTTAATTTTACGGGGACTTGATCTTAAGTTCCTGTAAATTGCCTTAACTTGATTTAAATCTTTATTTTTTGTCATCTTTTTTCTCAGTTGCTGGAGCAGCTTTTTTATCAGCTGGTGTGTGTCCGAAGAATTGTCTTGTTGCCGAAAACTCTCCTAATTTATGACCAATCATTTCATCTGTAATAGTCACTGGAAAGAATTTTTTTCCATTATGAACTTCAAAAGTCATTCCAATAAATTCTGGAATAATTGTAGATTTTCTTGACCAAGTTTTTATTGGTTTTTTAATATTTTGATCTTTATGCTTTTGTACTTTTTTCATTAAACTTAATTCAACAAAAGGACCTTTCCAGACTGATCTACTCATAATTAATTAATACCTCTCTTCTTCTTTCTTGAGATAATATACTTATCGGTATTTTTATTTTTTCTAGTTTTCTTTCCTTTGGTTTTGATACCCCAAGGAGTAACAGGATGTCTTCCTCCATTAGTTCTTCCGCCGTGTGGGTGATCAACAGGGTTCATTGCTATACCTCTTGTTTGTGGTCTAACTCCTAACCATCTGCTTCTTCCAGCTTTACCAATTTTAATATTTTTTTGATCAGGATTTGATACAGCGCCAATAGTCGCTTTGCATAAACTTTGTACTCTTCTTACTTCGCCTGAGGCTAATTTTAATGTTGTATAATCTTGGTCGTGACTCATAATTTGCACAGAAGTACCGGCTGATCTTGCTAATACTGCGCCGTTACCTGGTCTCATTTCCACATTATGAACAACAGTTGCAGGAGGAATATCAATTAAAGGCATACAATTACCGATTTCTATGTCTTTTTTTCTTCCAGAGTAAATTTTACTCCCTACTTTAATATCTTGTGGAGCGATTAGATAACTTTGAGTCTTGTCCTCATATTCAACAAGCATGATATTAGATGTTCTATAAGGATCATACTCAAAACGAATTACTGTTGCTGGCATATCAAACTTATTTCTTTTAAAATCTACAAATCTATATTTTTTCTTATGTCCAGCTGAACGATGTCTTGATGTAATTCTTCCTAAATTATTTCTTCCATATGAACCATTAATTCCTGAAGTAAGAGATTTAACAGGCTTTCCTTTCCAAAGACCTGTTCTGTCCAAGATAATTGTGCCTCTAGTAGATTTTGTATAAGGTTTATATGTTTTTAAAGTCATTTTTATATTCCAGTTGTAATATCAATTGATTGTCCTTTTTTTAAAGTAACAATAGCTTTTTTGTACCCTGAAGTTCTTAGCAACTCTTCCTCTAACCATTTTAAATCTTGGGTGAAGATTAATAGTATTCACTTTAATAACATTAACTTTAAAAAGTTTTTCAATACTTTTTTTAATATTCGCTTTTGTTGCAAAAGGAGCGACTTTAAATACTACTTTATTTAACGAACTTAAATTTGTAGATTTTTCAGTCACTACAGGCTCAAGAATAATATCGTATGAAAAATTGTCAGCTCTTTTTTTCATTTTAATAATCTTTCCTGAAGTTTTTTAATTGAAGAATGAGTGAATAAGACATTTTGATATTTTAAAATGTCATAAACATTCGTACCAATCTCTGGAATATTTTTAATATTCTTAATATTTTTTACGTTATTTAATAAAACTTCATTCTCGTTATCATAAATTAATAATGCACTCTTTGAATTAATTTTTGATAAAAATTTACTGAAATCTTTAGTTTTAAAATTTTTAAAATCCTTATCTGATAAAATATTAATTTTGTTATCCAATACTTTACTTGATAAAGCGTGTTTTAATCCTAGTTTTCTAACTTTTTTATTTAATCTTTTCACTCTATGCTTTCCTTTTGCCTTTGGTCCATGAGCAATACCACCGCCAACAAATATTGGAGCTGTAATATTACCATGTCTCGCTCCTCCAGATCCTTTTTGTGGTCCAATCTTTTTTCTAGATCCAGCAACCTCTCCCCTAGTTTTTGTATAGCCAGTTTTTTTTGAGTGACGACTTATTTGCCAATCTACGACCATTTTTATAATATCTTTTCTAGGTTTTAATGAAAATATATTGTCAGAAACTTCAATATTTCCAACATCTTTTCCATCAATTCCTAATTCTTTTATTTTCATATAATTATTTCTTTTCCGCTGCTGGTGCTGCTGCTGGCTTTTGCATCTTTTTTATTAGTTTCTGCACTTTTTTCTTTTTTATTCGATTTTTCTTTTAATCCTTCAGCAATGATCATCTTTGAAAGCTTGAATAGTATCTTTCATAGTTCTTTTGTTTCTTTCTTTAACTGCTTTATTAATTTCAACTACAGTATTTTTTGCACCTGGAACTGAGCCTTTAACAAATAATAAATTATTTTCTAAATCAGTTTCAATAATTTCTAATCTTTCAACGGTTCTAAATTTATCACCCATATGACCAGCCATTTTTTTACCCTTAAACACTCTACCTGGATCTTGTCTTTGTCCTGTAGAACCATGAGATCTGTGAGAAACTGAAACACCGTGTGTTGCTCTTAATCCTGCAAAATTATGTCTTTTCATAACTCCTGCAAAGCCTTTTCCAATTGTTTTTGATCTAATGTCTACAAAATTTATATCTTTGAAAATATTTAAATCTACGTCTGACCCTAATTTCAAATCACTGTCTTTATCTACTCTAAATTCTTTTAAAATTTTTTTAGGCTCTAAAGATTTTTTTGCAAAAACTCCTTTCATTTGCTTTGTTACTTTTGAATTTTTAATATGTCCAAAACCAACTAACACAGCGCTGTAACCACGTTTATCTTTAGTGATAACGTCAACAACTTTGCCTGGCTCAACATGAAGAACTGTAACAGGAACAGATTGGCCATTCTCGTAAAACCTTCGTGTCATCCCAATTTTTTTACCTATTAAACCTAAAGTCATAATTTAAATTTTAATTTCCACATCTACGCCTGAAGCTAGATCTAATTTCATTAACGCCTCAACTGTTTGAGGTGTTGGATCTAGAATATCTATCATTCGTTTATGTGTTCTAGTTTCAAACTGTTCTCTGCTTTTTTTATCAATGTGAGGAGATCTTAATACTGTAAAAATTTCTTTACGTGTTGGAAGTGGTATTGGCCCTCTTACCTGAGCTCCAGTTCTCTTTGCTGTATTTACAATCTCAATTGTCGACTGATCTAAAACTTTATGATCATACGCTCTTAATTTAATTCTAATATTCTGTTTATCCATAATTTAAGCCATCTTCTTTGTAACTTCGTCCTGAACATTTTGAGGAACGCGATCATAATGATCAAACTGCATTGTGTATTGAGCTCTACCTTGTGACATTGATCTTAAAGTGTTTACATAACCGAACATATTTGCAAGTGGAACCATTGCATTAATAACAGCGGCATTACCTCTTTTATCAGTTGATCCAACCTGACCTCTTCTGCTGTTTAAGTCACCAATAACATCACCCATATAGTCTTCTGGTGTCACTACTTCAACTTTCATAATTGGTTCTAAAAGTTTTGGATGTGCTTGTAGGCATAATTCTCTAAAACAATATCTTGCAGCTAATTCAAATGCTAAAGGGCTAGAGTCTACATCATGGTGTAATCCGTCTAAGATTTGAACTTTATAATCTAGCAATGGAAAACCTGCTAATACCCCTGAATCTGCAACGCTTAATATTCCTTTTTCAACTCCTGGAATAAATTCTCTTGGGATCGATCCACCTTTAATTAAATTTTCAACAATTCTACCCTCTCCTTGAGAAAGGGGCTCAACAGCTAACTTAACTTTAGCAAATTGTCCTGCTCCACCGCTTTGTTTTTTATGTGTATATTCAAGTTTAGAAGATGAAGTAATTGTCTCTCTATAAGCAACTTGAGGCGCTCCAATATTAGCTTCAACTTTAAATTCTCTTTTCATTCTATCTACGATAATTTCTAAATGTAACTCACCCATTCCTTTAATAATTGTTTGTCCAGATTCATTGTCTGAAGAAACTCTGAACGAAGGATCTTCTTTTGCTAAACGGTTAAGAGCTTCTCCCATTTTTTCTTGATCATTTTTTGTCTTAGGTTCAACTGCAATTTCAATAACTGGCTCAGGAAAATCCATAGACTCTAATACAATTGGATTATTTTTGTCACAAAGAGTATGTCCTGTAATTGTATTTTTAAGACCAGCTAAAGCGACGATATCTCCAGCACTTGCGCTCTTAATATCTTCTCTATTATTCGCATGCATTAACAACATACGACCAATTCTTTCTTCTTTACCAGTTGAAGCGTTAAGTACCCCTGTGCCTGTAGATAAAGTGCCCGAGTAAATTCTAATAAATGTTAATGATCCGACAAATGGGTCATTTGCTATTTTGAATGCTAAAGCAGAAAATGGTTCTTCATCATTACATTTTCTGATTAATTCTTCTTCTGTGTCTGGCTTAACTCCTTTTACCTGCCCAACATCTTTGGGGCTTGGTAAATAATCTACTACTGCATCTAAAATTAATTGAACCCCTTTATTTTTAAAAGCAGCTCCACAAATTATTGGAACAAAAGCAAAAGAAATTGTACCTTTTCTAATACATGCTTTTAATTCAGCCTCAGATGGATCTTTACCGTTTAGATAATTTTCCATTACTTTTTCATCTTGTTCTACTGCCAATTCTACTAATTCTTTTCTATATTTAGCTGCTTGTTCTTTAAGATCCGTTGGTATTTCAACATAATCAAATTTTGCTCCTAAACTCTCATCTTGCCAAACAACACCTTTCATTTTCACAAGATCAACAACACCTTTAAATGTACTTTCAATACCAATTGGAAGCTGAAGCACCATAGGAGTCGCTCCTAAGCGCTCTTTAATCATATCAACACACATGAAAAAATTGGCTCCAGTTCTATCTAATTTATTAACAAAACAAATTCTTGGAACTTTATATTTGTCCGCTTGTCTCCATACTGTTTCAGATTGAGGTTCAACGCCTGCAACTCCGTCAAAACAAGCAACAGCCCCGTCTAAAACTTTTAATGACCTTTCAACTTCAATGGTAAAATCAACGTGTCCTGGCGTATCGATAATATTAATTCTATGTTCTTTCCAAAAACAAGTTGTTGCAGCAGATGTAATTGTAATTCCTCTTTCTTGTTCTTGTTCCATCCAGTCCATGGTCGCAGCTCCATCATGAACTTCACCAATTTTATGGGCTTTACCTGTATAATATAAAATTCTTTCTGTAGTAGTAGTTTTGCCAGCATCTATATGTGCGGCGATACCTATGTTTCTGTATTTATCTATTGAATATTTTTCGCTCATAAATTTACCATCTAAAATGCGCAAAAGCTTTATTAGCTTCCGCCATTTTGTGAGTGTCTTCTCTTTTTTTGATTGCTGATCCTTTGTTAGATGCCGCATCTAATAATTCTTTAAGTAATTTTTCCTGCATACTTTTGTCTGTTCTTTTTCTTGAAGCATCTATTAACCAACGAATTGCTAAAGCTTGTGCTCTATCAGCTCTTACATCCACTGGAACTTGATATGTTGCGCCGCCGACTCTTCTTGATTTAACTTCTAAATTTGGTTTTACGTTTTTAAGAGCTTCATTAAAAACTTTAATTGGATCATCATTCGTTTTAGTTTTAATTAATTCAAGAGTTTTATATAAAATTTTTTCAGCAACTGTTTTTTTTCCTTGATACATTAAAGAATTCATAAATTTAGTAACAACTTTAGATTTATAAACTGGATCTGGACTTACATCTCTTTTAGTTTGTTTTCTTCTTCGTGACATAATTATTTAGGTCTCTTTGCTCCGTATTTAGATCTTTGTTGTTTCATTTTTGTAACACCTTGAGTATCGAGAACTCCTCGAATAGTATGATAACGAACACCTGGTAAATCTTTTACTCTTCCTCCTCTAATCATAACTACTGAGTGCTCTTGTAAATTATGACCTTCTCCTGGAATATAACTAGTAACTTCAAATCCGTTAGACAAACGAACTCTTGCAACTTTTCGTAACGCTGAGTTAGGTTTTTTTGGGGTCGTTGTATAAACTCTAGTACACACTCCTCTTTTTTGAGGTGATGCTTCTAGTGCAGGAACTTTGTTCCTTACTTTTGGTTTAACTCTTCCTCGTTTAACGAGTTGATTAATCGTTGGCATAAATTAATTTAAAATTAAATAATTTAAGGATAGAAAATAAGGTCGAAACCTAAAATCTGGTAGGAGTTTAAGTGCTCTGAGAGCCTTACTTGCTACCTTAAAAAAGTGTGGGCATAATACTTAAATTACGCGAAAGGTCAAATTGTAGTTGTACAAAAAACTGCTTAATTGATGTTGAAAAACTTAGCTAATTACTACTTAGTAACTGCTAATTGCTCAGGGACTTTTGCTTTGCTGTTTTGAAGCTCCATGTCTCTTTCACGAGCAATTTTAGAGAATTTAAATGTGCTATCTCCCGTTCCCGCTGGAATTAATCTGCCGACAATAACGTTTTCTTTCAAGCCATGAAGTACATCAACTTTACCTTTGATTGCTGCCTCAGTAAGAACTCTTGTTGTTTCTTGAAATGAAGCTGCAGAAATAAATGATTTAGTCTGTAATGAAGCTTTTGTAATACCTAGTAATACTGGATCAACTTTTGCAGGGGCCTTGCCTTCTGAAACTAATTTTTTATTTAATTCATCTAGATCAATTTTATCAACCAATTCTCCAACTAAGAAAGGTGTATCTCCTGAAGCTTTAATTTCAACTTTTCTTAACATTTGTCTAACAATAACTTCAATGTGTTTATCGTTAATTATAACACCTTGTAATCTGTAAACTTCTTGAACTTCGTCTATAAAATAATTTGCTAGAGCTTCTACACCTAAAATTCTTAAAATATCATGAGGAGCTGGACTTCCATCTAATAAATATTCTCCTTTTTTAATTTCTTCGCCTGGATTGAAGTTAACTTGTTTTCCTTTTGGAATTAAATAAGTAGATTCAATTCCTGCTTTTGATTTAATTGTAATTTTAAGTTTTCCTCTAACTTCTTTTCCAAATTCAATTTTACCATCATTCTCAGCAATGATTGCTCCTTCTTTTGGCTTTCTTGCTTCAAATAATTCAGCAACTCTTGGTAATCCTCCGGTAATATCTTTTGTTTTTGAAGTTGCTTTAGGTAATCTAGCTAATACGTCTCCTGCATTAATTTTATCGCCGTCTTCAACTGATAAAATTGTTTCTGGAACTAAATAATATCTTGCTTCGTTATCGTCTGCTTTTTTAACAACTTTTCCTTTACTATCTCTTAAAGTAATTCTTGGTTTAAGATCAAGATTCTTTGATTGACCTCTCCAATCTAAAACAACTTTAGAAGAAATTCCTGTAGCTTCATCTGTAGCATCAGTAATGGAGGCTCCATCGATCAAATCTACAAAATTAACAATACCGTCTGTTTCTGAAATAACTGGCAAAGTATATGGATCCCATTCACAAATTTTTTGACCTTTTTTAACTGGCTGATCTGGTTTTGCAAAAAGTTTAGATCCGTATGGAATTTTATACATTGCAACGTTCGTGCCATTTTTTTCAATAATAATTTCAGTATTTCTTCCCATGACTATTAATTCTTTTTTAGAATCTTCAATTAAGTTTTGATTAGAAACTTTTAATACTCCTTCTGAAGGAGCGATTATTGAGGACTCTTGTTTAATTTGCGCTGTGCCTCCAACGTGGAAAGTTCTCATTGTAAGCTGTGTTCCTGGCTCTCCAATTGATTGAGCTGCTATCATTCCAACACACTCACCTATTGATACTAATCTTCCTCTTGCTAAATCTCTTCCGTAACAAGTTATGCAAATTCCATCTTTTGCTTCGCAAGTAATTGGTGAATAAACATCTATAGATTTAACTCCTGAAGCATCCATTAATTCACATTGTTTTTCTTCAATTAACTGTTTTGCTTTAACGATAACATCTCCAGTGTTTGGAGCTTTAATATCTTTAGCAGCAATTCTTCCTAGAGATCTTTCTGTTAAAGATACGATGATATTACCGCCTTCTATAATTTCGCTAATATTAATATGTTTTTTAGTTCCACAGAATTTAAGTCTTACGATAACATCCTGGGAAACATCACATAATCTTCTTGTTAAATATCCAGAGTTTGCAGTTTTTAAAGCTGTATCCGCAAGTCCTTTTCGCGCTCCATGAGTAGATGTAAAGTATTCTAAGACTGTTAAACCCTCTTTGAAATTTGAAATAATAGGTGTTTCAATAATTTCTCCAGATGGTTTTGCCATTAGACCTCTCATACCAGCTAATTGCTTCATCTGAGCTGCGGAACCTCTAGCTCCAGAATCTGCCATCATGAATATAGAGTTAGTTGTTATTGAGCCGTCTTCCTTATTAATTTTAGATGCAGAAATATTTTTCATCATCTCGCTTGCAATTTTATCTGTACATTTAGACCATTGGTCTACAACTTTGTTATATTTCTCACCTTTAGTGATTAAACCCTCAGAATATTGAGTTTCGTACTCCTCAACCATTTTTTTAGCCTCTGATATAATTTTTTCTTTTGATTCAGGAATAACTAAATCATCTTTTCCAAAAGAAATTCCTGCTTTAAATGCATTAAGGAAGCCAATAGTCATTAATTTATCGCAAAAAACTACTGTCTCTTTCTGACCGCAGTATCTAAAAATAATATCTATAAGTTCAGAAATTTGCTTTTTGGTTAATAATTTATTTACTAAATCAAATGAAATTTTATGATGTTTTGGAAGAATATCTGCTAATAAAAATCTACCAACACTACTTTGATACGTTTTAAAAACTGGCTTACTTTTTTCATCTACTGTTTCAAATCGAGATACAATTTTAGAATGAACGTTTATTGATTTATTTTCAAGTCCTTGAGCAATTTCATCTAAGTTTAAGAAGTAACCGACTGGTTTAGTATCTTGATCTCCAAAAAACTGAGACATATAATAAATTCCTAAAACCATGTCTTGAGATGGAACGATAATAGGTTTTCCGTTTGATGGACTTAAAATATTATTAGTCGACATCATTAATACTCTTGCCTCTAACTGAGCCTCTATACTTAATGGAACGTGAACAGCCATTTGATCTCCATCAAAGTCAGCGTTGAAAGCAGCTGTAACCAAAGGATGTAGTTGAATTGCTTTACCTTCAATTAATAATGGTTCAAAAGCTTGGATACCTAAGTCGATGAAGTGTTGGAGCTCTATTTAAAAGAATTGGATGCTCTCTAACAACTTCTTCTAAAATATCCCAAACTTCGGATTTTTCTTTTTCTACTATTTTTTTAGCTTGCTTAATTGTTGTAGCAAGACCAAGTTTATCTAATTTTGCATAAATAAATGGCTTAAATAATTCTAATGCCATTTTTTTTGGAAGACCACACTGATGAAGTTTTAATTCTGGTCCAACAACAATTACAGATCTTCCTGAATAATCTACTCGTTTTCCTAATAAGTTTTGTCTAAAACGCCCCTGCTTACCTTTAAGCATATCTGCTAGAGATTTAAGAGGTCTCTTACCAGTTCCTGTTATTACTCTTCCTCTTCTTCCGTTATCAAATAAAGCATCAACCGCTTCTTGCAGCATACGTTTTTCATTTCTAACAATAATATCTGGAGCTCTTAATTCCATTAATCTCTTTAATCGATTATTTCTATTAATCACTCTACGATAGAGATCGTTAAGATCAGATGTTGCAAATCTTCCGCCATCAAGAGGCACTAAAGGTCTAAGCTCTGGTGGAATAACTGGTATAACAGTTAAGATCATCCATTCTGGCTTATTTCCAGAGTTAATAAAATTCTCAACTAATTTTAATCTTTTAATAGTTCTTTCTTCAGCAACTTTAGAAGTTGTGTTTTTTAATATTTCTCTTAATCTCTCTCTTTCCGCAGGTAAATCAATTGCAGCTAAAACTTCTCTTATAGCTTCAGCACCAATTCCTGCTGAAAATTGATCCTCACCATATTTTTCTTGGGCTTTTAATAATTCTTCTTCTGTAATTAATTGATTTTTTTTAAATTCTGTAAGACCTGGCTCAATAATAATAAAATTTTCAAAATATAAAACTTTCTCAAGATCTTTAAGTTTCATATCCATTGCAAGAGCTATTCTGCTTGGTAATGATTTTAAAAACCAAATATGAGAAACTGGTGTTGATAGTTCTACGTGACCCATTCGTTCACGTCTTACATTTGCTTTTGTAACTTCAACTCCGCACTTTTCGCAAATAATTCCTCTAAATTTCATTCGCTTGTACTTACCGCACAAACATTCATAATCTTTTACTGGTCCAAATATTCTAGAACAAAATAATCCATCTTTTTCAGGTTTAAATGTTCTGTAATTAATAGTTTCTGGTTTTTTAATTTCTCCAAATGACCAAGATTTAATTTTTTCAGGACTGGCTAAAGAAATTTTAATATTATTAAAGTTTTCCTTATTAATATTTTTTTTAAATAAATTTGTTAATTCTTTACTCATAATTTAATTTGTTAATTCAATATTTAAACCTAAAGATCTAATCTCTTTAATTAAAACGTTAAATGACTCTGGAACTCCTGATTCAAAATCATCATCACCTTTAACAATGGTTTCGTAAACTTTTGTTCTTCCAGCTACATCGTCAGATTTAATTGTTAACATTTCTTGCAATGTATAAGCAGCTCCATAAGCTTCTAAAGCCCAAACTTCCATTTCTCCAAATCTTTGACCACCAAATTGAGCTTTTCCACCAAGAGGTTGCTGTGTAACTAAACTGTAAGGACCAGTTGAACGAGCATGAATTTTGTCATCGACCATGTGAGCTAATTTTAACATGTAAATAATTCCAACAGTAACTTGACGATCAATTTTTTCACCTGTTCTGCCATCATATAAATCGGTCTGTCCAGATTCAGGTAATCCACAAAATTTTAGCATATCAGTAACATCGTTTACGCTAGCACCATCGAAAACCGGCGTTGCTATAGGAACGCCACTTGATAAATTGTAACTTAATTCGCTAAGTTCAGAATCGGATAAATTTTTAATTTCATCACCTAATTCTCCTTTATAAATTTTTCCTAAATAATTTTTTAATTCTTCTCTTTTAGAAGGGTTTTTTTGAACATCTTCGATTAGTTTTTTAATTTTTTCACCCATCTCAGAACAAGCCCATCCTAAATGGGTCTCTAGAATTTGACCTACGTTCATACGACTTGGAACTCCCAATGGATTTAAAACAATATCAACTGGTCTTCCATCTTTCATGTAAGGCATGTCTTCTGCTGGTACAATTCGACTAATAACTCCTTTGTTACCATGTCTTCCTGCCATTTTATCTCCGGCCTGAAGTTTTCTTTTCATAGCAACAAAAACTTTTACCATTTTCATAACACCTGGTAATAAATCGTCTCCTTTTTGAATTTTATCTACCTGGTCTTCAAATCTAGTTTGAATATCTTTTTTAGCTTTAACAAATTGTTCTTTTAAAATTGCTAAGTTGGATTGAACTTTTTTATCTTCTATGACTAATTTGAATAACTCGTTTGCCGTTAATTCAGATAAGATTATCCTCTGATAAAACTGTTCCTTTTTTTAAAGATTTAAAATCTTCTTCAACCTTAGCCGATACAAGCGTTCCTTTAACTCTCGCTTTAATGTTAGATTCTAATATTTCTTCTTCAGCATTTTTATCGTTTTGAACTGATTCAATTTCAGCTCTTTCAATAGAAATTGCTCTTTCATCTTTTTCAATTCCATGTCTATTAAATACTCTTACTTCAACTACAACGCCATTTGTTCCTGAAGGCATTTTTAAAGAAGAATCTCTTACATCAATTGCTTTTTCTCCGAAAATTGCTCTTAATAATTTTTCTTCTGCATTAACTGGTGAATCTCCTTTAGGAGTAACTTTTCCAACTAATATATCACCTGGTTTTACTTCTGCTCCAACGTAAACGACACCAGATTCATCTAAATTTATTAAATTTTCTTCTGCAGTGCTTGGGATATCTCTAGTAATTTCTTCAGGACCAAGCTTTGTATCTCTGGCCATAACACTATATTCTTCTATGTGAATTGAAGTGAAAACGTCATCTGTTACACATCTTTCAGAAATTAATATCGAGTCCTCAAAATTGTAACCACGCCATGGCATAAATGCTACCATTACGTTTTTACCTAGAGCTAATTCCCCAAATTGAGTTGAGGGACCATCAGCAATAACATCGCCTTTTCTAATTTTATCACCCACTTTAACTAGTGGTCTTTGATTAATACATGTGTTCTGATTAGATCTTTGAAATTTGCTTAAGTTGTAAATATCAACACCAGATTTTGTAAGATCTTTTTCTGTAGTTACTCTAACAACAATTCTTTTTCCATCAATTTTATCTACAACACCATCTCTTTTTGCAACTAATGTAGCTCCAGAATCTACAGCAACATCTTTTTCTATACCTGTTCCAACTAATGGAGATTCGTTTTTAATTAAAGGTACTGCTTGTCTCATCATATTAGATCCCATCAAAGCTCTATTTGCATCATCATTTTCTAAAA
The DNA here is from genome assembly GCA_965235815.1 of Candidatus Pelagibacterales bacterium. GTDB lineage: Bacteria > Pseudomonadota > Alphaproteobacteria > Pelagibacterales > Pelagibacteraceae > Fontibacterium. The sequence continues at coordinate 84,921 of CBDDZE010000001.1, read as the reverse complement.
ATGGAATTAAAGCTGCAGCAACCGACACAACTTGTTTTGGTGAAACGTCCATAAAGTCAACGTTTTCAGGTTTTGCCAACTCAAATCCTAAAGATTTTCTGCAAGAAACTAAGTCATCTACAAAAGTATTTTCCTTACTTAAAGGCGAGTTCGCTTGCGCAATTGTATACTTACCTTCTTCCATTGCAGATAAATAATGAATTTCTTTTGTAACTTTACCATTCACAACTTTTCTGTACGGACTTTCTATAAAACCATATTTATTTATTCTTGAATAAGTTGCTAAACTATTAATTAATCCAATATTTGGTCCTTCTGGTGTTTCGATAGGACATATTCTTCCATAATGAGTTGGGTGAACATCTCGAACTTCAAATCCTGCTCTCTCTCTGTTTAATCCTCCAGGCCCAAGAGCTGACACTCTTCTTTTATGAGTAATTTCAGCGAGTGGATTTGTTTGATCCATGAATTGAGACAATGGAGAAGTTCCAAAAAATTCTTTAAGGCATGCCGCAATTGGTTTTGCATTAATTAAATCTTGTGGCATTACTGAATCAATTTCAACAGATGCCATTTTTTCTTTAATGGCTCTTTCCATTCTTATTAATCCAATTCTAAATTGATTTTCTACGAGCTCTCCAACAGATCTAAGTCTACGATTTCCAAGATGGTCAATGTCATCTACTTCGCCTTTTCCATCTTTTAAATCCAACATATGTTTAACGATTGTAACTAGGTCTTCTTTTCTAAGAACGGTTAATTTTGGATCGCAATCGAGGTCCATTCTCGCATTCATTTTTACGCGACCTGTTTCTGAAAGGTCATATCTTGTATGATTAAAAAATAGGTTACCAAATAAATTTTTAGCAGTTTCTATTGTTGGTGGCTCACCGGGTCTTAAAACACGGTAAATATCCATACTAGCCTCATCTTGATTAAGATTTTTATCAATAGTTAAGGTATTTCTTAAAAATGGACCTCTATTTACACCATCTATATCAAGTAAATAAATTGTTTTTGTCTTAAGATCTGTAAGTTTAGTAATTAAATCATTAGAAATCTCATCTCCAGATTCAGCAATTACTTCGCCAGTTTTTTCGTTAATAATATCATTTGCTAAATACTTTCCAAACAAATCAGGGGTCTTAACTAAGTAACTATTAAGTCCTTCTTTCTTTAATTTTAATGCCATTGGATACAAAATTTTTGTATCTTTTTTTATAATAATTTTTTTAGTTTCGGCATTAACTAAATCATTCTTTAATTTATAGTTTCTAAAATTTTCTGGGGTAAATTTTGTTTTCCATTCGTCTTCAGAAGTTAAGTCGTATCTAATGTTTTCGTAAAAAAGATTTAAAATATCATCCCTATTATAACCAAGGGCCATCAACAATGTTGTTACAGGCAATTTTCTTTTTCTATCAATTCTAAAATTTAAAATATCTTTTGTGTCATATTCAAAATCTAACCATGATCCTCTGTAAGGAATAACTCTACAACTAAATAATAATTTACCACTTGCATGTGTTTTGCCTTTATCATGATCGAAAAAAACTCCCGGACTTCTGTGCATTTGGTTTACACAAACCCTTTCAATTCCGTTTACAACAAATGTTCCTCTTGGAGTCATTAAAGGAATATCACTCATATAAACTTCTTGCTCTTTTGCAGATAAAACTTGTTTAGTTTGTTTTTCCTCATTAATATCGTAAGCGACTAATCTAAGTGTTGCTTTTAACGCCGCTGAGTATGTTAGGCCTCGCTGATTACACTCTTGAACTGTGTACTTTCGGTTTTTCAAACCGATATGAAATATATTCTATAGTTGCAAGTCCTGAAAATTCTTCTATTGGAAAAATATCTTTAAATACTTTTGTAATTCCAGAATCAACTTTATGTTCTGTGTTTGCTTCTAAAAAATTTTTATAAGAGTTAACTTGGACTTCTATTAAATCTGGAATATTAAGTATATTTTCTAATTTACCAAAACTTTTTCTAACTTTTTTTTTATCTGTAAAAGATAACAACATAGCTTATTAACCGAATATTTTATTATCCGGCTCTAAAAAAAATTTAAATTTACTTAAGTTCTACTTTTGCGCCAACTGCTTCAAGTTTCTTTTTAATATCATCAGCATCTTTTTTGCTAACGCCAGCTTTAAGTTGTTTTGGTGCACCTTCAACTAAATCTTTAGCTTCTTTTAAACCTAAACCAGTGAACGCTCGTACTTCTTTAATTGCTCCAATCTTGTTATCACCTGATGAAACAAGATTAACTATGAAATCATTTTTTTCTTCTGCTGCTGCGCCGCCTGCCGCTGCCGCTGGAGCTGCTGCTGCAACTGGTGCTGCTGCTGATACTCCCCATTTTTCCTCTAAAGTTTTTGAAAGTTCTGCTGCCTCAACAACAGTCAGTTTTGATAATTCCTCTACAATTTTATTTAAGTCTGGCATTTTGAATATCCTAGTGGGTTTAATTTTTTAAATTTTTAGCGTGCATCAAATTAACTATTTTTGCGCTTGGTGCAAGCAAAATACTTACAATTTTTTGAGCTGGGGCTGCTAAAATTCCCACAATTTTAGCTCTTGCTTCATTTAAGTGTAGGTAAAGTTGCTATATGAGCAACATCTGATGGCTCTAAAAGCTTCTCGTCCATTAGACCGCCAAGAATTTTTAACTTTTCATTGCTTTTAGAAAAAGTAACTAAAGTCTTTGCAAGCGTAATTGGATCTTTTGAACAGGCAATAGCTGTTGGTCCTTTAAAAAATTTTTCTAACTTTTCTGCTTTTGATCCTTTAAGTGCAATTTTTGCAATTCTATTTTTTGTAATTTTTAAAAATGCACCGCTTTCTCTCATTTTAGCACGCAGGCTTTCTAAATCTTTAACAGTAATACCTTCATAGTGATAAACTAAAATTCCTTCATTGGCTGCAATAACAGATTTTAAATCATTCACGTAAGTAGTTTTTTGTTCTCTATTCATTATATGCTCGAAAGTTGAAGTTTAACTGAAGGTCCCATTGTTGTAGATAAATAAATTGAATTTATAAAATTTCCTTTAATTCCAGATGGCTTTTCTTTTGCAACAACTTCATAAACACTTTTAAAATTTTCAGATAATTCTTTGTCGGAAAATTTTACTTTGCCGATTGATAAACCTAAATTTCCATCTTTATCACATTTAATTTCAATTCTACCTTTTTTTATTGCTTCGACAGTAGATTTTATATCTTTTGCAACAGTGCCTAATTTTGGATTAGGCATTAATCCTTTTGGTCCCAAAACTTTTCCTAATTTTCCAACTTTTGCCATCATGTCAGGTGTTGAAATTAATACATCAAAATTTATTTTTCCTGAATTGATTTCATTAATTAAATCCTCTGATCCAGAAATCTCAGCTCCAGAAGATTTAGCTTCAGCTAAGTTTGTCGTTACCACAAATAACTGCAACTTTAACTTTTCTACCGTTACCATTTGGCAAATCTACTACTGTTCTTAAATTTTGATCTGTTTTAGCTTTATCAATATTTAAAAAGAAAATTGCTTCCATTGACTCAGTGAATGTTAGTATTTGATTTTGTTTTTAATAATTTAATAGCCTCAGGTAATGCAAGTTCTTTTGTCTTATCGTGACCCTTGATTAAAGCTAAATATCTTTTTGAATGTTTTTTTGACATTAATCTTTTACCTCAACTACCCATTGATCTTGCTGAACCAGCTATAATTTTAATCGCTTGCTCAATATCAAATGCATTTAAATCTTTCATTTTTATCTCTGCAATTTTTTTAAGTTGAGCTTTGGTAATTGATCCTGCAATGTTTCTACCTGGTTCCTTGGAGCCACTTTTAAGTTTAATAGCTTCTTTAATTAAAAAAGAAGCGGGAGGAGTTTTGATTATAAAATCAAATTTTTTATCTTTATAAATTGTAATAACTACCGGAACTGGCTGACCCATTAAAGATTTAGTCTTATCGTTAAAGGATTTGCAAAATTCCATTATATTAACTCCCCTTTGTCCAAGAGCTGGTCCAACTGGAGGAGCGGGATTAGCTTGCCCGCCTTTGATTTGTAATTTTAAAATTCCAGAAATTTCTTTTGCCATACTTAAATCTTTTCTACCTGTCCGTATTCTAACTCTACGGGTGTGGGCCTACCAAATATCGAAACAGAAACCTTTAGTCTAGACTTTTCTTCATCAACTCCCTCTACAAGACCACTAAATGATGCAAAAGGTCCGTCACAAACTCTAACTTGTTCTCCAATATCAAAACTTATACTAGTTGAGGGTTTAAGAGCCCCATCCTCAATTTTTCCCATAATCTTTGTAACTTCAGCTTCTGAAATTGGGGTAGGTTTTCCTGGAACACCTAAAAACCCTGTAATTCTTTTTATAGATTTAATTAAATGATAAACTTGATCATTCATATCTAATTTTGCTAAAAAATAACCTGGAAAGTATTTTTTCTCAGAAGTTGTTCTCTTGCCTTTTTTTACTTCTGTAACTTCATGCGTTGGAACTAATGTCTCCTCAAAGTGATGTGCTAAACCTTCTTTTTCAAGTTTTTCAGGAATGAGACTAGCTACTTTCTTTTCTGCTCCTGAATGAGCCTGAATTATATACCATTTCATCATAAGTTAAATTCCAAGTAAATAATTTAGACCTAGTTTAAAAATTTGATCTAATAACAAAAAAAATAAAGCCGCTATTACAGACATAACAAAAACTGTAAATGCCCCAATAGCTGGTTTCTTTTCTTGTTGGCCAAGATATTTTTAAAGCCTCCTGCTTAACAGATCTTAAAAATTGAATAGGGTTAAACATATTTAATAATCTGTGGCAGGAGTGGAGGGACTTGAACCCGCAACCTCCGGTTTTGGAGACCGGCGCTCTACCAATTGAGCTACACTCCTAAGATTTATTCTATAATCTTAGTAACTACTCCAGCTCCTACGGTTCTTCCTCCTTCTCTAATCGCAAATTTTAAATTATTATCCATTGCAATTGGAGTGATTAAAGTAACAGTCATTTTTGCATCATCACCAGGCATAATCATTTCAACACCAGCTGGCAATAAAACTTCTCCTGTAACGTCTGTAGTTCTAAAATAAAACTGAGGACGATATTTAGTAAAGAATGGAGTGTGTCTTCCACCCTCTTCTTTTTTCAGAATGTAAGCTTGAGCTTCAAATTTAGTGTGAGGCTTAATTGATCCTGGCTTAGCCAAAACTTGTCCTCTTTCTACTTGCTCACGCTCAATACCTCTTAAAAGAATACCAACGTTATCACCTGCTTCACCTGTGTCTAAAAGTTTTCTAAACATTTCAACACCAGTACATACAGATTTTTGTGTAGCTTTGATTCCGATGATTTCCATTTCTTCACCGGTCTTAATTACACCAGCTTCAATTCTGCCAGTAACAACTGTTCCTCGACCAGAAATCGAAAAAACATCCTCGATAGGCATTAAGAATGGTTTTTCTTTTGGTCTATTTGGTTGTGGAATAAATGAATCAACCGCTTCCATCAAAGCAAGGATTGGCTTATCTCCAAGTTCAACGTCGCCTTCAATTGCTTTTAATGCTGATCCTTTAATAATTGGAGTTTTGTCTCCTGGGTATCCATAAGAAGTTAATAATTCTCTGATCTCCATTTCAACAAGATCTAAAAGTTCTTTGTCATTTACAGTGTCAACTTTATTTAAGAAAACAACTAAAGCCGGAACTCCAACTTGTCTTGCTAAAAGAATATGTTCTCTAGTTTGTGGCATTGGACCATCAGCTGCATTCACAACTAAAATAGCTCCATCCATTTGTGCAGCACCTGTAATCATATTTTTTACATAGTCAGCGTGTCCTGGACAATCAACGTGAGCATAGTGACGTTTTGCTGTTTCGTATTCAACGTGAGCTGTAGAAATAGTAATACCTCTTGCTTTTTCTTCAGGTGTTTTGTCAATCTGATCGTAAGCAACAAATTTTGCTCCACCAGCTTTTGCAAGAACTTTTGTGATCGCGGCTGTTAAAGTTGTTTTACCATGATCGACGTGACCAATAGTACCAATATTACAATGTGGTTTCGTTCTTTGAAATTTTTCCTTAGACATTTACTTTTTCTACACCTCTCAGTTTATTATTAATTTTTAATCTGGAGCGGGTGAAGAGAATCGAACTCTCACAACCAGCTTGGAAGGCTGGAGTTCTACCATTGAACTACACCCGCGTAACCAAACCTTACTCCTAATTTTATTTTGTTGCCAACAATTCTTTTCTTTAAACACTCCCTCTTGGTGGAGGGGGAAGGATTCGAACCTTCGTAGGCCGGAGCCAACGGTTTTACAGACCGTCACCTTTAACCACTCGGTCACCCCTCCAATTTTTCACAAAACGACGGAGGTTTTGTTTTGAGTGGCTTTCAAGTGTTCTAAAAAAGAAAAATTTACAACACAACTTCCTAACCACACTATTGCGATTATGAAGCTTAAAATTATGCGGAATATAATTAGTGAGCAATATTAATGCAATACATTTTTAACTCAAATTAAGATAGTTATAACAATTAAATCAATGAAAACAGGTGCATTTTGGATAGGCGGCAAACACGCAGTTTTATCTGCCATCAAAAACCCTAAAAGAAAAATAAATAAGCTTATTATTACGGAAGAAAATCAAAAAGATTTTAATCCTAAAAATTTCAATAAAAAAATTATAATTGAAATTAAAGATAAAAAAGAGATAGATAAAATTTTTATTAGTGAAAATATTGTACATCAAGGTGTAGCTGCTGAGATAGAAAGTATTCCAACAGTAGAGTTAAAAGAGTATTTAAAAAATAAAAGTAATTCAAAAAATACATTAGTTGTACTAGACGATATTACAGATCAAAGAAATATAGGCTCAATAATAAGATCATGCAGCGCTTTTAATATTGATGCTGTTATTCTTTTAGAAAAAAATTATAACCCTAAAAACAAAATGATGTACAAGAGTGCTAGTGGGGCAATGGAACTTGTAAACATTATTCCAGTATCAAATATTACAAACGCACTTGAAGTTCTTAAAGAAAAATAATTATTGGGTTTATGGACTAGATGGTCATGCAAAAGAAAATATTGAAGATCAAAAATGGTCTAACCAGAATGCTTTTGTTTTTGGATCTGAAGGAGAGGGACTTAGAAGGTTAGTAAAAGAAAATTGCGATCATCTTATAAAAATTCAGATTAATAAACAGATAGAAAGTTTAAATGTTTCTAATGCAGTCTCAGTAACTTTGGGTATTTTTAGATTACTTGAAAGAAAAAATTAAAATCCAAAACTAGATTTTATTCCATCTACAATAAATTGAATTGCAAGAGATGCTAAAATTAAAGCTATTACTCGTGAAAATACATTGAGAATATTTTTACTTGTATAGTTTGCAAGAATTGCAGAAAATATCATATGAAAAAAAGTTACTATCATTACTGCAGTTAAAGCAATATAGACCATTATTAATCTTTCTGGATCTTTTGAATTTGCATTTACTAAAAGTAAAACAGAAGTTAAGGCAGCAGGCCCTGCAATCAAAGGAATTGCGAGTGGAAAAATTGAAATTTCTTCTATAGTTTTTTCACTTAAAACTTTATTAGCGCTCTCTTCTCTTCTTAATCTTCTTTTGTCTAAAAGCATTTCAATTGAAATAATAAATAAAATTATCCCTCCTGCAATTTTAAGAGAATTTATTGATACCCCAATCCAGTTAAAAAAAAATTTACCTCCGTATGCAAAAATAATTAATACTATAAAAGAAATTAAAGATGCTTTGATTGCAATTTTAAATCTTTGCTCTCTTGTTGCTCCTTCAGTTAATAATAAAAATAAGGGTCCAATTCCTGCTGCATCTATAGCAACAAATAAAACTGCAAAAGAATTAAAAAAAGTTGAACTCATATTTTAAGTATTTATTCTGGCGGGAGTGACGGGACTCGAACCCGCGGCCTCCTGCGTGACAGGCGATCGCTCTAACCAACTGAGCTACACCCCTCCTAAAAAAAAGTGATGAAGCTAAGATTATGCTGTCACCACAATTCAAGTTATGCTTGAAGACAGTCTTATATACTGATTTTTTTTGAAAGTCTTTTGCAAAATATTATTTGAGATGTTTTAGAAAAACATTAAAAAAATCTCTATAAATTAAGAAGATGGTGGGCGATCAAGGACTCGAACCTAGGACCCTCTCGGTGTAAACGAGATGCTCTACCAACTGAGCTAATCGCCCTTTTAATAAGGAACTTTGTATAACAATAAAAATAGAAAGTTAAAATAATAATTAACGCGGTAAGTACTTTTTAAATGCAGTAGTCTTTGAAAAGACTCTGCCTTTTAGAAGGTTAAAGGTATTCAGATCATCTTTTTTAATCTTTGAACAAGTGATTAGACCATACTGATCTGCAAATTGATTTTTATAGAATGTTTGTTTATCTTTAAAATCACTGACGCAATTCTTTAAATAGTCGCTAGGATAAAAATACCAAACTAATAATAAAATAGGAATTATGTACCAGTATTTTTTAATTTTTTTCATTTTCAAATATTAAGTACTATTTATTAACTAAAAATATATAAGTTAAGAACATTTTTATGATTGATTGGTATCAAATATTTTATCTTATAATTGTTATGGTTATGGCAGCATCTGTTGCTGGTTTTGCAGCAGGATTACTTGGTGTCGGCGGTGGTTTGGTAATGGTACCTGCACTATATTACGCATTTACAGTTCTTGATTTTGAAATGGCAACTAAAATGCATTTAGCTTTAGGAACCTCTCTTGCAATTATTATTCCAACATCAATAATGTCTACTAGAACGCACATGAAATTTAATGCTGTTGATTTTGGTCTTATTAAATCTTTTGGTATTTATATTGTTTTAGGAGTTATTATTGGAACTTTATTAGCTTCAAATCTTAAAGACAGCAAATTTAGTATTATTTTTCTCAATTTTTGCATTTTTGGTGGGTTTATTTTTCTTATTTTTAAAATCAAAATTAGAAGAAACAGAAAGAAATATTCCAAAGATTTATAAAATTATTATTGGAAATTTTATAGGTTTTATTTCAGTGCCTTTAGGTATTGGTGGTGGATCATTATCAGTGCCTTTTATGAGATTATTTGGCTATGATATGAGAAAGGCTATTGGAACATCTGCGGCTATTGGAATTTTGATTGCAATTTCAGGAACTATTAGCATGATTTTGAGTGGCGCATTATTCGCCAAAGTTAATTCACCTCTTAGTTTTGGTTATTTTAATCTTGCGGGTTTTTTAGTTTTTGTTCCAGTAACAATGATGATGGCTCCTCTTGGAGCGAAGGTTGTTCATAAAGTGAGTAGAAATTTAATTACTAAGATATTTGGTGTTTATCTAATTCTGATTTCTCTTAGAAGTTTTATAGAATATTTAAATATTAAATAATTTAATTTACTGGTCTTTCACTTGTAATTTCTTTACTTTTTTGCGTTTGCGAAAGATCAATTTCTACCCAATCAATTGGTGTTAAAGATTTAGTTAAAGCAACTTTTAGTACTTCATCTACTGTTTTAACTGGAATAATTTTTAAACCTTCAATTACATTTTTAGGTATTTCAGCTAAATCCTTCTCGTTCTCATCTGGGATTAAAACAGTTTTAATACCCCCTCTTAAAGCTGCTAATAATTTTTCTTTTAAACCTCCAATTGGAAGAACTCTTCCTCTTAACGTTACTTCTCCTGTCATGGCAACTTCTCTCTTAACTGGAATTCCAGTTAAAGATGAAACAATGGAAGTGACCATTGCGATTCCAGCTGAAGGTCCATCTTTTGGCGTTGCTCCTTCAGGTACATGAATATGAATATCTTTTTTTTCAAAAACAGGAGGAATGATACCGTATTCTAAACATCTAGATCTAACAAAAGATTTTGCAGCTTTAACAGACTCCTGCATCACTTCGCCTAGTTTTCCAGTTATCTCCATCTTGCCTTTTCCTGGCATAATTACAGACTCAATCGTTAATAATTCACCACCAACTTCAGTCCAAGCAAGTCCAGTAACAATTCCTGTTCCATCTTTATTTTCAATTTCACCATATTTAAATTTTTTAACGCCAAGATAATCATTAAGATTTTTTTCATCAATTTTAATTGTATCTTTAGTTTTTGTAACAATTTCTTTAACGCCTTTTCTAGCAAGTTTCGAAATTTCTCTTTCTAAACTTCTAACCCCTGACTCTCTAGTGTAGTATCTGATAATATCTTTCAAAGCCTCATCAGACGCAATCCATTCACCTGCTTTTAATCCGTTTTCTTTAATTTGTTTAGGTACAAGATATTTTTTAGCTATTTCCATTTTTTCATCTTCTGTGTAACCAGAGATTCTTATAACTTCCATTCTATCTAATAATGGACCAGGAATATTTAAAGTGTTTGCCGTAGTAACAAACATTACATTCGATAAATCGTAATCTACTTCAAGATAATGATCATTAAATGTTGTATTTTGCTCAGGATCTAAAGCTTCTAGTAATGCTGATGAAGGATCACCTCTATAGTCATTACCAATTTTATCAATTTCATCTAATAAAATTAAAGGATTATTTTTTCCAGATTTTTTCATCATCTGAATTATCTTTCCAGGCAAAGATCCAATGTAAGTTCTTCTATGACCTCTAATTTCAGCTTCATCTCTAATTCCACCTAAAGACATTCTTACAAATTCTCTTCCTGTAGCTTTAGCAATAGATTTACCTAAAGAAGTTTTTCCAACTCCTGGTGCACCTACTAAACAAAGAATAGGACCTTTGATTTTATTAATTCTACTCTGAACTGCTAAAAATTCTAAGATTCTATCTTTTACTTTTTCTAAACCATAGTGATCTTCATCAAGAATTTTTTTTGCATCATTAATATCAGTATTTACTTTTGAAGTTTTTCCCCATGGTAACGAAACCATCCAGTCTAAATAATTTCTAACTACAGTAGACTCAGCTGACATTGGACTCATTGATTTTAATTTTTTTAATTCTGCTAATGATTTTTCTTCAGCTTCTTTAGTCATTTTAGCTTTTTTAATTGCTTCTTCTAAATTCTGAATTTCATCTTTACCATCTTCGGTTTCGCCTAATTCTTTTTGAATAGCTTTTAACTGTTCATTTAAATAATATTCTCTTTGAGTTTTTTCCATTTGATTTTTAACTCTACCTCTAATCTTTTTTTCAACTGACAAAACTTCAACTTCACTCTCAATAAAAGTCAAAAGAGTTTCTAGTCTATTCTGAACAGATAAATTCTCTAAAATTTTTTGTTTTTCAACTAAACTAATTTGTAATTGATTAGCAACTGCATCTGCAATTTTTGATGGTTCTTTTGTATCTTTAATTGTCTCAAGACCCTCTTCTGATACTTTTTTTGAAACTTTAACTAATTTATCGAATTTATTTAAAACTGCTTTTGATAATAAAGATAAATCTTCTTTACCAAGATCATCGGCTAAGGTTGAGCATGAAGCTAATAAAAAATTCTTTTCTTCATTATGATATTGATTTAATTTTTACTCTTTCTTTTCCTTCTACTAAAATTTTAACTGTTCCATCTGGAAGTTTTAATAATTGTAATATTTCACCTAAACAGCCTACTTGGTAAATTTCATTATCTTTTGGATCGTCAACATCATGACTTTTTTGAGCAGCGAGGATAATTTTCTTATATTTATCCATTACGCTATTTAGAGCATTAATAGACTTTTCTCTTCCAACGAAAAGAGGAACAACCATTCCAGGGAACACAACAATATCTCTCAGTGGCAGCACAGGGTATTGCGCTGGATTTATTTTTTGCGTGTCTTTAACGTCCATAAGTTAATAATAATAATAGTTATAGTTTATAACAAGCTTAACTCTATATGGGGACGCTTAATGTTATTTCAACTGTGAATAACTAGCCTATTTTACTCTCTTTATTATTTATTGATGTGCTTGAAGGTCTGCGCTGTTTTTCTTTGAATAAGTTAGCAATGGCTTAATTTTTCCATCTACAACATCTTTATTGATTACTACCTCGCTAATATTTGATTGAGAAGGAAGTTCAAACATTGTCTCAAGTAAAATATCTTCTAAAATTGATCTAAGTCCTCTTGCTCCTGTTTTTCTAATTAAAGCTTTTTTAGCGATAGCTGATAAAGAGTCTTTAGTAAAAGTAAGCTTTGCTCCTTCAATTTCAAAAAGTTTAGCATATTGTTTTAAGAAGAGCATTTTTCGGTTCTTGTAAAATTTTAATTAAAGCCTCTTCATGTAAATCATCTAGGGTTGCTACAATTGGAAGTCTTCCTATAAACTCAGGTATTAAACCGAATTTCAATAAATCTTCTGGCTCTAGGTCTTTTAATATTTGACCGATACTTTTATTATCCTGCTCTCTAAGAGTAGCTCCAAATCCCATTGCAGTTCCTTTGCTTCTTAATGATACAATTTTCTCTAATCCTCCAAAAGCTCCTCCACAATATAAAAAGAATATTTGTTGTATTAACTTGTAAAAATTCTTGCTGAGGATGTTTTCTTCCTCCTTGCGGTGGAACGCTTGCAACTGTTCCTTCCATAATTTTCAAAAGAGCCTGCTGAACTCCCTCTCCAGAAACGTCTCTTGTAATTGAAGGGTTCTCTGTTTTTCTGCTAATTTTATCAACTTCATCTATATAAACAATTCCTCGTTGTGCCTTTTCAACGTTATAATCGGCAGCTTGTAATAATTTTAAAATAATATTTTCGACATCTTCTCCAACATAACCCGCCTCTGTTAGTGTAGTAGCGTCAGCCATAGTAAATGGTACGTCTAAAATTTTTGCAAGAGTTTGCGCTAATAAAGTTTTTCCACAACCTGTTGGACCTATAAGCAATACGTTAGATTTTGAAATTTCAACATCTTTGCTGCTTTTAGAATCTTGATTTAATCTCTTATAATGATTGTGTACAGCAACAGATAAAACTTTTTTAGCTTTGTCTTGACCAATAACATACTCATCTAAAACCTTACAAATTTCTTTAGGTGTTGGAACGCCAGCATCATCTTTAACAAAATTACTTTTGTTTTCCTCTTTGATGATATCCATACAAAGTTCGACGCACTCATCACATATAAAAACTGTAGGACCGGCTATAAGTTTTCTAACTTCGTGCTGACTTTTTCCGCAGAAAGAGCAATAAAGAGTGTTTTTATTATCTTTAGCCATGTTTAAAATGATCGAATCAGTAAAGTTTTATAAAACAATGACTTGCTTCTAAAAGCAAGTCTAAGTTGAATCTAATCGATATACTGTGTGTAAATTGTATATAAATAAGCTGATTAATCGGCTTTCTTTTCTACTACTTTATCAATTATTCCAAAATCTTTAGCTTCTTCAGGACTCATAAACTTGTCTCTCTCTAAAGCTTCTTGGATTGACTTAAAATCTTTGCCAGTATGCTTTGCATAAATTTCATTAAGGCGTTTTTTCACATAAGAAATTTCATTAGCATGAATTTGAATATCAGTTGCTTGTCCTTGAAAACCTGCTGAAGGTTGATGGACCATTATACGTGCGTTAGGTAAAGAAAATCTGTGACCTTTTTCTCCTGCAGCTAACAAAAATGAACCCATGGAAGCTGCTTGTCCAATACAAATCGTTGAAACGGGAGATTTAACATATTGCATGGTGTCATAAATTCCAAGTCCATCAGTAACTACTCCTCCAGGACTGTTAATATATAAAAAAATTTCTTTTTTTGGATTTTCGGACTCTAAAAAAAGTAATTGAGCACAAACTAAACTTGCAACATGAGAGTTTACTGGTCCTACTAAAAAAATAATTCGTTCTTTTAATAACCTTGAATATATATCGTAAGCTCTTTCTCCTCTGCTGGTTTGTTCAACCACCATTGGAATAAGAGTATTCATTTGGATATCAATCTGATCATTCATAGAGAATCAGATTCTACAAGCTTTGCTTATTTTTTACTAATCTTTTTTGAGGATTTTGATTTATCCTCTGATTTTGTATCTTTTTTTAATTTGTCATCACCGCTCTTTGCTAACTTAGCTGATGATTTAGACTTAAGATTAGATGATAAATCTTTGACAAGTTCTTCTAATTCTTTTTTATTAACTTCTTTAACAGTGACCTTAGCTTTAGACTTGACTCAGTTCAACAATCTTATCTTCATATATTGGCCCTCTAAGTCTTGTAATTTCTGAAGGATTCTTTTGATAATAATCTCTAATTTGTTTTTCCTGCCCAGGATACATGCTCATTTGTTTTTGTAATTCCTGCTGAAGTTCCTGTGTTGTTACTTGAATTTTAAAATCTTCGCCAATTTGATTTAATACTAAAGCAAGTTTAACTCTTCGTTTAGAAATATCTAAAATATCTTCCTCTTCTTCTTTAGTAAGTTTTATGTCTAAATGATCATGTCCGTGTTTATGATCGTCATGGGGTTCATTCTTATGAGCTTTTTCATGAATAAAACTATGTTTAACTATTTCTTGTTCATTTTTTATCAAGTCTTCGGGCAGGTCAAACTTACAATTTGCATCTAAATAATCTAAAATTTCTTTTCTAACTATTGTTTCCGTAATTGAAGACTGCTCTTTAGACAGTTGTTTTTCTAATAGAATTTTTAAATCGTTTAAATCTTTTGCTCCTAAATTTTTTGCAAATTGATCATCGATTACTACTGATTCTGATTTTTTAACTTCTAATATTTTGCAATTAAATATTGCAGTTTTATTTGCTAACTCTTTATTTGGATAATTTTCTGGTAAATTAATCTTAACATCTTTTTTATCGCCAGATTTACATGTTAATAATTGCTCATCGAAACCTTTAATAAAAAGTTCTTTTCCTAAAATAATTTGAACCTTTTGACCTTTGTTACCCTCAAATGGTTTAGAGTTAACAGTTGCCTCAAAATCAAAAACTACTAGATCACCTTTAACAGAACTCTCGCCTTCTTTTTTATTAACATATTTTTTTTGACCTTCTGCTAATAAATTAATTCTTTCTTCTAAATCTTTTTTTTCAATTTTTAATTTATAATCAGTTAGAGTTATTTTTTCTAATTCGATTTTTTTTATTTCTGGAGTCTTTTCTACAGACAATCTCTATACTCTAAGTCTTTATCTTCTCCTGAAGATTTGATTTCAATTTTTGGCTGACTAGCAGGTTTAATTTTATTATCATTTAACGCTTGATAAGTGTTGTCCTGTAAAATTTTTTCTAAAACTTCTCCATATAATGCTTGGGCAAATTGTTTTTTTAATAAATCAACTGGCGCTTTTCCTGGTCGAAAACCTTTAATGTTAACAGTCTTCTGCAATTCAATAACTCAATCTCTTCAATTTTTTTATCAATCTCTTGTTTTTTTACTAAAACATTAAGATTGGTCTTTAAGCCTTTAGATTCTGATACTGTTACTTTCATATTCTACATGGTGCGGGAGAAAGGACTTGAACCTTCACATCTTTCGATACCAGTTCCTAAGACTGGCGTGTCTACCGTTCCACCACTCCCGCTTTAATATTAATTAAATTTCGAATGGCGAATATAGCTATATTATTAAATGCTTTCTAGGATTTATTTATAAAATATAAGATGCAAAAGAATAGGATTTGCTTATATAAAAAGCACATTTGATTATGAAATTCAAACTAGTAATAGGTGATAAAATTTATTCAACATGGTCCCTAAGACCATGGCTGTTGTTAAAATATTTTAATATTCCATTTGCTGAAGCTAAAATTAAGCTACGAGATAAAAATACTAAAATAAATATATTAAAATTTTCTCCATCTGGAAAAATTCCTTGTTTAATCCACGGAAAAATAAAAATATGGGATTCTTTATCAATCTGTGAATTCTTGGCAGAAAAATTTAAAAATAAAAATTTATGGCCAAAAAAAAATATTGATAAAATAATTGCTAGAAATATCTCTTCTGAAATGCACAGCGGTTTTGCTAACTTAAGAAAAAACTTAAGTATGAATTTTCTTAAAAAAAATCTTAAATTCAAAAAAAATAAAGAAACTTTAGCTGAAATAACTAGAGCAAAGAATATAATTGAAAATTGTTTAAAAAAATCTAAAGGACCATTTATGTTTAAAAAATTTTCTATTGTAGACGCTATGTATGCACCTGTAATGTTTAGATTTAAAATTTATAATGTAAAATTATCTAAATTATTAGAAAGATATCTTAAAACTTTATTAAATATGAAAGAAATTAAACTCTGGCTTTTAGAGGCAAGAAAGGAACTAAAATGATACGCTATATAATAATTATCAGCGCAATTATTCTTCCCTTTGTGATTTATTATTTACTTGTTCGTTTTACTAAAAAAATTAATAAAAAATTTCCAATAATTACTTTATCATTTATAAGCCTTTTATTGTTAATTTGTTCTTTAGTTTATTTGAGATTTACAAGCGCAGAACCCACTGGTCTAAAATATACTCCACCAAAATATGAAAATAATAAGGTTGTACCCTCAAAAATAAAATAAGATTAATTATACTTTTTATCTAGATACTCTAATGCTTTGGGTAAATTTTTAATAATATCTTCAGCTATTAATCCTTTTTTAGAAAATTTTGCTGCATAAGAATGCAACCAAACCCCAGCGCAAGCTCCATTAAATGCTGACATTTTATTTTTTCCTATTAAACTTACAATTATTCCACTCAATACATCTCCGGTGCCAATCACTGCTAATTCCTCAGTTGAAACAGTATTTACGCAAACCTTTCCATCTGGAGAAGCTATAATTGTATCTGGACCTTTAAATACCAAAACACAATTTGCTTTTTTTGAGGCTTTTAATGTTTTTTCAATTTTATTGTTAATATTTTTAAAGTCTGGAAAAATTCTATTAAACTCTCCTTCGTGAGGTGTGATAATTTTATTTTTATCTAAAATTAAAAATAATTCCTTTAGGATTTTTAGCAAATGAAGTTATTGCATCGGCATCTATAACTACATTACTAACGAATTTAGATATCAGTTTAGTATTATCTATGGTTTCTTGATTAACTCCAGCGCCTGGCCCTATAAGAAAAGAAGTTATTGATGAGTGATTTAGAAGTTTTTTAAGCTCTTCTTTAGATAAATATTCAACTTTTAATAACGAAAAAAACTTTTGATTATATTTATCTATAGTTTCTTTATTAGCAACAATTGTTACCGATCCTGCACCACAACGAATAGCTGCGCTTGATGATAATAATGATGCACCTATATAATTTTTTAAAGATCCATAAATATAAACTCTTCCTCTTGAATACTTATGGGAGTTATATTTTTTCCAAGGAAATCTTTTATTAATCCATAAATTTGGATTATTTTCTTTAATATTATTATTTGCAATTTTATTTGAAGATTTTCTAATACCAATATCTAAAACTTTAATTAAACCTGAAAAATAAACTCCAGGAAAAAGTACATGTCCTATTTTTTTACAATGAAGAGCTAATGTTAAGTTGGCTTTAATCGCATCACCCATGATTTGCCCATTATCACTGCTAATTCCAGTGGGTATATCAATTGAAAAAATAAACGCCCTCTTCTTATTGATCGCTTTAATTATATTCTTAATTTCGGAACTAAGGTTTTTGTTTAAACCAGTACCAAAAATACTATCAACAATAATTGGGTTTGTTTTTTTTTTAAGCTCCTTATGCAAATCTTTTAAGTTAAAAACTTTACAATTGAGTTGTTTAAAGGCTTTGTAGTTATCCTTTTTCTTATTTTTTAATGTAATATTAGAAAAATCTTAACTTTATAACCTTTGTTAAGAAGACTTTTGGCAATTATAAAACCATCTCCTCCATTGTTACCTGGTCCACAAATAACTAATAATTCTTTATTTTTTAAAACTTTGCTTGATATATAGTTTGCACATTTTTCTCCTGCAGATTGCATTAAAGAAAATGAATTTTTTCTTAATTTAAATTCTTCTTTGTTCAATGGCTTTAATTTCTGATCGAGTTTAAAATCATTTATAAAAAACAATCTACAGTTTAATTTTTACTAACACTATTATGCATACCTGACATAACTAAAAAACAATGGAATTTATTGCTTATAATTATAGTACATCTACAATAAAAAAATAAAAACAAGATTAATAATTAATAAAGGGAGAAATTAATGAGTGCTGCATCAGACATACTAAAATTAATTAAAGAAAAAGAAATAGAGTTTGTAGATTTAAGATTTACAGATCCTAGAGGAAAGCTTCAGCATATGACTCAGGATTTAACAACAATTGATGAAGATTTTTTAAACGATGGAACTTTCTTTGATGGTTCATCTATTGCTGGATGGAAGGCGATCAATGAATCTGACATGATTTTAAAACCAGACTTATCTAGAACATTTGTTGATCCTTTCACTTCACACAACACTCTAGTTTTATTCTGTGATATTATGGATCCTATAAAAAAAGATTACTACGAGAGAGATCCTAGATCTATTGCAAAAAAAGCAGAAGCATATTTAAAAACAACTGGAATTGGTGATACAATCTATTTTGGACCTGAGCCAGAGTTTTTTATATTTGATGATGTTAAAATTTCTAACACTATGCAAAAAGTATCTTTTCAAGTTGACAGCAACGAAGGTCCTTACAATGGAGACAAAGAATATCCAAACGGAAACATGGGTCATAGACCAGTTGTTAAAGGTGGTTATTTCCCAGTGCCTCCAGTTGATAGCTGTCAGGATTTAAGAGCAGAAGCATTAAAAGCAATGAAAGATATGGGTGTTAAAGTTGAGAAACATCACCATGAAGTTGCTCCTTCTCAGCATGAGCTAGGTACAATGTTTGATACAATGGTACGCAACGCTGACAATATGCAAATTTATAAATATGCAGTTCAAATGGTTGCTCATTCATTTGGAAAAACCGCAACATTTATGGCAAAACCAATTAAAGGAGATAATGGATCAGGTATGCATTGTCACCAATCTATTTGGAAAGCTGGTAAGCCACTATTCGCTGGAGATAAGTACGCAGGACTTTCTCAAGAGTGTCTTTATTATATAGGTGGAATTATTAAACACGCAAAAGCTTTAAATGCTTTTACTAATTCAACTACTAACAGCTACAAAAGATTAATTCCTGGATTTGAAGCTCCAGTTATTCTTGCTTACTCTGCAAGAAATAGATCTGCAAGCTGCAGAATACCTTTTAGCTCAAATCCAAAAGGAAAAAGAGTTGAAGTTAGATTTCCAGATGCCGCTGGAAATCCGTACTTAACTTTTGCTTCTATGTTAATGGCTGGTATTGATGGGATTAAAAATAAAATTGATCCGGGAAAACCATTTGATAAAGATTTATATTCTTTATCAGCTGAAGAACTTAAGGGGGTTCCCCAAGTTTGTGGTTCTTTAAGAGAAGCTTTAGAAAACTCTAGATAAAGACAGAAGCTTTTTTAACTTCTGGTGGAGTGTTCACTGATGATCAGATTGATGCATACATCGAGTTAAAGATGACAGAAGTATACAACGTGGAACACACTCCTCATCCAGTTGAATACCAAATGTATTACAGCTGCTAATTACAATATTTTAAAATTCAAAACCCCGTATCTAAAAAATACGGTGTTTTTTTTGGCCTAAAATAAAATTTACGTCTGTATTTTTACGCAAATTAATCTAATGCTGAGCGTGTGGTAAAAAATAATAATTATTCCGCTAAAGATATTGAAATTCTAGAGGGTCTAGAACCTGTTAGAAAAAGACCTGGAATGTACATTGGCGGTACAGACGAGACTGCGTTTCATCACCTTGCAACAGAAATCATTGATAACTCTATGGATGAAGTTACTGCAGGTCATGCAAAAAATATTTATGTAAAATTAAATAAAGATAAATCGTTAACGGTAACTGATGACGGAAGAGGAATTCCTTTAGATAAACATCCAAAGAAAAATAAAACTGCACTTGAAATAGTAATGACAACATTACATTCGGGTGGAAAATTTAAAGAAGGAACCTACTCTACCTCAGCTGGATTGCATGGTGTTGGTCTTTCGGTTGTGAATGCTTTGTCTGAAAAGTTAAAGATAGAAGTCTTTAAAAACTCTACTATTTTTGAACAAAATTATTCAAAAGGAAAACCTTTAAATAAATTAACTAAAAAAGGAAATCCAAGATTAAAAATGGAACTCAAGTTACATTCACTCCTGACAAAGAAATTTTTGGGAAAGAACTAAGTTTTGTTCCAAATAGAGTGTACAATCTTTGTAAAAGTAAGGCTTATTTAGTTAAAGGCATTACAATACATTGGGAATGCGACAGAACTTTAATAAATAGAAAAGACGATACTCCAAATAATGCAAAACTTTTTTTTCCGGACGGTATTGTTGAGTATCTAGATAGTGAGACTAAAAATTTTACTAAAATAAATGACAAAACATGTCATCATAAAAATAATTTTGATGACAATAAGGGAAAATTTGAATTTGCAATTCAGTGGCATAATGAAATTTCTGAATTTAAAATTTCTTTTTGTAACTCAGTACTAACTACTAACGGTGGAACTCACGAACAAGGTTTTAGATCTGGTGTTGCAAAATCTATAAGAAAAATTGCAAAATTTAAAAATAACAAATTAGTAGCAAGCGCAAGTGCTGATGAAATACTATCTAATGCAAGTTATATTGTCTCAGTTTTTATTAATAATCCAGAATTTGAAGGACAAACTAAATCAAGATTATCCTCTTCTTATATTCAAAAATATTGTGACGCTTCTATAGCAAAATCAGTTGAAGATTGGTTTAACCAGCATCCTAAAGCATCAAATTCTATTCTCACTTTTATTGAGGGGAAAATAAGAGAAAGAAATCTACTAGATCAAAATCTTGATGTTGGAAGACAAAGTGCAACAAGAAAAATACGTTTGCCTGGAAAACTTGCGGACTGCACAAGTTCAAAAGTGGAAGGAACTGAATTATTTATAGTTGAGGGAGATTCTGCTGGAGGCTCAGCAAAACAAGCTCGTGATAGAAATTTTCAAGCAATTCTTCCTTTAAGAGGAAAAATATTAAATGTAAAAAATTCTAATACTGCAAAAATATTAGCGAACACTGAAATATCAAATTTACTTCAGGCGCTAGGTTGTCAAAGGAGAGAAAAGTACGTTGATAAAGATTTAAGATACGAAAAAGTAATTATTATGACTGATGCTGATGTTGATGGTGACCATATAGCAAGTTTACTTTTAACTTTCTTTTTCTGCGAAATGCCAAATTTAATTAAAAATGGACATTTGTATCTTGCTGTACCACCACTTTATAAACTTAATATATCTAATCAAATTTATTATGTACGTAATGATATTGAAAAAGATAAATTATTAAAAAATCTAAAAAAAGGATCTAAAATAGAAATAAGTAGATTTAAAGGATTGGGCGAAATGATGGCTCAACAATTAAAAGAGACTACAATGGACATTAATACTCGATCCCTAATTAGAGTTATGGTTCCTACAAGCGATTATAAAAAAACAAATAAATTAATATCGAACATTATGGGAAAAAATGCAGATCTAAGACTAAAATTTATAGAAGAAAATGCTCCTAAAGTTAAAAACTTAGACTTATAATATTATTTATAAAAATTTATTTTTCTTAAGATCTCCACAATTAATTCCATTAAATTGAACAGTAGAATTTACAATTTCGTTAGGTTTTGATCTTTTTTCAACAACAAAAGCTTCAAATTTTTTATCGGCAAAAGAGATAAGCTTCGATTGAAAATGAATTTCTTTTTTCTTCTTTAGAAATATTTTTAATTTCTAGATGACATTTTGACAAACATCATTTTGTCTGTGAACTAGATTTTAATAAAGAATATGTAATATCAAATTCATTCTCGATTATAACATTAATTGGTTTTTGCCGGATCTTTGCTAATAAATGGAACTTTTACATCTTTAGAGCAAGATACTAGATAAAAAAAGAATAAATAATATTCTCATAATTGTGGTGCCCTCGGCCGGACTTGAACCGGCACTCCCAAAAAGGGCAAGGATTTTAAGTCCTTTGTGTCTACCAATTCCACCACGAGGGCTTTAGTGTTGTAATGCTTATAATGAAATTACATGGGGTTGTTAAGTAGAAATAAATAACTTAACTACTTAATTTTCTTTTAAACTCATGTAAATCTTCCAATGTAGATTTTTTTCGAGCAGGCTGTCTTAATAAAAATGCAGGATGAAAAGTAGTTAAAATATCAAAATAAGAATTAATAATTTTTATATTTTTCCATTTACCTCTTACTTCGCTTAACGGACCAATATGATTTAGAACTGCTGCTGCTGCTGTTGCTCCAAGTAATAATATGCATTTAGGACTTATAATCTCTATGTGTTTGAACAATAATTTTTTAAATTCATTTATTTCTTCAGGTGTAGGCTTTCTATTCTTATCAGGTCTATAATTTACTACATTCGTGATATAAACTTTTGATCTATTGAGATTAATAGATTCCAAAAGACTGTCTAAGAGTTTGCCTGCTCTGCCTACAAAAGGTTTTTGCAACTTATCTTCAGTTCTGCCAGGAGCCTCTCCTACTATCATAACTTTTGCGTCTTTATTGCCGTCTGAAAAAACTAAATTTTTTCCAGGAAAATTTTTATTGAATTTTAACATTGTGTTTTTTAATTTGGATAACTCGCGATCTTTATCCATTAAGATTTTTTAATTTTCTTTAAAATTTTATCTAGAATAATTTTGCACTTTTGTATTTTTTTTTCAGAATAACCTCTTATAACAAGAGCAGTGCCTATTTTTCCTGATTGAAAGAAAGGGTAACTGCCAAGACTTAAATCTTTAAATTTCTTTTGCAGTTTTCCTAGGTCTTTTCCTATTTTGCTTTCAGGCAAATTTACCTGCACAGTTACGCTATAAACTTTCTCACCCCTAATTATTAATTTTTCTATAAATGACATCATTGACTGCAGAATTGTGGGAACACCTGGTAGTGTAAAAACATTTTTTACGTAAAAACCAGGTGCTGAACTTGAAGGATTATAAATTAATCCAGCACCTCTTGGCATCTTTGCCATTTTCTTTCTTGCTTCGTTAAAATAGGAATCTTTATAGTGTCTCTCTAAAATTTGATAAGCTTCTTTATTATATTCATATTTTTTTTTAAATGCTTTTGAAATTGCAAAGGCCGTAATATCATCATGAGTTGGTCCGATTCCACCAGTTGTAAATAAATAATCATATTTTTTCCTTAACAAATTCACTGAAGATATAATTGTATCAAGTTTATCAGGAATAATTCTGACTTCTTTTAACTGGACGCCTCTTTCATTTAACCATTTAGCAAGAAAGGATGTGTTGGTGTCTTGTGTTCTGCCAGATAAGATTTCATCCCCAATTATTAAAATAGCTGCGAAAATTCTTTTTTTTTTATTTCGTGTAGGCATCTAAATGATATTAATACTTTTAATGAAATTTGACACTCCTCTAATTAAAACTAAATTTATAAAAAGATACAAAAGATTCTTTGTCGATGTGTTGTTAAATAAAAAAATTCTCACAGCCCACTGTCCAAATTCTGGATCAATGATGGGACTTCTTAATGAAGGTGAAAATGCATGGATTTCTGAATCAAAAAATACAGAAAGAAAATTAAAATATACTTTAGAAATCTTAGAGCATAATAAAGAGAAAGTTGGTGTTAATACTCACTTAACAAACAGGATTGTAGAAGAAGCGTTGATTAATAAAAAAATAAAAGAACTTGAAAAATTTGATCAAGTTAAAAGAGAAGTAAAATTTAATGATAACTACTAGATTTGATTTTTTTAGTTTCAAATAAAAAAGATCAAGCATTTGTAGAGGTTAAAAACGTTACTTTAAAAAGAAACAAAGATTTTGCTGAATTTCCAGATGCTCCAACCGCAAGAGGGCAAAAACATCTGCTAGAGCTAATCAGTGCTAAAAAAAAAGGGTATCAGGCTTTTTTGATTTTTCTAATACAAAGAGAAGATTGTAATTCTTTTAAGATATCTAAAGATATTGATAAAAAATACTATGAAAATTTTATAGAAGCTAAAAAAAAAGGTGTTAATTTTTTATGTTATTCAAGTAAAGTAACTGAACAAAGAGATAAATCTTAAAAAAAAAATTGAGATAAAATTTGAATGAAAACTAGAAACAGAAGAAACTCCATCTATCAAAATATATAGCGAGGATGATTTTAAGGGTTTAAAAAAAGCTGGTGAGCTTGCGGCAAGAGCTTTGGAATATATAGAAAAACTTATTAAGCCAGGTGTTAAAACAGATTTTATTGATCAAGCTGCAAATAAATATCTAAATGATCATGGGGCATTTTCTGCTCCTTTATTCTACAGAGGTTATACAAAATCAATCTGTACCTCTATTAATCATGTGGTTTGCCACGGTATTCCAGGGGATAAAGTTTTAAATGAAGGAGATATTGTAAATGTCGATATCACTTCAATATTAGATGGCTACTATGGTGATACTAGCAAAACATTTTCTGTTGGAAGCATCTCTGTGAAAGCAGAAAAACTTCTTAAGGTCACTTACGAAAGCATGATGGAAGGTATTAAAATTTTAAAACCAGGAATTACTTTAGGCGATATTGGATTTGCTATTCAATCTTATGCTGAATCTCATGGTTGTTCCGTTGTTCGAGATTTTTGTGGGCATGGTAGTTGGCAAAACTTTTCATGAAGAACCTAATATTTTACATTATGGAAAAAAAGGCGAAGGAATGAAGATAAAAAAAGGCATGGTTTTTACAATTGAGCCAATGATTAATTTAGGGGAATACCATACTAAAGTATTACAAGATGGTTGGACTGCAGTTACAAAAGATAAATCCTTATCAGCACAATTTGAACACACAGTTGGTATAGTTGATAATGGATACGTAATTTTTACTTTATAATAAAATAGTGTTAATGAATTATAACGTATCCAAATGATCTCAAGATATTCACGCGAACAAATCGCAAAAATTTGGCAACCCGAAAATAAATATAAAATCTGGCTAGATATTGAAATATACGCAGCTGAAGCAATGGAAAAATTTAAAATTATTCCAAAAGGCATTGCTAAAGAAATAAGAAGAAAAGCGAAAATTAATCCTGATAGAATTGATCAAATTGAAAAAAAAGTAAAACATGATGTTATTGCTTTTCTTACATCAATAACAGAAAAGGTTGGTCAAAAAGCAAAATTCTTACATCAAGGAATGACATCTTCTGATGTGTTAGATACTTGTTTTAATATTCAACTTTATCAATCAGGAAAAATTATTTTAAAAGACTTAGAAGATCTTTTAAAAATTTTAAAAACAAAATCTATAAAATATAAAAAAACAGTTTGTGTTGGTAGAAGTCATGGAATTCATGCTGAGCCTGTAACTTTTGGATTAAAACTTCTTACTTATTATGCAGAATTTAAAAGAAACAAAAAAAGAATGGAGCAAGCAATCAATGAAATATCAACTTGCGCAATCTCTGGAGCTGTTGGAACTTTTGCTCATATCAATCCAGGAATTGAACAGTATGTTGCAAAAAAATTAAAATTCAAAGTAGAGCCAATTTCAACACAAGTAATTCCAAGAGATCGTCACGCCTATTTCTTTAGTGTTCTTGCAATAATAGCATCTTCAGCTGAAAGATTAGCCACTGAAATAAGACACCTTCAAAGAACTGAAGTTTTAGAAGTTGAAGAGTTTTTTTCAGCTGGACAAAAGGGCTCATCAGCTATGCCACATAAAAGAAATCCAGTTTTATCTGAAAACATTACAGGACTTGCAAGGTTAATTAGAAGTTATGCATATCCTGCATTAGAAAATGTAGTTTTGTGGCATGAGAGAGATATTAGCCATTCAAGTGTTGAAAGAAACATCGGACCAGATGCAACGGTTACATTAGATTTTGTTTTAGCAAGACTTGCTAACGTGATTAAAAATTTAGTTGTTTATCCAAAAAATATGCAGAAAAATTTAGAAAAATTTAATGGACTTATTTTTTCTCAAAGTGTTTTGTTAAAACTAACCCAAAAAGGAATGACGAGAGAACTTGCTTATAAAGTTGTTCAAAAAAATGCTATGAAAACATGGTCTGCAAATGAAAGTTTTTTTGATAATTTAAATAATGATAAACAAATTAAATCTAAATTATCCACAGAAGATCTTAAAAAACTATTCAACATGAATTCCCATTTGAGATACATTAATACTATCTACGGAAGAGTATTTAAAAGCTAATGGCTAAAGGAAAACAAATATACGAAGGAAAAGCTAAAATATTGTACGAAGGTCCTGAAAAAGGAACTTTGATTCAATATTTCAAAGACGATGCCACAGCCTTTAATAATAAAAAAAAAGCGATTATTGATGGCAAAGGTGTTTTAAATAATAGAATTTCAGAATTTTTATTATCCCAATTAAATCAAATAGGAATTAAAACGCATTTTATTAAAAGATTAAATATGCGTGAACAGCTCATTAAATCTTTAGAAATCATTCCTATTGAAGTTGTTATTAGAAATATAGCAGCTGGAACTTTTTCAAATAGACTTGGAATTAGTGAAGGAACAGATCTTAGTAAACCTATTTTAGAATTTTATTATAAAAATGATGAGCTTGGAGATCCATTAGTTAATGAGGAGCACATTCTTGCTTTGAACTGGGCAACTCAAAGTGAATTAATACATATCTCTGAACAGGCTTTAAGAATTAATGATTTTTTAGTTGGATTATTCAGAGGAATTGGAATTAAACTTGTTGATTTTAAATTAGAATTTGGACGACAATGGATTGGCGATGAAGTTGAAATTTTTTTAGCCGATGAAATTAGTCCTGACACATGTAGATTGTGGGATGTTAAAGATGAAAGAAAATTAGACAAAGACAGATTCAGAAGAGATCTTGGTGGATTAATAGAGGCATATCAAGAGGTTGCTCGTAGACTTGGAATCATGCCAGAAGGTTCAAATATTAAAGAAATTAAGACTGGTTTATCAAAAAATTTAACCGCGTTAAAAAAAAAATAAAAACTTGAAGTTACAAGTCATTGTTACATTAAAAAAGGATGTTTTGGATCCTCAGGGTTCAGCAATTAAAAACTCATTGTCTAATATGGGTTTTAAAAATATTGAAAGTTTAAGACAGGGAAAAACATTTGAAATAATTGTAAATGAAAAAGATGAAAAGGTTGCTCTTTCCAAAGCTAAAGATATGTGCGAAAAACTTTTAGCAAATCTGACGATTGAGGACTATTCAGTAAAAGCCATTAAAGAATGAAGGCCAGTGTCATTGTTTTTCCTGGCTCTAATTGTGATCGCGATGTTAAAATTTCTCTTGAAAAATTTGGTATAAAAACCTCAATGGTATGGCATGCAGATGCCAAACTTCCAAAATCTGATCTTGTTGTTCTTCCAGGTGGATTTTCATATGGAGACTATTTAAGATGTGGAAGTATTGCTTCTAAATCAAGAATTATGAAAGAAGTTACAGCTCACTCAAAAAAAGGTGGTTTAGTAATGGGTATTTGCAATGGTTTCCAAGTTCTTGTTGAATCTCAACTTTTGCCTGGTGTTTTAATAAGAAATATTAATCTTAAATTTATATGCAAAAATATAACTGTAAAAGTAACTAATAATAAAACAAATTTTACATCTAAAACCAATAGAAATACTGTTCTTGAAATTCCTATCGCTCATAACGAAGGAAATTATTTTGCAAGCAAAGATTTAATTAATGAACTAGAGGATAATAATCAAATTGTACTTCAGTATTGTGACAGCGCAGGAAATATTACAGAACAATGTAATCCTAATGGTTCAATAAAAAATATCGCAGGAATTATAAATAAAAAAGGAAATGTATTTGGTCTTATGCCTCATCCAGAAAGAGCATCTGATAAATTATTAGGTGGCATGGATGGTTCGATCATTTTCAAATCTTTAAAATAATTATGCAAAAAGTTGATCAAGAACTCGCTATAAAACATGGTCTAACTGCCGAAGAATATAATAAAATTATTAAATTAATGGGAAGAAATCCAAATTTAGTAGAGCTTGGAATTTTTTCAGCCATGTGGAATGAGCACTGTTCTTATAAATCCTCAAGAATTTGGCTACAAACTTTGCCAACAAAAAATAAATATGTAATTCAAGGACCTGGAGAAAATGCAGGAGTTGTTGATTTTGGTGATGGTGATGTTGTAATTTTTAAAATTGAAAGTCACAACCACCCTTCTTATATCGAGCCTTATCAAGGGGCAGCAACTGGAGTTGGTGGAATATTAAGAGATGTTTTTACAATGGGCGCAAGACCTGTTGCTAATTTAAATTCTATAAGATTTGGCTCACCTAATCATGAAAAAACAAAATATTTATTAAACGGAGTAGTTTCTGGTATTGGCGGATATGGAAATTGTATTGGTGTTCCAACTGTGGGGGGTGAGACTGAATTTGATGAATGTTACAACGGTAATATATTAGTTAATGCTATGAACATTGGCATTGCTAAAAAAAATAAAGTTTTTTATTCAATTGCAAGCGGTATTGGTAATCCTGTTGTTTATGTAGGATCAAAAACAGGTAGAGATGGAATCCATGGTGCAACAATGGCATCTGCAGAATTTGATGAAGATTCTGAGTCAAAAAAACCAACCGTTCAAGTTGGTGATCCCATTTACTGAAAAATTACTTGTTAGAAGCATGTTTAGAGTTAATGCAAAAAAAATCTATAGTTTCAATTCAAGATATGGGTGCTGCTGGTCTTACTTCTTCGTCTATAGAAATGGCATCAAAAGGTGACCTTGGAATTAAAATAAATTTAAATTTAATTCCTTGTAGAGAAAATAATATGACGCCTTATGAAATTATGCTCTCTGAAAGTCAGGAGCGAATGTTAATAGTTTTAAAAAAAGGCAAAGAAAAAGAAGCTCAGAAAAATATTTGAAAAATGGGGATTAGATTTTGCAATTATAGGACAATTAACAAATTCAAAAAAACTTGAACTTGAATTTAATAAAAAGAATGTATGTAGTATTCCAATACATTCATTAGGAGACAATGCACCTAAATATAAAAGAGATTACATAACTTACAATTATCCAAAAATAATTAATCATGACTCAGATATTGAGAAATTGGATATTAAAGATTCATTAATTAAAATTTTATCCCATCACAATTACTCAAAAAAATCATGGGTATGGGAACAGTACGATCATATGGTAATGACAGATACAATCCAAAAACCAGGTGGTGACTCTGCTGTAGTTAGATATCATGGAAAAAATAAGGGTATAGCTGCTACAGTTGATTGTGTTCCAAGATATTGTAAAGCCCATCCAAAATCTGGAGCTATGCAGGCTGTATGTGAAACTTGGAGAAATTTAATTTCAGTTGGAGCACAGCCTATTGCCATTACTAATTGTTTAAATTTTGGGAACCCTGAAAAAAAAGAAATTATGGGTCAGTTTGTCGATAGTATCAATGGAATGAAAGAAGCTTGTGAAGCTTTAAATTACCCAGTGATATCTGGAAATGTATCTTTGTATAATGAAACAAATGGTGTTGCCATTTATCCAACTCCAACAATTGGCGGTGTTGGTCTTTTAAAAAATATTAACAATATGATGACTTTTAATTTTAAAAACACAGACAATATTATTGCAGTTATAGGAGAAACATCAGGTCACTTAAGTCAAAGCGCATTAATTTATGATATTATTGGAGATAAAAAAGGGCCTCCTCCTCAAATTAATTTAAAAGAAGAGAAGAAAAATGGTCTTTTTGTTAGTGACTTAATCAAAAGCAAATTAGTAACTGCAGTTCATGATATTTCTCACGGTGGAATTATCGTTACATTAGCTGAAATGTGTATGGCCTCTAATATTGGTGCAAAGATTAAAGTTTCAGGATCTAATAATGATAAAGATTAAATATTTATTTTCAGAAGATCAGGCTAGATATTTAATAGAGATTAATAAAAAAAACTTTAGAAAAAGTAAAAAAAATTGCAAAAAATAAAAATATTAAAATAGATATTATTGGCAAAACCCAAAGTGAGATATTTGAAATAGAAAATGATTTAAAAATTAGTGTTAAAGAATTAAAGATAAAAAATGAAAGTTGGTTTAAAAATTATAACAAAAATTAATTATGGCTATTAAACAAGAAGAAATTCATAAATTATTAAAAGAAGGTTTTCCAGATGCTGATATTGAAATCAATGATCTAGCTGGTGATGATAATCATTATGCTGCTAAAATTAGATCTTCAAAATTCAAAGGTAAGACTAGAGTTCAGCAGCATCAAATGGTATATGCTTCTCTCAAAGGAAAAATGGGTAATGAATTACACGCATTGGCACTAACAACGGAAGAGAAATAATATGACAAATATTAATGAAAAAATAAAAGAAATTATAAATAAAAATGATGTAGTTTTATTCATGAAAGGCACACCTGAGATGCCACAATGTGGATTTTCAATGACCGTTAGTAATATTTTAAAAAAACTTAATGTAAAATTTAGCGGTATTGACGTTTTAGCTGACCCTGAAATAAGACAAGGAATTAAAGATTTTAGTAATTGGCCGACTGTTCCTCAACTATACATTAAAGGAGAATTTATTGGTGGCTGTGATATTGCAAAAGAAATGTACGAAAAAGGTGAATTACAAAAAATTCTAAAATAAGTATTATCTAGAATAGTATTCAACAACTAATTTAGGTTCCATTTGTACAGGATATGGGATCTGGTCATATTTTGGAACTTTGTTAAACTTTGCTGTCATTTTTTTATGATCAGCAACAATATATTCTGGAACTTCTCTTTCTTTGCTTTGTGTTGCTCCGATAATTGGAATTGATTGTTTAAATGAATCTTTAATTTCTATTTCATCATTTTCAGAAACTAAGTAACTAGAAATATTTACTTTTCTTCCATTCACTTTTACTTTTCCATGATTAATAATTTGTCTTGCAGCAAAAACAGTGATTGCAAATTTAGCTCTATATATAACTGCATCTAATCTTCTTTCTAACAAACCAACTAAATTTTCTCCTGTATCACCTTTATTCTTATAAGCTTTTCTAAAAAGATTTCTAAATTGTCTTTCGCTTATATTACCATAATAACTTTTTAATTTTTGCTTAGCTTGTAATTGAATATTGTAATCTGAAGGCTTGCCTTTATTTCTTTGTCCATGTTGACCCGGACGATATGCTCTAGTATTGAAGGGACTTTTTGGTCTTCCCCAAAGGTTTACGCCAAGTCGTCTATCCACTTTATGAGTAGAATTTATTCTTTTTGTCATATTTTAAAGTGCCCTCTTATAATAACCCTCATTCTTTTAGTCAATGTTACTCTCATCCCTTATATTTAATTAAAGAACTAATAACTCCTGATAAAGTTCTAATTTCCTGTGTGGAAAGAGAGCTTCGATGAAAAATATTTTTAACACTTCTAATCATTTGTTGTTTTTTTTCAGCTGGTTTCAAAAAACCTACCTTATCTAAATGAGATATTAAAAAATCTAAAAAAGCATTAACTTCTTTCTTTTTTGCATCCTCACTTCTGTATAAATTCTTAACGATAGGTTCAAATTTTTTTGAAGAAATAAATAATTCAAAAGCAAAAATAGTTACTGCATGGGATAAATTTAATGACTTAAATTTATTACTTGTTGGAATGTTAACTAAATAATTAGCATTAATAAGATCATCATTACTCAATCCGGATGCTTCTGGTCCAAAAAAAATTCCACATTTTTTATGAAGAACACTTTGTTTTTTTATAATTTTTACAGCTTCATGTTAAATCTATAATTTTTTTATTAACCGATCTACTTCTTGATGTGGTTGCAAAAATATAATCTAAATCAGAAACTGCTTGATCATTATTTGTAAATAACTTTTGCTTTATGAACAATATCTTTTGCATCTACTGCCGTATATGTTGCGCTTTTATTTGGCCAACTATCACGTGGCGAAACTAATCGTAAATTTTCAAAATTAAAATTTTTTAATGATCTTGCGGCAGCTCCTATGTTTTCTCCAAGTTGAGGTCTAACTAAAATAAAATGAATATTTTTAAATAACATTACAAATTTGCAGGCGCCTTGTCTTTATATAGCTTGTAATCAATGCTATCTATTAACGCTCTAAAGGAAGCTTCAATTATATTTGGAGAAACTCCAATAGTAAACCACACGTCGCCTGTATTATCCGTGCTCTCAATTGATACTCGGGTAATAGCATTAGTTCCAGTATTTAAAATTCTAACTTTATAATCTAATAATCTTAAATCTTTTAAATATTCACTATATTTTCCAATTTTATTTACATTAGCTCTAATTGCATTATCAATCGCGTTTACAGGTCCATTACCTGAGCCTTCGCAAATAATATCTTTTTTATCAACCTGCAAAACAACTGTTGCATAGGAGTTAACAAGATCATTGTCATCACTTCTGCTAACTTTAACTTCATATTTTTTAATATTTAAATAATTAGGTACTTCACCTAATAATCTTCGTGTTAACAATTCAAATGAAGCATCAGCTCCGTCATAAGCATATCCAATAAATTCTCTATCCTTAACCTGTTCTAATAATTTTTGAACTTTAGGATCGTCTTTATTAATTTTAATATTTAACTTTTCTAATCTTGATAAAATATTTGATCTTCCTGACTGATCGGAAACAACAATATTTCTTTTATTACCAACAGATTCTGGAACAATGTGTTCGTAAGTTTTTGGATTTTTCTCAACAGCAGAAACATGAAGTCCGCCCTTATGTGAGAAAGCTGAAGCACCAACGTAAGCGGCATGATTATTAGGCTTTCTGTTTAATATTTCATCTAATAATCTAGAACATTCAGTTAAATATTTAATTTTTGTTTCTTCCACTGCGATATCAAATTTATCTTTAAAATATTTCTTAAATAACAATGTTGGAATAATCGATACAATATTTGCATTACCACATCTTTCTCCTAAGCCATTTAAAGTTCCTTGAACTTGCCTTGCGCCAGATTTGATAGCAGCAAGTGTATTTGCTACCGCATTTTCAGTGTCATTATGGGTGTGAATTCCTAAATTCTTTCCGGGAATAATTTTTGCAACATCGCTTACAATTTCTTCAATTTCAAATGGCAATGTTCCACCATTAGTATCGCATAGGACAACCCATCTAGCTCCATTATCATAAGCTGAACGAATGCATTTAAGTGCATACTTTTTATTATTTTTATACCCATCAAAAAAATGTTCAGCATCAAACATATATTCTCTATTATTTTTTACAAAATGCTTTGTAGTATCAATAATATTTTCTAAATTTTCATCCTTTGAAATTCCTAAAGCTACATCTACGTGAAAGTCCCAAGTTTTTCCTACAATACAAACAGACTTGGTATTAGAGTTTAAAATAGCAGAAAGACCTGGATCGTTTTCTGCGCTTCTGCCAGATTTCTTTGTCATTCCAAAAGCGACTAAAGTTGAATTTGATATTTTTGGAGGTTTGTTAAAAAAATTAGTGTCGGTTGGATTTGCTCCTGGCCATCCTGCCTCAATATAATCAACTCCTAATTTAGATAATGCAA
The DNA here is from genome assembly GCA_965235815.1 of Candidatus Pelagibacterales bacterium. Lineage (GTDB taxonomy): Bacteria > Pseudomonadota > Alphaproteobacteria > Pelagibacterales > Pelagibacteraceae > Fontibacterium. The sequence goes on along the minus strand of CBDDZE010000001.1, from coordinate 51,265 downwards.
TAGCAATCCGATTTTTTTCATCCATAGAAAAATCGACGCCCTGCGTTTGAGCTCCATCTCTTAAAGTAGTATCAAATATAAAGATTTTTTCTTTGCTCATTATTTATGTTTCCAATGAGTCTTATCATTAAGATCTTCAATTAAAATTCCATTTTTTTCAAGATCCAATCTAATTATATCAGCTTTTTTAAAATCTTTATCTTTTCTAGCTAGATTTCTTTGTTCTATTAAGTTTTCAATCTCTCTTACATCTAGTTTTGATTTTTTTCTTAAAATATTAAACTGTTCTTGATTTTCGTTAAATAGACCAAGAAATTTAAGAGCAGAATTTAAATCTTTTTTAGCAGTAGCTATCTCCAGTTTTAGCTTTGTTATAAAGACTATGGATGCTTGTTATAAATTTCGGTGTATTTAAATCGTCTAATAAAATATTTAAAAGTTCATTGCTAATTTCATCATCATTAGGAGAATATAAACTATACCAATTCTCTAATATTTTTTTATTTATTTCTAAAATTTTTAAATTCCAGTCTAAGGGCTGTCTATAGTGAGTGCCTAAAATAGACAATCTAATGACCTGGCCATTAATATTATTATTCTTTAAATTATTAATAGTGATGAAATTTCCATCAGATTTTGACATTTTTTTTCCATCAACAGTTACATAACCATTGTGCATCCAATATTTTGCAAGAATACTAGAGTCATTTGCACAAATTGATTGAGCTATCTCATTTTCATGATGAGGAAAAATAAGATCTAAACCTCCACAATGTAAATCAAATTCTTTGCCTAAATACTTTTCTGACATTACGGAGCATTCTATATGCCAACCAGGCCTTCCTTTTCCCCAGGGCGAGTCCCAACAGGGTTCTTTATCTTTGGAGGGTTTCCATAATACAAAATCTAAAGGGTTATTTTTTAATTCTGAAATTTCTACTCTTGATCCAGAAATTAATTCTTTTGGGTTCTTATTAGATAATTTTCCGTAATCTTTAAATTTATTTACATTGAAATAAACATTGCCATCTTTGATATATGCAAATTTTTTAACTATTAAATTTTCAATCATTTGAATCATGCCTTTTATATTTTCAGTAGCTTTCGGCTGATTATTTGGAATTAAACAATTTAAATATTTGCAATCATGCTAAAAAAATATCTGTAACGGTTTTTGTAAGCTCATTAATATCAATTTTTAACTCACTTGGCTCTTTGTATGATTTTATCATCTATATCAGTGATATTTCTAACGTAATTAACTTTATTTTTTCCAAAATTTTTTATTAAAATTCTATATACAAGATCAAAAATAATTAATGGTCTGGCGTTACCAATATGTGGCTCATCATAAACTGTTGGACCGCAGACATACATTCCAACTGAATTTTTATTCAAAGGGGTAAATTCTTCTTTTTTTCTACTTAAGGTATTGTAAATTTTTAAACTATTCATTGTTGTCAAATTTACAAATTGGAATTAAGTTCATTTTATGAAGATTTCTTTTTCTAATTTTTAAATATTTTTCATAATTTTTATCTTTTAAATTAAGCATAGCTTTTTCTAAATCTTCATAGGACATTCCTAATTGACGCTCATCAGTTCTTCCATCGGCCCATAATCCATCCGTAGGCGCTGCATTAATAATATCTTCTAATATTTTAAGTTCTTTACCCATCTCCCATACTTGAGATTTTAAACAATCTGCAATTGGTGAAATATCAACGCCACCATCTCCATATTTTGTATAAAAACCAACGCCAAAATCTTCTACTTTATTTCCAGTTCCAACAACAATTCCATTATTTGCACCCGCTACCTGATAAAGAGTCGCCATACGCAATCTTGCTTTGGAGTTAGCAAAAGCATGTTCATTATTAAATTGACCTAATGATTTTTCAAAACTATTAAAAACTTCATCTAAATTAATAATTACTTCATCTACATTAGAAAACTTACTCTTTAACCATTTTAAATGAGCTCTGCTTAGATCATCTTGAAATTTTAATTGCCTAATAGGCATAGACAAGGCTTTGACTTTCATTCCTGTCATTGCAGAAATAGTGCTTACTACTGCTGAATCAATTCCACCTGAAACCCCGACTACTAAACAATCAGGTTTCTTTTCCATTGAATTACAATAGTTTTTAATCCAGTTTTTAATAAATTGAATTCTATCTGCTGCTGTCATCATAATATTTTTACTTTTTTTTTAAGTTTGAAGCAAAAAAATTATTAAAAAATAATTTTTAAGAAGCTTTTCTAATGGAATTTATTGAGTATTTTGAATTTTTCTTAATTTCTTCAGAAATAAGGAAGGCTAACTCAATAGCTTGATTTGCATTCAATCTAGGATCACAATGTGTATGGTATCTGCTTGATAAATCTTTATCAGTAATATTTTGTGCACCCCCAATACATTCTGTGACATTTTTTCCTGTCATTTCAATATGAAGTCCCCCGGCGTAAGTTCCTTCACCTTGATGAATATCAAAGAAACTTTTAACTTCTGAAATTATATCTTTAAATGGTCTAGTTTTAAATCCAGTAGTAGATTTAATTGTATTGCCATGCATCGGGTCACAAGACCAAATTACTTTTTTATTTGATTTTTTTACAGCCTGAATAAGCTTTGGTAAAAACTTTTCAACTTTATCATGACCAAATCTAGCTATTAAAGTTATTCTTCCAGCTTCATCTTCTGGATTTAATACTTCTATTAACTTAATCAAATCTTTTGGATCTAAACTAGGTCCGCACTTAATTCCTATTGGATTTTTAATTCCTTTACAAAACTCCACATGCGCGCCATCTATCTGTCTAGTGCGATCTCCAATCCATAAAAAATGCGCTGAAGTGTCGTGATGTTCGCCCGTTGTCGAATCTACTCGAGTCATTGCTTCTTCATAAGGAAGATGCAAAGCCTCATGACTTGTATAAAAATTTACAGTTCTTAATCGTCTATTTTGCTCAATAGTAATACCACAAGCATGCATGAAATTTAAAGCATCCATAACTTTATTTTGAATTTCTTTAAATTTTTTATCAGCACTCTTATTAACAAAGTCCATATTCCATAAATGTACTTTGCTCAAATCAGCAAACCCTCCTTGAGAAAATGCTCGTAATAAATTTAATGTTGCAGCAGATTGTGAGTAAGATTTTAATAATCTTATAGGATCAGGCTTTCGAGACTGCTCATCAAATTTCATTCCATTAATATTGTCACCTAAATAACTAGGAAGCTCTTTTCCATTTATAATCTCTGTTGAAGAGCTTCTTGGTTTAGAAAATTGACCCGCAACTCTACCTATTTTTACTATTGGTAAGTGTGATGAAACAGTAAGTATTAAAGAAACCTGCAAAATAACTTTAAATAAATCTCTGATATTGTCTGGATGAAATTCTTCAAAACTCTCAGCACAATCTCCTCCTTGAAATAAAAAAGCTTTTCCTTCACTCACTTCTCCGAGCATGTATGTTTAAGTGTTCGCGTTTCCCCTGCAAAAACAAGTGGAGGAAATTTAGAAATTTCTTTCAAAACCTCGTTTAACTTACCTTCATTTTCATAAACTGGTAAATGCTTTGCAGTTTTAGCTCTCCAAGAATTTGGTTTCCAATTTTTCATATTCAACCTACAGTATATATATAGAGTGTTCTAAGCCTACAAGAATAAATTATTCGACTGTAACAGATTTAGCTAAATTTCTTGGCTTATCTATGTCGTTACCTTTTTTTAAAGCAACATAATATGCAAGTAATTGCAAAGGGATAGTGCTTAAAAAAGGAGAAAGAAATTTATGAATTTGTGGAAGTCTAATTTCTGACCAAACATTTTCGCTTGTTGTAATTTCATCTGCATGATCTGAAATTAATAAAATTTTTCCACCCCTTGCAATAACTTCCTGCATATTAGAAATTGTTTTATCATAAAATCTGATCTTTTGGAGCAATAACAATAACTGGCATTCCATTTTCAACTAAAGCTAAAGGACCATGCTTCATTTCTCCAGCTGGATAACCTTCTGCGTGCAGATAAGTCAGTTCTTTAAATTTGAGAGCACCTTCTAATGCAATTGGATAAGAAAGTCCTCTACCTAAAAACATCGAACCTTTAATATCTATAAAATCAACGGCTAAATCTTCAATAATTTTTTTATTATTTAAAATTAATGTCAACGTTAGAATGAATATTTTCTAAATCTTTAATAATATTTAAATATTCTTCTTCTTTTATTTCATTTCTAATTCTTGCAATTTTTAAAATAAATAACAAAAGAACTAAAATCTGTCCTGTAAAAGCTTTTGTTGAAGCAACCGCAATTTCTGGTCCAACATGAATTGGTAAAACTAAATCTGCCAGTCTTGATAATGAACTTTCAGTAACATTTACGATTGCGCACGTTTTTGCACCTTTTTTCTTACAAAAATCTAAAGCTGCAATCGTATCTGCTGTTTCTCCTGATTGAGAAACAAAAATATAAAGTTCGTTTGTTTTTATTTTATTATTTCTATATCTAAATTCAGACGCAACATCTACGCTTACATCTATATTAGTAAACTCTTCAAACCAATATTTTCCAACTACGCAGGCATGATATGCTGTTCCGCAAGCTATTAAATTAACTTTTGTAATTTTTTTTGGATCTACTGGAAAATTAACTATATTTATTTCTTTTCTTATTTTATCGAGATATTCATTAATACATTTTTTGATAACTTCTGGTTGCTCAGAAATTTCTTTGGACATAAAATCTTTAAAATTTCCCTTGCTATAAACAGCTTCATCATTAGCTAATTTATGTATTTTTTTTTCAATTTTTTTCTTATTTTTGTCAAAAAATTCAATTTTATCTTTAGTTAAAACACATACATCTCCGTCATCAAGATAAGAGACTTCTTTTGTCATAGAATTTAAAGCATAAGAATCTGAACCTATGTATTTTTCTTTATCTGCATAGCCAACAGCAAGTGGACTTCCTCTTCTTGCTCCAACAATTAAATTATTAAATTTTTTAAAAATAATTCCTAATGCAAAACTTCCTTCTAATTTCTTTAGAGTTTCAAATACGGATTCTAAATAATTCATTTTTTTTAAATTCTCTGTAATAAGATGAGTTACAACTTCAGTATCTGTTTGAGATTTAAAAATATGTCCTTTTTCTATAAGTTCTTTTTTAATAATTGATGAATTTTCAATAATGCCATTATGTACAACCGATACTTCTTCTGAAGAATGTGGATGGGCATTTGCTTGGTTTGGAGCTCCATGAGTTGCCCAACGAACGTGGCCAATTCCAATATTGCCAGATAATGAAGTTTTTTTAATTAATTTTTCTAAATCGGAAACTTTACCGGCACATTTATTCTCAACTATTTCTCCATTGTTAATTGTCGATATACCAGCAGAGTCATAACCTCGATATTCAAGTTTTTTTAATGATTCTAAAATTTCTTTAGAAATATCTTTATAACTAGCAATTCCAATAATACCGCACATTGATTATTTTTATTTTTTTCTTTTTTTAAATTCTCTTTGAGAAACTCTGCTTAATGCAAGAGTGTTGTCTTTTACATTTTTGGTAATAGTAGAGCCTGCACCAATCAACGTATTCTTTCCAATTTTTACTGGCGCAACTAAAGATGTGTTAGATCCTATAAAAGCATTATCTAAAATTTTAGTTTTGTATTTATTTTTACCATCATAGTTGCAAGTAATTGTTCCTGCGCCAATATTGACATTTTTTCCTAATACAGAATCTCCAATATAACTTAGGTGATTAACTTTAGAATTTTTTCCAATTTTAGATTTTTTGATTTCAACAAAATTTCCAATTTTAGAATTGTCTTCTAAAACTGTATCGGGTCTTAATCTTGCAAATGGTCCAATCGTTACATTGTTACCGATTTTTGTTTTTTCTATATAAGAAAAACTTAAAATTTTTACATTATTTCCAATTTTAACGCCTTTACCAATGACAACGTAAGGTTCAATTAAAACATTCTTTCCAAATTTTGTATCTGAGGATAAATAAATTGAGTCTGGAGAAATTAATTTAACTCCTTTTTTAATTGCTAATTCTTTAATTTTATTTTGTAATAATTTTTTAGACTCAATCATAATGAAATTATAAATAACTTTAATTCAGCTTTATGATTTATTGCTATTTGAGCAATGTTACTATAGTAATGATTTTAATAATTTAACTCACAAATTATTTCTTTTAACTACTAATTTTTTTCAACTAATTTATGAGCAAAGCAATAGTTTTTGATCTAGATGGAACCCTTGTAGATTCTGCGCCAGATTTAATGGATGCTCATAATTATGTAATGAAAAAATTTGGTTATGATCAAAAACCACTTACAGATATTCGTCGTTTAGCTGGAAGAGGTGCTGCTAATATGATTTTGAGCTCCTTAAAAGAAGAAGATAAAAATATTCGATCAGAATATTCATAAAAAAATGACTGATGAATTTATAAATTATTACAGAGAAAATATTTCAAAAAAATCACAAATTATCAAAGGAGTTAATGAGTTTCTTGTTTGGGGAAAATCTACAAAAAATTAATTTTGCTATTTGTACAAATAAAATGGAATCTTTAGCTAAAAAACTTCTTAAAGAAATTAATCTTATTGAATTTTTTGATTACATTGCAGGGGCTGATACTTTTGAATATAAAAAACCAGATCCAAGACATCTAACAAATATACTAGAAATTTTAGATGTTAAAAAAGAAGATAGTATTATGGTTGGCGATAGCGAAACCGATGCCGAAACTGCAAGAATAGCAAAGGTAAATTTTATTCTAGTAAAAGGCGGTTATACTGAAAAAGATCAAAATAGCATTTATCATAATCATTTTATTAATGACTTTACTGAAATGAATGAAATATTATCTAAAATGAAATTTTTAAATTAATTATGTATTTTGTAAAAAAAACACCTGCAGAAAAAAGAGCTAGATTTACAAAAAAAATTAAAAACAGGAAAACTTATTCGCTTTCCAGGAGCCTACAATCCTCTAGTTGCAAAATTAATAGAAGAAATTGGCTATGATGGTGTTTATATATCAGGCGCTGTGATAGCTAATGATTTAGGAATTCCTGATATTGGACTTACAACTCTAACTGAAGTTTCTTATAGAGCAGAACAAATTGCAAGGGTTACAAATTTACCTTCAATTGTTGACGCTGATACTGGGTTTGGGGAACCAATGAATTGTGCGCGAACAATTGAAACGTTTGAAAATTTTGGAATTTCAGGTTGCCACATTGAAGATCAAATTAATCCTAAAAGATGCGGGCACCTAGATAATAAAGATGTTGTTAGCGCAAGCTGAGATGGTTAAAAAAATTAAATCAGCAGTCAAAGCTAGAAAAGATAAAAACTTTTTAATTATAGCAAGAACAGATGCTAATGCTGTTGAAGGTTTAGATAAAACAATCTCAAGAATAAAAGCTTATGTAGATGCTGGCGCAGATATGATTTTTCCTGAAGCTTTAAAAGATGAAAAAGAATTTGAAAAAATTAGAAAAGCTACAAAAGCTTATTTGCTTGCTAATATGACTGAATTTGGAAAGTCCAAATTACTTTCTGTCAAAGAACTTAATAACCTTGGATATAATTTAGTCATTTATCCAGTAACAACACAAAGATTAGCGCTAAAAAATGTTGAGGATGGTTTAAGACAAATATTTAAAGATGGCCACCAAAATAATGTAATTGATAAAATGCAAACCAGAAAGAGATTATACGAACTAGTTGATTATGAAAAATATGCTGAATTTGACAGCTCTATATTTAATTTTTCTAAAAAAGGACATGAATAATAATGGCCGAAGTAGAGATTAAGAAAGGATCTAGTTGGCGTTATTGCTGATGAAACTAAAGTTTCAGAAGTAATGCCAGATATCAATTCTTTAACCTATAGAGGTTATGCCGTTCAAGATCTCGCTGAAGCATGTGTATTTGAGGAAGTTGCTTACTTGTTGTTAAATGGTGAACTTCCTAACAAGTCACAACTAGCTAAATTTCAAGAAGAAGAAAGAAACAATAGAGAAATTAGTTCTAATTTAAAAAAAATTATTCAAAGTTATCCTAAAAATGCACATCCTATGGATACAACTAGAACTTCTGTTAGTCATTTAGGCTTGGAAGACTCGTGAAACCTCAACAAATACTATTGAAGCTAATTATAATAAATTTATAAAAATTTTTGCAAAAACCCCAACAGCAATTGCAGCAAATTTTAGAACTAGAAAAGGATTGGATATAATAGATCCAAAAATAGATTTAAGTTTTAGTGAAAATTTTTTTCATATGTGCTTTGGCAAGGTTCCAAGCAAAGATGTTGTTAAAGCATTTGATGTGTCTTTAATTTTATACGCTGAACATAGTTTTAATGCTTCAACTTTTGCATCACGGGTCGTAACAAGTACTCTTGCTGATATCCATAGTGCAATCGTTGGAGGAATTAGTGCCTTAAAGGGTCCTTTACATGGCGGGGCAAATGAAGCTGTTATGGAAATGTTTTTAGATATTAAAGAACCTGAAAATGCTGAAAAATATATTTTAAATAAAATTAAAAATAAGGATTTAATTATTGGTTTTGGTCATCGTGTTTATAAAAAAGGAGATTCTAGAGTTCCTACAATGACTAAATATTATTATAAAACTGCAGAATTTTATAAAAACGATAAGTTTCCAAAAATTTCTAAAATATTAGAACAAACAATGATTAAAGAAAAAAATATATTTCCAAATCTAGATTTTCCATCAGGTCCTACTTATTATTTAATGGGATTTGATATTGATTTTTTTACGCCAATTTTTGTAATGTCAAGAATTACAGGTTGGGCAGCACACGTAAATGAACAATTAAAAGACAATAGACTAATTAGACCCCTTTCAAAATATACAGGATCGGCTCATCGAAAAGTTCTATCGATAGATAAAAGATAATTTTAAATTATTTTGTAAATTCAAAGGCTTCAACCCAAGAACCTTTTGTAGAAGCTTTAGAGTATTCTGTTGCTCTGCCTTCAAAGAAATTCATGTGTTCAACACCATTTAACATGTCATCTAACCAAGTTAACGGGTTCTCTTTAACCTCGTAAATCTCATTTAAACGCAATTGAGATAATCTACGATTTGCAATCCATCTAATATATTCTTTAACTTGCTGAGCAGTTAATCCCTCGATGTTACCCATCTCAAATGCTAAATCGATAAAAGCATCTTCATGGTGAACGATTGTTCTGCAGGCATCATAAATTTCTTTTTTTAAACTCTCATCTAGCAATCCTGGGTTTTCATCACAAAAAGTATTAAAAATTTTGATCATTGAATTACAATGAAGAGTTTCATCTCTTACAGACCAAGTAACAATTTGGCCCATACCTTTCATTTTATTAAACCTAGGAAAATTAAGTAAGATTGCAAAACTTGCAAACAACTGAAGACCTTCTGTAAAGGCACTGAATACTGCTACTGTTTTAGCAATCTCACGTTTATTGTTTGTGTTAAAATTTTTCATATAGTCGTACTTATCTTTCATTTCTTTATATTTAAGAAATGCTGAATATTCAGAGTCTGGCATTCCGATTGTGTCTAATAAATGAGAATAAGCAGCGATATGAATTGTTTCCATTGCTGAAAACGCAGTCATCATCATTAAAACTTCTGTTGGTTTAAATACACTTGTATAATGTCGTAGATAACAATTATTTACCTCAACATCTGCTTGAGTGAAAAATCTAAAAATTTGTGTAAGTAAGTTTTTTTCACCTTGTGTTAATTTTTTTTGCCAATCTCTGATATCTTCTGATAATGGAACCTCTTCTGGTAACCAATGAATTCTTTGTTGAGTTAACCACGCATCGTAGCACCATGGATATCTAAAAGGTTTATAAACAGGATTATCTTTTAACAGTCCATGTGTATCGCAATAATTTTTATCAATAATTTTTTCTTGAATTTTAACTGCTACTGACATGATAGACATTCCTCGTAATTTTTAGGTTCCTCATTTTTATTTTTTTCTGCTGGGATTGCAACAAAACTTTTACTTATAACTTCTGCCCTCTGGATAGATTTCGATCTACAGTAGTAGAGACTCTTTAATCCTTTTTTCCAAGACTGAAAGTGGATTTGATGCAAATCTTTTTTATGAATGTCGGCTGGAAGAAATATATTTAATGATTGAGCTTGCGAAATATAAGGAGTTCTATCTGCTGAAAGATCAATTAACCAACGTTGATCAAGTTCAAATGCAGTTTTAAACACATCTTTTTCTTCTTGAGTTAAAAAATCTAAATGCTGAACAGAACCTTGAGTTGTTGTAATAGAAGACCAAGTCTCATTATTATTTTTTCCGTATTTATTAAGAACTTCCTCTAAAAATTTATTTCTAACATTAAAAGAACCTGACAATGTTTTGTGCGTATAACTATTTCCGGCAATAGGCTCAATTCCTGGTGATGAACCGCCACAAATAATAGAAATTGAAGCTGTAGGAGCTATTGCAGTTTTATTAGAAAATCTCTCCATTATCCCATAATCTTTAGCATCAGGACACGGTCCTCTTTCTTCAGCAAGTTTTTTTGAAGCTTTATTAACTTCTTGATCGATATATTTAAATATTTTTGTATTCCAAACTTTTGCCATTACAGATTCAAAAGGAATTAAATTTTTTTGCAGGAATGAATGAAATCCCATAACACCAAGACCAACGCTTCTTTCACGATGCGCTGAATATTTTGCATCTTTGAAAGAATCTGGAGCTTTTTCTATAAACTCACTTAAAATATTATCTAAAAATCTCATAATATCTTCAACAAAATTTTTGTCATCTTTCCACTCTTCGTATGTTTCTAAATTTATTGATGATAAACAACAAACTGCTGTTCTATCTTTTCCATTTTTATCAATTCCTGTTGGTAAAGTAATTTCAGAACATAAGTTTGAAGTTTTAACAGTTAATCCTGCAAGCTTATGATGTTGCGGAATCATTCTGTTAACAGTGTCTATAAAAATAATATAAGGCTCACCTGTTTCAACTCTTGCAGTTAAAAGTCTAATCCATAAATTTCTTGCAGAAATTGTTGCTTGAACTGCTCCGTCATAAGGACTCTTAAGTGCCCACTGCTCGTCTAACTCAACAGCTCTCATAAATGCATCTGTCACTAGAACACCGTGGTGAAGATTTAATGCTTTTCTATTTGGATCTCCTCCTGTTGGTCTTCTCATTTCAATAAATTCTTCAATCTCTGGATGGTCAATTTGTAAATAACAAGCAGCAGACCCTCTTCGTAAAGATCCTTGGCTAATTGCTAACGTTAAAGAATCCATAACTTTAATGAATGGAATAATTCCAGAAGTTTTTCCAACTCTTCCAATTTTTTCACCAATAGATCTTAAATTTCCCCAGTAGCTTCCTATTCCTCCGCCTCTTGCTGCAAGCCAAACGTTTTCAGACCAAAGATCTAAAATTCCATCCAAGCTATCATTAGCTTCATTTAAGAAACAAGATATTGGTAAACCTCTATCAGTTCCTGCGTTTGATAAAACTGGTGTTGCTGGCATAAACCAGAGATTGCTAATGTAGTTATAAATTCTTTGTGCATGTAAATTGTTATCGGAATAATTTGCTGCAACCCTAGCAAATAAATCTTGGTAAGATTCACCATCAGCTAAATATCTGTCGTCTAGAGTTGCTTTACCGAAATTTGTCAATTTTGAATCTCTTGAACGATCAATTTTAATTGTGATCCCTTTTTCGTTTTGAAATAATTCTGTTTCTTTAGTTAGGGAAAAAAGATCTGGTTTTTTTAGATCCTGAACGTTAGATTTTGGAGCTGATGTTGGAATGTTGATTCCATTGTCCAAAACGAGATTCTTAATGGCTAAAGCCAAATTATCATGCATAATTCTAATTTTATTAGATTTTGATAGTAAAACAACTACATGTTGTGTTACAAAATCATGAATATACTATTAATAAGTATAGTTCAATAGAACATTAATAGAACATTATAAAAAAGTCAATTAAAAAAATTTAATTTTGATAAACCATTAAAAAATAACAATTAATTTTTTTAATGAATTCTAAAGATATTAACATAAATAAAAACGGTTTTAGAGAATACGACGCGAGATGGTTGTATCCAAAGGACATAAATTTAGAAGGCATTAAAAGTTTAGGAATAGGCCTTGGAACACAAATCACAAATAGAACTAAAAAAAATCCAAGAGTAATTGTTGGACATGATTATAGGTCTTACAGTGAAGAAATAAAAAGATCACTAACAAAAGGACTAATAGAAGCTGGATGTCAAAGTTGAGGATGTGGGTCTATCTCTTTCGCCTATGGTTTATTTTGCTCAATTTGAACTAAATGCTGATGGCAGTTGCTATGGTTACAGCTAGTCATAATGAAAATGGCTGGACTGGAGTTAAAATGGGAATTGAAAAAGGATTAACTCATGCGCCTGAAGAAATGAATGAACTTAAAGATATTGTTCTAAATCAGAAATTTAAATTTGATAAAGGATCTTATAAAGAAATCAAAGGATTTAAAGAAATATATATTAATAATTTAATATCAAAAAATAAAATACAAAAAAAAATTAAAGCAGTTGTTGCCTGTGGAAATGGAACTGCTGGAGTGTTTGCTCCGCAAATCTTAAGAGGAATTGGTTGTGAAGTTGTAGAACTAGACTGTAATTTAGATTTTACTTTTCCAAAATACAATCCTAACCCTGAAGATTTAGAAATGTTACATGCAATTGCAAAAGCTGTTAAAGATAGTAATGCAGATGTTGGTTTTGGATTTGATGGAGATGGAGATAGAGTTGGAGTAATTGATAATAAGGGGGAAGAAATATTTTCAGATAAGATTGGACTTTTAATAGCTCGAAACCTTGCTCCAAAATATAAAGGATCTAAGTTTATTGTAGATGTTAAATCTACTGGTTTATTTGCAAAAGATAAAATTTTAAAAGAAAATAACTGCGAAACTATATATTGGAAAACAGGACATTCTCATATTAAAAGAAAAGTAAATCAAACTAAAGCACTTGCTGGATTTGAAAAAAGTGGTCACTTTTTTTTCAATAGTCCTTTAGGATATGGTTATGATGATGGAATTAATTCTGCACTTCAAGTATGCCATTTACTAAATGATCAAAATAAAAAAATGAATGAAATAATTAATGATCTACCCAAGACTTATCAAACTCCAACTATGGCGCCATTTTGTAAAGATGAGGAAAAATATTTAGTAGTTGAGGATTTAATTAAACAAGTAGAGTTATTAAAAATTAAAAATACTAAAATAGATAATCAAGCTATTACAGATATATTAACAGTTAATGGAGTTCGTTTTTCATTAGAAGATGGATCATGGGGATTAATAAGAGCCTCATCTAACAAACCTTCATTAGTTGTGGTAACTGAAAGTCCAACATCAAATGAACGTAAGAAAAAGATCTTTGATTTTATAGATAATTTACTACAAAAAACTGGAAAAATTGGCGAATACGATCAGAAAATCTAGTTACCTTTAGTCCAATACCCATAAACACAACGAGTGCCATTTCTAGAACAATCAAAGATATCGTTAAGAACACCATTAATAACAACTGTTAAATGCTTTAGAGCAAGATACGATTAATGTTCCCATAGGTAGTTCTTCTTTTTTTAAATGAACCTTGCAACCTTGCCCTACAAACATAGTGGGTGTCCATTTCCATCCTAATTTTTCTAAATACTTATTTAATACCGCCCTATGAGTTCCAGTTCTTGGACTGTCATTTCTTTGCTTTAAACTTCTAGCTAGTTTAGTTCTTGATGTATTTCTAAATTCTTGATTAGCTTTAAATAAATCATCATAAACTTTTTGGTACGGCATGCCAGTTGCAATAGCGATGGATCTAACTACACAGTCTCCTGCTTGACCTTTAAAACCAGCAGCTGCTCTACCACCATCATTAACTTTTAATTGTAAATTGCTACGTGAGAATAATCTTTTAAAAAACATTCAATAAGACTCTTAAGCTTATTTGCTTGAAGAATAAATTATTTTATTTTTAATTAAATTATCAATTTCAGCTTTATTAAAACCATAATCTATTAAAACTTCTATAGTATGTTCTCCAAATATAGGCGCTCCTTTAGATTTGTCTGTTTTAGATTTTGAAAATTTAATAGGCATTCCAATAGACTTAAATGTTCCAGCTTTAGTATTTTTAACTTCAATAATCATTTCTCTGTGTTTTGTATGAGAATCTTTAAACATTTCTTCTATAGTGTTGATGGGTCCGCACGGGAGACCTTTTTGATCAAATATCTCTAACCATTCTTTAGAATTTTTTTTAATCATTTCTTTATTTAAAATTTCAACAAGTGCTTGCAAATTTTTCATACGATTAGCATTATTACTGAATCTTTTATCTTCCTGTAAATCTTTTCTTCCTAAAGCTTCAAGTAAATGAATCCAGTTATTTTGATTAGACGCACCAACGGTAATCCATTTATCTTTAGTTTTAAAAGCTTGATAAGGAGCAGTTAATGGATGAGCCGATCCTAAAGGACCTGGAGATTTTCCTGTGGCACTTGTAATTGCTGATTGCCAGTAAGTATGAATAATTCCAGCCTCATACAAAGAGGTATCCACTCTTTGCCCTTCTCCAGTTTTGTCTCGGTGAATTAAAGCAGCAAGCACACCTGTTGCCCCTAAAATTCCTGCGGTAATATCTGTAATAGGTGCACCAACTTTCATTGGGGGTTTATCTGAACTTTCTCCTGTTATACTCATAAGTCCTGACATTCCTTGTGCAACTAAATCAAATCCTCCTTTGTCAGCATAAGGACCTGTTCTTCCGTATCCCGATATTTCACATAGAATTATTTTAGGGTTTATTTTTTTAAGTTCTTCATAACCAATGCCCAATTTTTCTAAGGTTCCTTTTCTAAAATTTTCAACTATTACATCGGCTTTTTTAACCATTTTTTTAAATACTTCTTTGCCCTCATTACTCTTTAAATCTAAAGCAAATCCTTTTTTGTTTCGGTTCATAGTCATAAAAGCCGCTGCTTCTCCGTTAACATCGGGCGGGGTAAATCGTCTAGTATCATCGCCATCAGGAATTTTTTCTATTTTAACAACGTCAGCGCCAAGATCAGCAAGGAGTAGACCGCAACTCGGGCCTGCCATTATTTGTGCTAGTTCAAGAACTTTAATGCCATGAATAGGTCCTGGCATAGTTATTTATTTTTAAATTTTGGCTTTGTTTTATTTAAGAACGATTTGTAACCAATATCAAAATCTTCAGTGTCATAGCATTTAAAACCTTGGTCGTTCATCTTATCTGTAATTTTTTCATTATTTGAAAGCTCTTTTGCAAACTTTTTATGCCATCTTGCAACTAATGGAGCTCCATCAGCTATTCTTTCCGCTGTTTCGTAAGCCTCTTTCTCAACGTCGCTATCAGAGACAATTTTATTAACTAAACCTTTTTGCAAAGCTTCTGCTGAATCAAAAACTCTACCTTCTAATAAAATTTCTAAAGCGATACTTTTTCCAACTAAATTAATTAAAGGCTGCATTTCTCTTGGCGCCATTGTTAGGCCTAGTCTGTTAATAGGAACGCCAAACCTAGATGATTTTCCACATACTCTAATATCACAACAAGAAGCTATTTCTAAACCTCCGCCAACACAAATGCCCTCAATTAAAGCAACGGTTGGGATTGGGCAATTTAATATGGCCCCTAATGTAGAGTGTAAAAACTTGCCGTAGTCTTTGGACTGTTTGCTATTGGAACGTTCGGTTGTAAATTCACTAATATCATTACCAGGTGAAAAAGATTTTCCTCCCTGCCCTCTAATTACAACGCATCTTAAATTTTTATTAATGGAGAGTTTTTTAAATACAACACCTAATTCTTTCCACATAGGCTTTGTTAACGCATTTAATTTTTCAGGACGATTTAACGATATTTCGATTATGTAATCGCTAATTTTTTTTTGTAAAATTAGTTTTGACATTTTTCTATCTATAAAAATATTCAACCAAGGACATCGGCACAATAGGAACATAAGTACAAAGCAATAATATAAAAATTAAAACACTGATAAAGATAATATTCACTTTTGTTGCCGTCCACATGTCCACTTTTGCAATGGAACAGGCTACAGCGAGAACGCTTGCAACAGGGGGTGTTTGCTGACCGATTGCTAAGTTTAAAGTTACAATAATACCAAAATGAACAGGATCTATTCCTAGGCTGTTAATTAAAGGCATTACAACCGGTACCACTAAAATAATTGCAGCGGCAGAATGCAAAAAGAAACCAATAATAAATAGAAAAACATTTAAGATTGCTAAAATTAAATATTTATTCTGAGTTAATGTTGTTAAAGACGAAGCTATTTTTTGTGGAATTTGTTCCATGGTTAAGAATTCACCTAACAACATAGAAGATGCGACTAATAACATTACTGTTGCAGTTTGCGACCCCCCTTCAACAGTTGAATCAAAAAATTGTTTTAAATTAAATTCTTTATATAAGTATGCTATGCCTAAAGAAGCAAACACTGCTAAACCAGCAGCTTCTGTTGCTGTTACAAATCCACCAAATATTCCTCCTAAGATTATTATTGGTAAAATAAAAGTTAAACCTGCCTCTTTTGCAGTTCTTTTTACATTTTTAATATTAAAAGATTCTTCGATAGGTAAATTTTTTCTCTTTGCATAAATATAAGACACGGCCATCATTAAAAAGCCTCCTAAAAATCCAGGTACAAATCCTGCAACAAACAATTGTTCAACGGAACATCCCGCTATAACTGCATATAAAATCATTGGTATGGATGGTGGGATAATAATAGCAAGTGATGACGCGGAAGATACTACTGAAGCTGCATATTCTTTAGAATAGCCTTTATCTTTCATGGCTGGGATTAATATTGAACCTAATGCAGAAGCATCAGCTACAGCAGAGCCTGATATTTCTGCAAAAAACATAGATGTAGCAATAGTGATCATGCTTAAGCCGCCTTTAATAAAACCAACTACAAGCTGAAGCAAAAGCAATTAATCTTCTTGAGATTCCAGAACTATTCATAATAGCTCCAGCTAAAATAAATAAGGGAATAGCAATTAGTGGAAAGCTTTTGGCTCCATTATACATGGCAAGGGCCGTGTTAACTAAATACTGCGGTCCTGTTTTAGCAACCATTGCTACTACGGTTGCTACAGCGATGCTAATCGCAATAGGAATATTGATAAAAAGTAAAAATATTAAAACTGAAAACAATAATAATACTATCATTTAATCTTTAATAGTTTGTTTGTAGGCTTCTTTGTAAAAAAGAAACTCAGAGATAATAATTAAAAGGGAAGAAACTGGAATTACAGACTGTACAAAAGATTGAGGAATCCAATCTAAGGTTACTAGCGTATCTCCTCTTAAAACAATAATAACTTTTGTGCCGTAATAAGTTAAAACTAAGAAAAATAAAAAAATAATTATTTTAGATAAAACAAATAATATTTTTCTAATATCTTTTGGAAAAACTTTTATTAAAGTAGGCATTCCAATATGTAAGCCTTTTAAAGAAGCATAAGCAGAACCAAAATAAGTAATCCAAGCAAGCTGAATTCCTGCAATCTCATCGTACCAAACCAGAGAGTGTCCTGCCCATCTAAAACAAACTCCCAATAATACCGTAATCGATAATACGATCATCTGAAAAAAAAGAAAATATTGCAGATACTTATCGTACGCCTTGGCAGAGATCATAAATTATAAAAGCAACTATAATTATTTAGCTTTAGCCAATTCTAATATTTTAGAAACAAGAGTTGCTCCTGACTTAACATCTGTTGCAAATTCCTTGTAAATTGGATCGCTTGCTTTTACGAATGCTTCTCTATTCGCGGTATTTACTTTAACTCCAAAATCCGTAACTACCTTTAATAAAGAAACTTCCATCTCTGCAGCTCGTTTGTATACAAACGGCTGAGTATCTTTAGCAGCTTGTTCTAAAATTTTTCTTACATCTTCTGGTAATTTATTCCAAGTTTCTTTATGAACTATAACAAAAGCCGGAGTGTAAACATGGTTTGTTACACTTAAAAACTTTTGTACTTCATGAAATTTTGCACTTGTAATTTGAGTGTAGGGATTTTCTTGTCCATCAATTGTTCCTGTTTTAAGGGCAACAAATACATCACCAAATGCCATTGGAGTTGGGTTTGCTCCATAAGCTTGGAACATTTTTACTCTCCATTTTCCCTCTGGAACTCTTAATTTAATTCCTTTTAGATCGTCTGGAACATTAATTGGTTTTTTATTATTTGTAATTTGTCTAAATCCATTTTCCCAAACAGCTAAAACTTTATATCCAGTTTTTTCTTCTAAATTTTTTGAAAGTATTGGGTTTACTACTTCTTTTTCAACTTTAGACATGTGATTTCTGTCTTTAATTATATAAGGCATTTCAAATACACCGAATTCATCATGAACAGTGGACATGAATGTTGAAGGAACTGCCATTTCTAATGTTCCTAGTTTTACTTTCTGCATCATTTCTTTGTCGCTACCTAATTGGCTAGAACCAAAATTTACAACTTTTGCTTTTGAACCTAATTTGGTATTTGCAAGTTTTACAAAATGCTCAGCCGAGTCATTAAATAAAGATCCAGGCTCACCCACGTGACCAAGTTTAATTTCAAGTGCACTTGCTGAAAAAGTCACAAGACAAAATGATATAACAGCTGCAAAAAGTTTTTTAAGTAACATGAGGTATCCCTTTATTTTTAATTTTAATAGAATTATTTTAACTAACTAAAGTAACAAAATCTACTTTGAAAGATAATCAATAACCGTCATGAATCCACCAGATTTAAAGGTAATCTTTGATTTTTTAAGGCTCATTTCTACTCCAGCTAGAGCGCCTGCTCACATTAAAAGAAAGTCCTGGAGGTAACAACAGACTTTTTTGAGATCGCGCAACTATAACGTCTACTTTTCAATCGTGGTGACGATAATCAATTGAAGCTAAAGATGAAATGGTATCAACTAATAAAAGCGCAGGATGTTTAGCGCTATCCATTGCTTTTCCGGTCTTAAAAAGTTCGATTTTGGAATAAAGCTATATATAATTAATTTTGAAAAATTGATTAAATATGAAATTAAATCAAAATACAATTTCAAAAATAGGAAAAGAACTTCAATCTCTAATTAAGGGAGAAGTGTTATTTGATGATTTTTCAAGGGGTAGATACAGTACTGACGCTTCCATTTATCAAATAACTCCTATTGGTATCGTAATTCCAAAAGATACTGATGATGTATTAAGAGTACTAGAATATTGTAAATTAAAAGAACTTCCTATCTTACCAAGAGGAGCTGGTAGCTCACAATGTGGGCAAACAGTTGGTGAATGCGTTGTTCTAGATTATTCAAAATTTCAAAATCAAATATTAGATATAAATTTAGTTGAAAAAACAGCTTGGGTTCAGCCTGGATTAGTACTTGATCAGTTAAATGCAAAATTAAAACAACACGATTTATGTTTTCCAGTTGATGTATCGACTAGTAGTCGAGCGACTATTGGCGGAATGACCGGCAATAATAGTTGTGGCTCAAGATCACTTTATTATGGCAACATGGTTCATAACGTTGAAGCCGTTGAAGCTATTCTTGATGATGGATCTCTTTATACATTTGAAAATATCAACAAAGATTATCTCATCACTAAAAATAATCAAAATAGGCAATATAAAATTATAGAAGAACTCATAAAAATTTATCTAAATAATAAACAAGAAATAAATGAAAATTTTCCTAAAACGCAAAGACGTGTTGGTGGATACAATCTAGATCTTATTAACCCAAATGGTTTTAATACTTCAAATATTTTAGTAGGTTCTGAGGGGACCTTATCTTTATTTAATAAAGTAAAATTAAAACTCACCCCTATTCCAAAGCAAAAAATGCTTGGGCTTTGTGCGTTCCAAAGCTTTAGACAAGCCATGGAAATTACAAAAGAAATTGTAAAGCTAAAACCAACTGCTGTTGAGTTAATGGATGATAATCTTTTAAATCTTGCAAAATTAATTCCTATGTTTCAAGGATCAATAAAGAAATACTTTCAAGGTAATCCTCAAGCGGTGTTAATGGTTGAATTTATTGATGATAATTTAAATGAAGTAAAACATAAAATTAAAGACTTAGAATCTCTAATTCTTTCTCAAAATAAAAATAATGTCTTTTCGTTTTATGAAAATTTGAAAGATCAAAATGAAATATTTGAGATGAGAAAAGCTGGCCTTAATATTTTAATGTCCCTTAAAGGAGATAAGAAACCAGTTGCCTTTATTGAAGACTGCGCTGTCTCACTTGATCATCTTGCAGATTACACAACTAGATTAAATGAAGTATTTAAAAAATATAATACGAGTGGAATGTTTTATGCTCATGCTTCTGTTGGCACATTACATGTGACGACCCATTATTAATATGAAGTCAGAACAAGATATTAAAAATATGCGAAGTATTACAGAAGAAGCATTTCAGATGGTAAAAGAATATAAAGGTGCTCACTCAGGAGAGCATGGAGATGGTATATTACGTTCTGAATTTCATGAAATGATGTTTGGTAAAAAATTGGTCAACGCTTTTGAAAGCGTGAAAGATTTATTTGATAAAAAAAGCGTATTTAATCCTCATAAAATAGTCAGATCTTACAAACAAAATGATAGGTCGTTAATGCGTTACAAAGCAGATTATAAAGCTGAAAAAATTAATACTCATTACGATTGGTCTGATTGGGGGGAGTTTTCCGATGCAGTTGAAATGTGTAATAACAATGGTGCCTGCAGAAAATTAGATTCAGGCGTAATGTGTCCTTCTTATAGAGTTACTAAGGAAGAAAAAGATTTAGTTAGAGGCAGAGCAAACACATTGCGTTTAGCACTTTCTAATCAATTACCAAAAGATGCTTTCGTTTCAAAAGAAATGTTTGAAACTATGGAACTGTGTGTGGGCTGCAAAGCCTGTCAAAGAGAATGTCCTATGAGTGTAGATATTTCTAAAATGAAAAGTGAGTTTTTATTCCATTACTACAAAAAATTCTCAATGAAATTCAAAGATAAAATTATTTCAAACATGCCTAAAAATATTTGGTTAATTAAATTAATGGCGCCTATTTTTAATAAAATTAAAAATATTCCCATATTAAATAAAATTTTAGAATTGTTATTTAATTTTTCAACTAAACGAACTATGCCTGAAGTACAAAATATTAGTCCGTTAAAAGATATTTACTACTCTCAAAATAACTTTTCTAATAAAGTAATTTTGCTTGCAGATACATTTAATATTAATTTTGAAATTCAAAACCTTATTTACGCGATCAAAGTTTTAAATAAATTTGGTTATAAAGCTATTATTCCAAATTTTGATGATGACTCTTTGGGAAGACCCCTATGTTGTGGAAGAACTTACATTTCTTACGGTCAATTAGATAAGGCGCAGGCTGAAATGCAACGTTTTACTAATTATATTATTAACAATAATCATGCATCAACGCCTGTTGTGGGTATTGAGCCTTCTTGTCTATTAACTTTTACTGATGAGTTTAAGTCTTTAAAAAATATTGAAAATAAAGAAAAAATTAAAAATAAATTTTATTTAATTGAAGAATTTATATTAGAGAAAATCAAAGATGGTAAAAAAGTATCAACCAATAAATTTTCAAATAACGTATTAGTGCATGGACATTGTCATCAAAAATCGCAAGACAGATTAAAAGGATTATTAGAATTATTAACAACTTTGAATATAAAACATAAACCAATAGAAACGAGTTGTTGTGGGATGGCTGGATCTTTCGGGTATGATGCAAAAAATTATGATATTTCAAAAAAAATGGCACACCTAACTTTGATACCGACAATTAAAAAAGAATTTAAAAATGATGATATAATAGTAGCGAACGGAACCAGCTGCAGACATCAGATTTCTGATTTTTCAGATCAAAAACCTCAGCATGTATCTCAATTATTATTTAAAATATTTGAAACGGTAAATTAATTAATTTTTTTCGATTATATTTACTGAATTATGCTTAACAATATCCAGCATATAATTCACCTTGCTAACGTCAGCGTCTCTTACTAGCATGTTGTCACTTAAATATCTTTTCCAAAAATTAGCTCCATTAATTCCGTGAAATAATCCAACGGTATGTCTCATAACTTGATTAACTCTTGTTCCTTTTTTGTTTTCTATTAAACAATATTCAACAATTTTTTTAACAATCTCTTCCCTTGTTGGAATTTCATTATTATTAAATATCTCTCTTTCAATGTCCGCTAAAAAATAAGGTGAATGATAAATAGATCTTCCAATCATTACTCCGTCTACATTATTTAAATGTTCTTTGATTTGTTCTGTGGTCGTAATTCCACCATTAATAATAATTTCTAAATTAGGATTGCTATCCTTTATTTGTTTTACAATTCCATAATTCAATTTTGGTATTCTTAAATTATCTCTTGGGCTTAAACCTTTTAAAATGGCTTTTCTTGCATGCAAAATAATTGTTTTAACACCTGCGCTTGCTATTTTTTTTATAAATTTATCTAAATATTCAAAATCTTCTACATCATCAAAGCCTATTCTGGTTTTAACAGTCACTGGCAGCTTTGTTGAGTTAACCATTCCTGAAAGACATTCCGCAACTAAATCGGGTTCTTTAATTAAACAAGCTCCAAACTTATTCTTTTGAACTTTTTTACTAGGGCATCCTAAATTTAAATTAATTTCATCATAATTATGATCTTCCGCAATCTTTGATGCTTCTGATAATTCCTTCACTGAGGAACCACCCAGCTGAAGAGCAACTGGTTTTTCGAACTCACTAAATTCTAAAACATTTTTTTGATTACCTCTTAAAATGGCCCCAGTAGATATCATTTCGCTATAAAGCATGACATTTTTACTTATTAATCTTAAAAAGTATCTGTCATGTCGGTCAGTGCAATCCATCATAGGCGCTACACAAACTTTTCTATTAATTTTAGGCATAACTCTTTAAGTTTTCAGAAAATAAAATCTTCCCTTTTTTAACAAAATCTTCATGAATTTGAAGTATTTTTTCAAGTTCATAATGATAATTAACCATTATACCAAATGACTCTTTGTAACCATTTAATGAAAGATTAGCGTTTAAAAGAATATCATATAATAGAGCGCCATTATTAAAGTGGAAATAAGCAACAGAATTTAATGGTTTTTTATCTTTTTTCTCTTCAACTAAATAATAATAAACTAATTTTTTTAGGGCCTCTTTGTTATCTTCAATTTTATATTGATTAAAATTAATATCATCTTGGTCTTTTAAAAAAAGCAATCTTTTTATATCAAAATTCTTTAATATTTTTTTTATTTTCTCATCTGACTGATGCAGAAACCAATTTGCAAAACCAGGTATGGGCGAAAGAGTAAAAAAATTTTTTATTTTTGGCATTTCTTGTTGAATTTGAAACACCACTCTCTTAATTAAAAAATTTCCAAGAGTAATTCCTTGTAAACCTTTATTGGCATTACTAATTGAATAAAAAGTTGCAGTATCATAATCAGTTAAACTAGAAATTCCCCCTTCTGTAATTTCTTGAATAGAATTTCCAACTCCTTTTGTAAAAGCAACTTGAACAAAAATTAAAGGTTCTTTATCTAAAATTGGATGAAAATAGGCATAAAACAATCTATCGTTTTCTAATCTTCTATAAAGGGCCTCTATACTTTTTATTTCATGAACTCTTTCATTCTTAATAATTTTTTGAAGAATATCCGAGTCAGTATCTTTTTGAATGCGAACTAACTTTAAAAAACCTGGGTTAAACCAAGATCTAAATAAATGCCTAAAGTCTTTATCTAATGTTTGTAATTTTTGATCTTTAGCTAAAAAATACAAGAGATCTTCTCTCATATTAACAAGATACTGCGTTCCGTTAGGAGCTAAATTTAATCTTCTAATTAATTCTTGTCTCTTGCCTTCAACTGCTAAATTTAAATTTGATAAAGTGATCTCATTATTATTATCAATAAAATCTCTGCTCGCTTTATTAATTATAGAGTAGTCTGGTCTATATTTTTTATTAATTATTAAAAAAAATTTTTCTTTTTCATCTAAGCTAAACTTTTCATAAACAATAAATATTTCTCTTGCGATAGTAATACCTGAGACAACACCATTTTCTGAAATAAGCTCGTCACACAAATCTACCAAATGATCAACTGTGTCTTTTCTTTTTACAAATAAATCAGTGACAATTTTTTTTCCTTTATCAGCGATGAAAGCTAGAAATTTTTTTAAACCCATCATGGGGTTTTATTTCATGACAGCCTTAGGAAGCCAAGTAGCAATTTCTGGAAAAATGCAAAGTAGAATTATTTGCAACATCATTAATAATACAAAAGGAAAAGATCCTTTTAATATTTTTCCAATAGATATGTCTGGGGCAATTCCTTGAATTACAAATAAATTAAGTCCAACTGGCGGCGTAATTAGACCAATTTCCATATTGATGGTCATAATGACACCAAACCAAATAGGGTCAAAACCTGCAGCAGTTATAATTGGGTATAATATTGGTGCAGTCATTAGAATGATTGCAACTGGCGGCAGAAAACATCCTGCAATTAATAAAAATATATTAATATAAAGCATCAGTAGCCATTTGTTCGACGCTATAGCTACCATCTCGTTAGCTAAAGACTGTGTTACGTAAAGGTTTGATAAAATAAAACTAAATAAAAATGATGCTGCAATTATCATCATAAGCATTACGCTTTCCGACATAGACTCCGTTAGAATTGCCCAAATATCTTTTACTTTGTACATTTTATAAACTACGGCAACCAAGATAATGCTAATCAATGCTCCAACTGCGGATGCTTCATTAGGTGTGGCAATCCCTCCATACAAAACATAAAGAACCCCAACGACTAATAGAAAAAATGGAATTATTTTAGGGAGAATTTCAAATCTTTCTTTCCAAGTGTATTCATGAACTTCTACTTTTTCTGAACCTTCTCGATTGATTCTTGCATAAATATAAGCCCAACCCATAAATAAAGAAGTAAGCATAATTCCAGGTAAAATTCCTGCAATGAATAATTTTCCAATAGATGTTCCAGTGGAAATTCCATAAATGATCATTGTAATGCTTGGAGGTATTAAAATTCCAAAGTGTTCCACCTGCACAAATCGTTCCTGCTGCAAGTTCAGGTGAATATCCACGTTTTCTCATTTCGGGGATACCCATTTTTCCAATTGCAGCACAAGTTGCTGGAGATGATCCACACAGAGCTGCAAAAATTGAACACGCTCCAAGATTAGACAGAACTAATCCTCCTGGAACTTTATTTAGCCAACGATCAAGAGCTGAATATAAATCTTTTCCTGCAGGAGAGGCAGCAACTGCTATTCCCATAAGCAAGAACATAGGAATTGTTACAATCCCAAAATCCTGCAATCCATTAAAAAATTGTTCCGCCACAAGAGGAACTCTTCCAAAACCTTCTATTGCTAAAAAGAAAACGGTTGAAACAAGGGCTAATCCAAAAGCTATAGGTATTCCTGTTGCAAGAACTGCAAAAGTTGCAACCATAATCCAAACTGAAAGCATTAAAGGTGACATAATATTTAATTTCCTTCTACGTTTTCGTGTTTATAAATTATTGAAAGAATGTCAGCTAAATACTGAAGGATCATTATTCCCATTCCAATAGGTAGAAATATATAAACTTTCCACATTGGGAAACTCCAAATTGTTGGTGTTTTTATATTTTTAACCCATGCATGATTTGTTAACTGAACACTTGAATAAAAAAGAACTAATAAAAATAATAATGCCAAAATTGCAGCTACAATTGCTAAAATGTTTTTACCTTTTTGATTTAAATAATAAGGAATAAGATCAACATTTACGTGACCTTTCTTCATTAAAACATAAGGGGCTCCAATGAAAGTTGCTGCTGCTAATGAAAAAATTACATATTCCGTTTGCCAGACAGTCGACATCTTAAAAGCATATCTAACTATAACCATCTGAGTTGTAACTAAAACTGCAGATGCAATTAATACTGTAGATATAAATCCACAAATTTTTGAAAGGGAGTGAATAAATTTAATAAACGCTAACATTTAATTAAAACCGGTGGATTTTTACATCCACCGGCTCAAATAAATTATTTAACTGCTAAAGCTTTAGCGATTAATTTATCGCCATCTTTAACTTTTTCTGCAAACTGTTTGTAAGATGTTTGTTTAGCAATCGCTAACCAAGCTTTATAATCAGCTTCAGTCATTTGTACTACTTGAACACCTTTTTCTTTAAACACTTTTTCCATGTTAGTATCTAACCCAGCCGCTGCTTTTGTCATGTAAGCTTCTGCTTTTTTACCTGCTGCAAGAAGAGCTTCTTTCTGTTTGTCATTTAATTTATCAAATGATTTTTTAGACATAATAACTGGTTGATACATAAACCATAAAGCAAATTTTCCTGGAGGAGTTATACACTTAACTTGTTCAAACAATTTAAATGATACAAAACTTTCTGAACTTGTATTAACACCAGTCAAAACTCCGGCTTGTAATCCTTGGTATACTTCAGAGCTTGCCATTGAAGAAATTGAAGCGCCTGCTCCAACTAACATTGCTTCAAACATTTTTCCAGCTGCTCTTGTCACTTGCCCTTTTGCAGATTCAGGGTTTGTAATGCATTTAGTTTTTGAGGCAAATGCACCTGCAAGCCAAGCATCAGCTAATACGATTGCTCCATCATCATTCATAATTTTTTTAATATCTTTCATGAATGGAGAAACATTTAATCTCGCTGCGTGCGAATGATTTTTTACTAAACCCGGCATTAATGTAGCGCTATATGCTGGTTGAAAACCTGCAGCATAATCTAAAGGTAATGAAGCTATATCTAATTGACCTTCGATTAGTGGTTTGTACTGTTCCATGGCTTTATAAAGTGATTGGCCTGGATAAACTTGAATCTTAATTCCAACATTTGCTTTTTCAACTTCTTTTGCAAGAATTTGAACCATTTCATCTCTTGCATCACCTTTTCCTCCTGGAAATTGATGTGATGCCTTTAATGTTATTTGTGCAAATAAATTATTTGCTGTTAATAAAAATAAAAAACTAAATACTATTGTTAAGTATTGTTTAATTTTCATGATCTCCCCCTTAGATTTATTTAAGTAATTATTCTGATTTGAATGTTGTTCTTTGTCAATGTAATATTCCTTGGATGAAAAATAATTCAGGACCGCTAAAAGGCATTATAGTACTAGATTTAACAAGGGTTTTGGTTGGTCCTTATTGTACTATGGTTCTATCCGACCTTGGTGCCAGAGTGATAAAAGTAGAAGCTCCTGAAACTGGAGATGATAGTAGAAGTTTTGGTCCATTTATTAAAGATTACTCAGCTTATTTTATGTCTCTTAACAGAGGTAAGGAAAGTATTGCTCTAAATTTAAAGAATAAAGAAGATAAAAAAATATTTGAAAAGATTTTAGCTAAAGCAGATGTATTAGTTGAAAATTTTAGACCCGGTACATTAGATAAATGGGGATACTCTTGGGATATTTTAAAAAAAAAATATCCAAGATTAATTTATGCTTCAGCTTCAGGATTTGGACAAACAGGACCTCTAAAAAGTTTACCTGCTTACGATATGGTTGTTCAAGGAATGGGTGGACTTATGAGTGTAACAGGACAGCCTGATGGAAAACCAACAAGAGTTGGAACATCTATAGGCGATATTACAGCAGGACTTTTTACAACAATTGGAATTAATGCAGCTTTATTTGATAGGGAAAAAACTGGCAAAGGCACAAAGATTGATGTGTCTATGCTTGATTGCCAAATTGCAATTTTAGAAAATGCAATTGCTAGATACTTTAGTAGTGGTGAAATTCCAAAGCCTATGGGTTCACGTCACCCATCAATTACTCCCTTTGAAGCTTACAAAACAAAAGACAGTTTTATTATTGTCGCCGCTGGTAATGATAAATTATTTGAAAATCTTTGTAACGCTTTGGATTGCAAAGAATATATTAAAGATAAAAGATTTTTAAGTAATAAACTTAGAAATGCAAATGCTGAAGATTTAAAAGTTATTTTAGAAAAATATTTAATTAAAGATCAAACTGATAATTGGATTAAACTTTTTACTAAAATGAATATCCCTTGTGGGCCAATTTATAATATTAAACAAGCTGTAGAAAATCCTC
Source organism: Candidatus Pelagibacterales bacterium (assembly GCA_965235815.1). GTDB lineage: Bacteria > Pseudomonadota > Alphaproteobacteria > Pelagibacterales > Pelagibacteraceae > Fontibacterium. The sequence continues at coordinate 22,933 of CBDDZE010000001.1, read as the reverse complement.
AAATTAAATTTAGAAATATGATTGTAAGTACAGACCATAAAAAAATTGGAAAATTTAAAATGGCTGGAAATCCGATTAAAATGTCTAATTACAAAGATCCAAAAACACGTGGTGAAATTCCTGAGCTTGATCAGCACAGAAAAAAGATTTTGAAAGATTTTAAAATTAAGATTTAATTAAGCTTTATCTTCTGTAGCTTCTTTTTCAGGAGTTGCATCTAAAGCTATATCATCATCAAGATCATCGTCATCTGCTTCGATAGCTTCATTTTCTGCTCCAGCTTTAGGTTCTGGAATTTTTCTAGATCTTTTAGAAGGAAGTATTGCTTGTCCTGATTTTGAAACTTCTCCTTGATATAAATCTTCAAAAGAATCTCCATCTGGACTGTCAAAATCTTCTTGTTCAACGGCATCATCTGGATGATCTCTCATTCGATCAATTGTTGACTCTTCTAGTTCTTTTACTGAAACTTTTTTTTCAGCAATTTCTCTTAAAGCTAAAACTGTTCGTTTATCATTATCTACTGGGACCTGTGGAGCATCGCCCACTCCTAATTGCAAAGTTCTCTCTTTTGCTAAAATAACTAAATCGTATTGATTATCAACTTGCTGTAAACAGTCCTCAACAGTTACTCGTGCCATAATTTGAATTGACCGTTTTAGTCTTAAAGCTTAAATAAATCAAGTTTTTATAAAGATTTAACAGCAATATATTAAGTGATCAATTTAACAAACGATTAATAGGAGCATAAATGGCTAAAGTTACTTTTTTAGGTCTTGGTGTAATGGGTTATCCAATGGCACGTCACATAGCAAAGGCAGGTCATGATGTTACAGTTTATAACCGAACAACTACAAAAGCTGAAAAATGGGTTAAAGAATTTGGCGGAAAATTTGCAAAAACTCCAAAGGATGCAAGTAAAGATTCTGATTTTATATTTTGCTGCGTTGGTAATGATAACGATTTAAAAGAAGTAACATTAGGATCTGAAGGAGCATTTCACTCTGTAAAAAAAGGTGCCGTGTTTATTGACAACACTACTGCATCAGCAAAAATTGCTCGTGAACTATTTAAAGCTGCAAAAGAAAAAGGTTTTGGTTTTTTAGATGCGCCTGTTTCTGGTGGCCAAGCTGGAGCTGAAAATGGTCAGTTAACAGTAATGATTGGTGGAGAAAATAAAGATTTTGAAAAAGCTCAAGATATCATCAAATGTTATAGTAAAAAAATGAAGGTATTAGGACCTGCAGGTAGTGGTCAACTTGCTAAAATGGTTAATCAAATTTGTATCGTTGGATTAGTTCAGGGTTTATCTGAAGGAATTCGATTTGGTCAAAATGCTGGATTAAATATGGAAGATGTAATTGAGGTTATATCCAAAGGTGCTGCTCAATCTTGGCAAATGGAAAATAGATACAAAACAATGATTCAAGATAAATTTGATTTTGGTTTTGCAATCGATTGGATGAGAAAAGATTTAGGAATTGCCATGGAAGAGGCAAAAAATAATGGTTCTGACCTTCCAATAACTAAAATCATCGATGGTTATTACGCTGATGTACAAAAGAATGGTGGCAATCGATTTGATACATCAAGTTTGATTACTCGACTTAAAAAAAAATAAATTAGTAAGAGTGATAAAGGATATTCCTGATTATTATAATAATATTAATTTAATATTAGATGAAATCTGGACTCTCTTACAAAGAGGTGTGGTCGATAGAAATGAAGATTTTAGATTACCCGTTGTAATTGCTAATTCTGAAGAAGGTGCAGATGGTAGAATTGTTGTTTTACGTGGAGCTTTTAAAGATAAAAATATCTTAAGATTTCATACGGATTATCGATCACCAAAAATTGAATATCTAAAAAAAAATAAAAAAATTTATTTTGTATTTTATAGTAAAAAAAGAAAAATACAGGTTCGCGCCGAAGGAATTGTAACAATCCACAAAGATAATGAAATTACAAAACAAGCTTGGACCAAAACACAAATGATGAGTAGAAAATGTTATCTATCACCTCAAGCACCTGGCGATTTAATTAATGAGTCTGCCTCTGATTTATCAAAAGATATGGGTGGTAATCTTCCAAGTCTTGAACAGAGTGAAATAGGTTATAAAAATTTTTGTGTTGTTGAGAGTAAAATTAAAAGTTTTGAATGGCTTTATTTAGCCTCGCAAGGACATAGACGAGCTAAATTTATGCTTGATGAAAACAAAAGCACTTGGTTAGTACCTTAAATTTTTTTTAAGATCTTTTACGTATTTCTTCCAATTATCTATATAATGCTGAGCATTTTCAGTAATCGCTTTTTTTTCTTCTTCTGTAACTTGTCTAATTACTTTTCCAGGACTACCCATAACTAAAGAGTTGTCTGGAATGATTTTACCTTCAGTAATTAAACTATTGGCACCAATAATGCAGTTATTTCCAATAACACTTTTATTTAAAATTGTTGAGCCAATGCCAATCAAACTATTATCCATGATAGTACAGCCATGTAACATCACTAAGATGACCAACTGTTACCATCTTACCAATTTTTAATGGAAATCCTTTATCGGTATGCAGAACACAATTGTCTTGAATATTACTGCCCTCACCTACAGTAATATTTTCAATGTCTCCTCTGATAACAGCATTAAACCAAACGCTAGAATCATTTTTTAAAGTAACATCTCCAATTACATTTGCTGATGGCGCAACCCAATATTTTCCATCTCCTATTAATCTTTTATTACCTAGTTCAAAAATCATGTTATATTCATAACAAATATTCCAAATAGTAAAATAAAATTATGTCTCTCACTGAAACTCCAGTGTGTAATTTTGGAGAAAAGATTAAAGAATTTAAATTAATATCAACTGAAGATACGTTTATTTCACTTAAAGATATTAAAGGTCAAAATGGGACTTTAATTATGTTTATTTGTAACCACTGTCCTTATGTAAAAGCTATAATTAAGGAGTTGGTAGATGTGACTAACAAATTATCAAAATTTTGGCATTAATTCAGTCGCAATAATGTCAAATGATGCAAATAATTATCCTGAGGATAGTTTTGAGAATATGAAAAAATTTGCAAAAATAAATGATTTTAAATTTCCATATTTATATGATGAAACTCAAGAACATTGCTCAAAATTATGGAGCGGTATGTACTCCAGATTTTTTTGGATATAATAAAAATAATGAACTGCAATATCGCGGTAGAATTAGAGAAATGAAAAATCTTAAACCAGACTAGAGGGAAAGAATGATCTTTTAAATGCAATGGAATTAATTGCAAAGACCTCAAAAGGACCAAAACAACAGTATCCAAGCATGGGATGTAATATTAAATGGAAAAAATAATTAAATGATTATTATAACAACAAGAAGTTATCCTCCTGAACTTGGTGGGATGCAAAGTTTAATGGGTGGCCTTGCAATTCATTTAAATGATCTTCATCCAATTAAAGTTTTGGCAAACTCATTTGCTGGCGATGAAAGATTATGACAAAAAAAATAATTTTGAAACCAATAGAATGGGTGGTCTTAAAATATTAAAAAAATATAGAAAATTTAATCTTTTAAAAGAAATTATTAAAAATAATCCAGTTAAAGCTATAATTGCTGATCATTGGAAAAGTATTGAATTAATTACTGAAGATATATCGCATAAAATTCCAATTTTATGTCTTATCCACGGGAAGGAAATTAATCATCCAACTAACTCATCTATAAACAAAAGGTCCATAAATGCCCTAGCAAAAACGAAACATATTATTGCAAACTCAGAATTTACAAAAAGCTTAGCTAGCGAGAAAGGTTGTGATAGTAAGAAGATACATGTGATAAATCCTGGTATTAATGAACCGCAGACCATCACCGCAGAAGCAGACTCATCAAGCTAAAGAAATATTTGGAAATTCCGATATTAAAATCATCACTGTTTCAAGATTTGATAAAAGAAAAGGAATTGATTTTTCTTTGTTGGCTCTAAAAAATATTCAAGCAATCTATCCAAATTTTAAATATGTAATTGTTGGAAATGGTGATGAGGAAGCAAATTTAAAAAAAACAACTAAAGTTCTTAATTTAGAAAATAATGTGACTTTTCTTAATAATATTAACTTTGATTTATCGAATGCTCTAATTAAAAATTCAAATATTTTTTTAATGCCTGCAAGAATTGAGGGAACCTCGGTTGAGGGGTTTGGGATTAGTTATATTGAAGCCGCAAGTTACGGGATACCATCGATTGCTGGAAAAGATGGCGGAGCACCTGATGCAGTTCTAGCATAATAAAACTGGTCTATTATGTAATGGTTATGATCACTCAGAAATTTATGACGCTTTGAAAAATATAATTCAAAATAAAAAATATTTAGAACTTAGGAAAAAATGCAAAAGAATTTTCTAAGCAATTTTACTGGAAAGAAATAATTAAAAAATACGCAGATCTTCTTAATTTATAATAGAACTTTTAATTAAAGCATAAACTCTATCAGCAAAAAGAGATTTTAAATCCATAGTCTGTAGAGCAATAAATTTTTCTCTCTCAATTGAAACTTTTTCAGGAGTTGTGTGTGGACCAAATAATGTAAAGCCTCTAGCGCCTAGATGCGCTGCCATATGAGCTGGTCCTGTATCATTTGCAATAACTAAGATGTGATTTTTTTATTAATGAGGCAAGTTCAAAAAAATTTAACGGCTAAATTATTATTCAAAGCAATTTTAATATCTAAACTTTTAGCCTCTTCTATCTCACCTGGACCCAGGAGCAACTACCAATGCAATATTCAGGGTGATTTTTTTTTATTAAATTTATTAACTCAGAAAAATAAGGCCATCGTTTATGAATTAAATCTTTAGAACAAAAGGGAAAAAATAAAATATATTTTTTATCAGTATCAAGATTATAATTATTAGCTTTATCCGCCGCCCAGCTAAAATCTGGCTTTAAAGTATAAAGAGTTTGAATATTTGATTTTCTTAACTGTTCATCAAATCTTTGTAATACTGAGCTATTATATTTACTTTCTGGAATATCTTTAGAAGAAGACCAATCATCAATATTAAAAATAAATTTTCTATAAAAATTTGTCCTATTTGAATTTTGTAAATCATAAACTTTTGTAAAATTTAAAGAGTTTATAAGTTTTCTTAATTTTAAAAGATAAAATATATTATATCTAGGAAGTCTCTCATCTTCTAAACAAGAATCAACATAGGGACAATTTTTAAATAAATTTAAATATTTAGAAGTGGTTAAAATTGTAATTTTTTCATTCTTATGGTGCTCTCTTATGTCTCTTAAGGCTCCAGAAATTTGAACAACATCACCAAGAGAGCCAAGTTTTATTATTAAAATATTTGACATATATTATAAAAGAACATTATTGATTAATTATGAAAATTACAAAAAAAATTTACTCTGAAATATCTGCTGGTGAGTTATTTGATAAAATCTCAATTCTTGAGATAAAAAAAAATAAAATCAAAGATAAAAACAAAAGAAATATTATCTTAAAAGAACTTAGTTCCTTACAAGAAACTGCATCTGAAAATATTGAAAAATCAAAATCAATTATAAAATTATATAAAAAACTTAAATCTATTAACCTTAAATTGTGGAAAATTGAGGACGATATTAGAGATTGTGAAAGAAAAAATAATTTTGAGAGTAAATTTATAAAACTTGCAAGAGCAGTATATTTTACTAACGATGAAAGATCACGCGTCAAAAATAAGATTAATAGCTTAACAAAATCTAATATTTCTGAAGTAAAAAGCTATAAGAAATATTAATTTGATTTTAGACTTGGTATTTTAGCTCTTAATTTATTTGGAAGATTTTCATCTATTCTTGCAATAATAAAACCTTCTCCCTTTTCTTTTTCTTTTAATATTTCACCATCTGGAGAAATAATTAAAGAATGACCATAAGTTAATCTATCGTTGTAATGTTTTCCTGTTTGTGCGGCTGCAAATATATAAGAGAAATTCTCAATAGCTCTTGCTTTTAACAAAGTATGCCAATGTTTTTCTCCTGTTGTTTTTGTAAAAGCTGAGGGAACACTCATAAAAATTGCTCCTTTTTTTGCAAGCTCTCTATATAGATTTGGGAAACGAACATCATAACAAATAGTAAAACCCAATAAACCCCAAGGTAATTTTGCTATAACTTTTTTTTTACCAGCTAAAAATTTTTTTGACTCTTCATATTTTTCTTTGTTTGATAAGTTTAACATCAAACATATGAATTTTATCATAATAATTTGCAATTTTTCCATTTGGATTAAAAAGTACAGATCTGTTGGCTAGTAATTTTTTAGATAACTTTATTGGCAACGATCCAATTAAAATCCATTTTTTATAACTTTTTGAAATTCTACTTATAGATTCTAAAAAAAAATTATTGTTCATCTGTTCTGCTTTTTCTAAAAGCTCACTATGATCTAATGTAAATAATGAAGTATTTTCTGGAGTAATAATTAAATCAGCTTTCTTCTTAATAGAATTAATTATTAAATCTGTTGTTTTTTCTAAATTAGAAAAAACATTATTATCTGATGTGAGTTGAATACAAGAAACGTTAAACATAATTTATAATATTTGGTAGCGGGAAGTGGGATCGAACCACCGACCTCAGGCTTATGAGTCCTGCGCTCTAACCAACTGAGCTACCCCGCCATTTGTTAAACTCTACAGTTTTACTCTGCATTTTAAAGAGTTTTGATTAACATAAGTATAAACTTTTGTGAATAATAGTTATGTTTTACTCTTTGATTACGGTCATACTACGTTATCAAAATCAATATAACTATCTTCTAATTTAACTTAGAAGCAGACTTGAGCCTACAGAGAATCTATTTCACTTAACTTGGATCGGTCAAATTCTACTGAAGACTCCCAGTATTTTCCTGATGGAACCATATATGCCAACTCACCTTCGAGATCTAAAGCTCTTTTTACAGATTTAGAATCTAACTTTAAATCCTGTGAATATAATACTTTTTTTTGATCAATTTTTTTTAAGAGTTTAGTTATTGAAGTACGTGGAAACAACAATCTTGATTTAGGAAGCTTAGACAAATTAACTACTGAACAATTATGAATTTGCGCTAACGCCATTAAACGAACAGACTTTGCTTCCAAGAGACTGCAACGTAATATCTGAACGCAAAGGGTCTGCTTGCCCATTGCCGTAAAAATGACTGGGGCTTCCTTTTTCTAATGGATAGATCATGTCACAACCTAAGTACGCTATAATATCTGGCTTTAAAGCACCTAAGGCCCAATAACCAGCTGTGAAAGCCATCGTGCCACACACCATAAATAAATCCTCCAAAAAAATTTTGTTCGGGAACATATTCTCGAGCCGTAATTATTTTTTTCTTAGCCAAGACTATATCTGGAGGTAAATGTTTATCTGGAAAATCTTCAGGATAAATTAAATAATCCCAATCTTTTGTTAATTGCCAAGCATTATTAATAACAACACAACTTGAGAATGAAGACAGATCTTGGTCTTTAATCTTCAAAGCATCAGGTGCGCTACCTAACTATTAAAACAACATTTAATGAAGAACTCATAATTATTTTTCACCAACAATATGTAAAAAAACTTTTCTTATTTGCTGCTCAATTCTATGTTCAAACAAATATATACCCTGCCACGTTCCAAGAATTAATTTATTATTTTTTATACTCAAAGTTAAATTACTATTAGTTAATGTAGACTTGATATGTGCGGGCATATCATCTTTTCCTTCCGTATTATGGATATATAAATCCTCATCCATTGGTACTAATTTGTCATAAAAATTTAAAATATCTTTTTGAACATCGTCATCAGCATTTTCTTGAATAATTAATGAAGCGCTTGTATGTAAAATTGATATATTTAAAATTCCATTTGTGATCTTAGAACGATCTATAAAATTTAATATTTTTTCTGTAATTTTAATTAATTTAATACCGTTTGTTTTAATACTTAATTCCTCAAAGGATTGAGTAAACATTTAATGTTTATTAGAATTTAGGATTATTTTATTAACGTTAAAGCTAACTCCAACAATCAAGACAAAAAACTAAAGCTACAATAATTCTATTGTGAATTTTTTTATCATACTTATCTCTTGAATTTTTTTCAAGAACTAAAGTTCTAATATCAGCTTTATTCTTTTTATCAAAATCGGATCGGTAAATAACATCGACTTTATCTTTAAAAATCCCCATGTGAGCTGTTAAATCATAACTGCGAAAAAAATCAAATTTTATATAAAAAACGCACTTGTGTTTGCTTTTTCTTTTGATAATTAATTTAGATATAAACTTTTAATATAAAAACATGGGATACCCAAAAAAACATAGAGGCCGAAGAAAAGTTGGCTCAAAAATAAGAAGAAATAGAAGAAGAAATAAAAAGAAATAATTTCTTTTACTCTGTAGCTCTTATCCAGCCACCACCTAAGAACTCTAACGCCCAATTGGTCGGGTTTATAAAATACACAAGCCTGACCTGGAGAAACTCCAAACTCACTCTTTCTCAAAAGTGACCAGTTCCAGTGTTAACATCTAAGCTTTAGACTCTATAAGCTTTCCTGTTGATCTTACTTTAACAAATATATTTTCATTAAAATCACTATTCTTATCTGAAAGATAATTAATATCTTCAACTTTTAATTTTTTTATTTCTAATTCCTCTTTTTTTCCAATTACAACTTCTTTAGTTTCTGCATTAATTTTTACTACGTAATAAGGAATTTCTCCTGAAATTTTTATTCCCTTCCTTTGTCCAATGGTAAAATTAATAATTCCCTCATGTTTTCCTAAAACATTTCCCTTGGTATCAATAATGTTTCCAGGTTCGTGTGCCTCTGGTCTTAAACGCTCAATGACTGAAACATAATTACCATCTGGTACAAAGCAAATATCTTGACTGTCAGGTTTATCAGCAACTTCTAGATTAAGTTTTTTTGCAATATTTCTAGTCTCTTCTTTTGGGAGATCTCCTAAGGGGAAATGTAAATAATTTAATTGTTCCTGCGTTGTTGCAAATAAAAAATAAGTCTGATCACGATTTAAATCTTTTGGTCTGTACATTTTAGATATTTTATTATCTATAATTTTTTTTACATAATGACCGGTAATTAATGCATCAGCTTTTAAATTTTTAGCTGACTCAAATAAATCTCGAAACTTAACTGTTTGATTGCAATTTACGCAGGGAATTGGCGTTTCTCCTCTTAGATAAGAATCTGCAAATTTTTCTATAACTTCGTTCTTAAATTTACTTTCATAATTTAAAACATAATGATCAATCTCTAATTTTTCTGAAACTCTTTTTGCATCATAAATATCTTGTCCTGCGCAACAAGTTCCTGGTTTTTTATTAATTTGTGCATAATCATAAAGTTGCAAAGTCATACCAATAACTTGATAACCATTCATTTTCATCAAACCTGCAACAACGGATGAATCAACGCCACCAGACATAGCGACAACAACTTTTGTCTCGCTGGGTGGTTTATCCAGTCCTAATAAATTATTATTTGATTTTGTTTTAAGTAGTGTTGTCATGATAATATTTGGACACTCTTACATTATAGTAAGAAATAAGTATAAATAAAAAATGATTTTTGATTACGAGCCAGGTGACTATGTTATCAATCCTAAAAATAAAGAATGGGGAACTGGTCAGATACAATCTATTATTAAAAACATTGTAACTGTTAACTTTGAAAATGCTGGAAAAAAAACAATTATTGCTGACATGGTTTTGCTTAGAAAAAATAAATGTTAAAAATTAATTTAAAAAAAATAACAGAAGCATTAATTCCAAGTTTTTATGTAGGCTGGCAAAGAAAGTATTAGACTTTCAGGGAAAAATCTTAAAATTACTATAAAAAAAGATAACACCCCAGTTACTAATGGAGATTTATTGGTAGATGAAATATTGCAAGAAACAATTAAAAATCTAACCCCTAATATTCAAATAGTTTCAGAAGAAAATGTTAATGAAATAAAAAAATTTAATAATAACAATTTCTGGTTAATTGACCCAATCGATGGAACTCATGAATATATAAAAAACAAAAATGAATACACTTTAAATGCTGCTTTAATTTTAAATAAAAAACCTGTCCTTGGAGTAATCTATGCCCCAAAGCTTAAAAGATTATTTTATTCTTTTGGCAAAAATGATGCTTATGAAATTAATAAAAATATTAAAGTAAAATTAAATTGTAAAAAATTATCAAAAAATAATGAAATTTTAGCTTTATCTAACAGTCTAACGCCCATCTGATATAATTTTAAATATTCACCAAAAATATAATGTTACAAAATTTATAAAATGTTCAAGTTCATTAAAATTCTGTCTTATAGCTGCTGGTGAGTTTGATATTTATGCAGCAAGAGCTAGAGCAAAAGAGTGGGATATAGCTGCAGGTCATGCAATTGCAGAACATGCTGGAGCAATATTAACTACATTCACTGGTCGTAAAATAACCTATGGTAAAAAAAATTTTACAAACCCTACAATGATACTGAAAAGATCAAATAACTTACTTAAATAACGATTCACTAAACGAACGAACATAGATACATCTAAATTGTAAATATGAGAGTTTTATTTATTACATTATTGGCATTTACATTAAATTCATGCGGAAGTTTAACTTCTGCTAGTTTAATTGAATCTTTTCTAACTCCAACATCATTAATGATGACAGTAGCAGACTATGGTTTAGAAAAAGAAACGGGAAAAAAAGTTTCAGAACATGCTTTATCAATAGCAACTTCAAAGGACTGCAAATTTAATCTTAAAGAAATAACTATTTGTAAAGATGAAAATGTTTCAATTAAAAAAATTGTAAAAGTTACAAAAGCTAATCAAAAACTCTTCTAAAAAAAAATAATGCTTCCTTAACTAATTAGGACTTTTCTTTAATGAAATTAGATATTGCCTTAATAATTGTTAGTTCAGTTTCATTATTCGGCGTTATTTTATTTTATATTGTTACAAATCTTTTAAGAAACAAAATTAATGAATTAGTAGTAATTGAAAAATTAAATAAAAAATCTAAATCTTCTTCTCGAAAATTTTAAGTTCATTTTTATCTAAACCTAAGACATTTTTAGAAGTGGAATAACTAAATCCAGCTCTAGCAAGAACGCCTGTATCTTTTGTATAAAATATCTCTCTATTTGCATCTGGACGATAAGGTCCTATTCTTCTTCTTCGACAAACTCTTAATTGCTGCGTAAAAATCAGGATCAATATTATCTTTTTGAATATCGTTCATTGTTTTTTTTAACAAATCTCCATCGATGCCTTTTTGAGCTAAACTCATTCTAATTTTGTTTAATGAATAGCCTTTTTTCAAATAATTCTTTGATTTTATTTCAGTATAAATTGTATCGTTTATAATCCCTAAGCTTTCAAGGTTCTCTATAACCATATCTATTTCTCTTAAAATGCTTTCTTTATCCTTGTCTAAATAGTCAGTATCCAGGACTTTTCTGTATAAATAAAATCTAAGATCTTTTTTTGAAGGCTGATATTTATCAAGATATTTTAAAGACAGCTCTTTAATATCTTCTCTGCTATTTATTGATTGTTTTGCAGATTTATTGAATCTCATATAATAATCGTTACTAACACATGCTTAACACTTTAAAAGATTTTTTTACTCTTGAAATGATTTATCATTTCACAAACATTGGTGTTATTCCAATGTGGATTCTTTTAGCTTTTTTGCCTGGCTGGAATGGAACTAAAGTTTTAATAAATAGTATATTAGTTCCATTAATACTGGGCTTTACCTATTTTTACGTTTTTTATATTTATATAAATACTTCGGAGGGAATATTTTCTAACATTCTAGATAAAGGAAAAATATTTGAACTTTATATGGGAATTGATCAGCTTAAAAAAATCTTTAGCGATAAAACACGTGTTATTATTATTTTGGATACATTTCTTAACTGCAAATCTTGTACTTGGCGCTTGGATTGCTACAGATGCAGCTAAAAATAAAGCTCTTCAATTCATAGTATTAGTCCCTTTAGTCCTTACTTATTTTGTAGGACCCTATTGGACTTGGAGTTTATTTAATTTTAAGACTTCTTGCTGCGCAAAAATTAAAATTATTTGATTAAGTCTTTAGTAGCTAATAATTTATTTCAGAGTTATAAATAAATATGAAGAAAATAGATTTCTACTTTGATTTTGGAAGTCCGTATTCATATCTCGCTCACACACAAATTAAAAAATTTGAAAAAGAAACTGGAGAAAAAGTTAATTACATGCCAACTCTTGTTGGTGGCCTTCATAAATTAGCAGGTATTACAGCTCCAGCATTTATTCCTCTAAAAGCAAAATATTTAATTAAAGACTGCAAACTTTGGGCTGATAAATATAAAGTTAAATATCAATTCAATAGATATTTTCCTATAAAAACTCTTCATCTAATGAGAGCAGCATTAGTTGCTGAAAAAGATAATTTCTTTAAGATCTTTTGTTGATAAAGCTTTTAATGCTATTTGGGTTGATTCAATAAATATGAATGATGAAGCAGTATTCTTAAAATTTATTAAAGAACCAAGATGTAAATACTGATTTATTTTCACTTAAAATATAATGATCCTGTTATTAAAAATGATCTTATCAAAAGAACAAATGACTCATTTACAAAAGGAGTTTTTGGCGTTCCAACGTTTATCGTAAATGGAAAACTATTCTGGGGGCAGGACCGATTAGAGTTTGTATTAAGCGAGGCTAAAAAATAATTATTTTTTTTTAACTTCAACTACTTTAAAGCCTTTATTCCTTTAAGGCTCCAAATCCACCTCTTACATGGGATACTTTTGGAAATCCCATTTCTTTTAAAGATCTTGTTGCAAGCGCTGATCTCATTCCTTGAGCACAAAATAAAATTAAATTTTTATCAACTGAAATTTCTTTCTTTGAATAAGGGCTTTCAGGATCAACCCAAAACTCAAGCATGCCCCTTGGGATATGCTTACTATTTTCTATAGTTCCATCCCTCCATAACTCTCTTACATCTCTAATATCTATCAAAATTGCATTTTCTTTTTCAATTCTAGTCTTTGCCTCCTCTGGGGTTAATGTTTCAATATCTTTAAGAACTTTATCAACAAGATCTTTTGCTGAAGTAATTTTCATAGAACTTAATATATAAATAAATAAAGTAATCTTATCTTATATGAAAATACAAAAAAGTAATAAAAAAAGTTTTTTAAAAAAAATTTTTATAAAAATTTGTAGACTTTTAAATTTTGAAATTATTGATCAATCTGACTTCACGGTACCAACTCTCAAACGAAAACTTGATGAAAACCTGAGTATCTCAGGAAAAAAATCTATCACTATACCCATGGGTGAAATAAAAATAACAAGGCAAATAAATTCACTAAATATCATCTTTCGATTTTGCACAAAAGTTAAAATGCTCACATCAAAGTAAAGAAAGAATTTTTTCAAGAAGAAAAGCATGAATACACCCTAAGATCCCTTAAATTCTATTATTAGGATCAATAGAGACTTTAAAGAAGTAACTTTAAATACCTTGATATAAAAATTACAGCAATCGATGTCTGGCTCAGATGAAATTGATGTTCGACAAAATTAAAAATATGATCAAAGAAAAATAATATTAATTTTGAATACATAAAATTAGAAATTGATGAATATGAAGATTTAATTGATCCAAAATACATCGGTTGATCAAAAATCTAATGATGGCAAATGTTTATAAATCATTAGAGATTGGAAGAGATGGAAAATATGATTTATTATATTTTCTTGAAGACGATTATATTCATGAAAAAGATTGTCTTAATGAAATGCTTTTTTCTTATGAAAAATTTGCAAGTTTAATAAAAGATGAACTAATTCTTTGTCCATCAGACTTTCCTATACCTCTATAATAAATTTGAACCAACACAAATTATTTTAGGCAATAAAAGACATTGGCGTGTTATAGAGGAAACACTTATGTTACTTTTTTAACAAGTAAAAGATTATTATTAAAACATTGGGATACTTTTATTTCAATGGCAAAAACTGAATCATATTCCATTTGAAAAACCACTTGCATGAAATATATTCAAAACAATACTGTCTATCTCCCATCCCATCTCTTGCAATGCATTGCACGAATATAAATTCTATTTACGGTATTTCTCCTCTTATGGACTGGAAAAGACTATGGGATGAAAATAAAATAAATGATTAAAGAAAATTCAAAAGCACCTAATTTTAAATTACCCTCAAGTAATAATAAAAATTTTGAAATCAATAAAAAGTCTTAGATCAATATTTAGTTATCTACTTTTATCCGCGTGATAATACTCCCGGCTGCACTAATGAAGCTAAAGATTTTTCAAAATTATATAAAGAATTTAAAAAATTAAACTGTGAGATTATTTGGAATTTCAAAAGACAGTATTGAAAGTCACAAAAAATTTATTAATAAATTTAAAATCCCATTTCAACTATTGTCAGATGAAAAAATCATAGCTCTTAAGAAATATGGAGCTTGGGGAGAAAAAAGTATGTATGGAAAAAAGTTTATGGGAATTAAAAGAACAACAGTTTTAATTAATCCTAAGGGCAAAATAATAAAAATCTGGAATAATGTTAAAGTTAAAGATCATGCAAAAGAAGTATTAAACTGTCTTAAAAGAAGCTATTTAGAAAATTCTTTCTCTGTAAATCCTAAATAAAATAAAATAGTTTTAAGATCAGTAAATTGAATATTGATTTTCAACTAGCTTTTTTTACAATTGAATGCGGAATAATAACCTATTCCAAGTCCTGAATTCTGCAACATTCCAAGGTCATTTGCTCCATCACCAACAGCAAATAGCATCTTTGAATTTATTTAATTTTTTTTCCTTACAGATCTCATTTAAATAAACAAGTTTTGAATTCTGCTTTCCAGTAATTGGAATATATTCTCCTGTAAATTTGTTATTTTTTATAACAAATCTATTACTGATTACTTTTTTAAAACCTAAAACTTTTCCAACATAAGTTGAGATTGGCTGAAAACCTCCCGTCACTAAACTTGTATGATAACCATTCTTATTTAAGAGTTTTTAATAAAACTTTTGAACCTTCGTTAAATCTGATCTTTTTTAATAACTCTTTTTATAAGTTGCGTACTTTTGCCTTTTAAATAACTAACTCTAAATTTTAATGTATCTCTAAGGGTAATTTTTCCATCCATTGCAAGTTTACTTAACTTATCAATATCCACTTTTATTCCTGCAAATCTTTACAAGATTGTCTAAAGTTTCATCCTTAATCATAGTTGCGTCCATGTCTGCTAGAAATATTTTCTTTTTTCTCCATTTTGCTTTTTGAATACAAACATCAATTTTATTTTTATAACAAAATTTTCTAAGTCTATTTTTATTTTTGCTACTTATATCTCCGCAATAAAAGTCAAGAGCTCTATTTGAAAGTATTTTATAATCGTTTGTATTTTGAATATTGAGCAAAAAATTTATAAGATTTTTATAGTCTAATTACTTTTTGTTACAAAAGTGCAAACTAGGTCATTATGAATTAGTCTTTCAATTGTCATAATTAATATCTTTAAACTAAATACAAAAATATCCTGTGGCTTAATTTGCCACAGGATATTTAAAAAACTTAATTAGGCCGCTGCTTGAACGTTTAGATTATGTTTTTGAGCTATGCCTGAAAGAAAATTCCACAAATGTTTTGCAGTTTTAAGAGCTGCTGTTTCTGCTTTAGCTTGATCATCTTTAGAAAGATTATCTAACAAAACCTCACACTCTTGTCTGTGATACACATCAGCTTTTTTATGAGTTTCAAAAAATGCAAGTCCAGATTCTGAATCTACACCGTAAAACTTTTTAAGACCTTCAATCTTAACATCTGCGATTTCAGGAATTTGTCTTTCATAAGTGTATAAAGAAGCAAGTCCTTCAGCATAAGTTGATCTTCCTTGTTTGAAGAAATTATCAATCATCTCTGAAGTATATTTTTCTAATTTTACTTTCTCGATTTCATTTTTGTCAGCTCCTAAAGCCACAGCAAATTGCTTCCATAGTTTAGGGTGATCATTATGTTTATCTTCCTCATCATTTAAATTCTCTAGTAGAATTTTTCTTTGCTCAATATCCTCGCAAATTGAGTGAGTTGCGCTAATGTAACGAGGGAATGCTTTTACGTGATGATAATATTGTTCAGCGTAATCTTTTATAATTTCTCTACTTAATTTGCCTTCATTCCATGCTTGATAGAATGGATGTTTTAGAAGATGAAATTCATCTAATTTTGCATTTAGTTCTTTAGAAAACATGTTTTTCTCCAAATTGTTTATTTAAGTTATAAATTAATTAAATTTATATACAAACAAGTTAAGGTTGAAAAAAATTAAAAAACGAAATGGATGTTAGTAATTGTATCTAACTTTTAAACTTAAAAAATTTTTAAAATTATTTGAGAACTTAAAGATTAATAACTCAGCCAGTAAAGGCTGAGTTATTAAAAACGAAATTACTTATTAAACATCTCTTTTAAAGCTTTTGCTGGCAAAAACTTAACTTTTTGAGAAGCTGCGATTTGGATACTTTCACCAGTTCTTGGATTTCTTCCAGTTCTAGCTTTTCTTTTTGCAACTTTATACGTACCAAAACCTGCGATTTTTACAGTTTCATCATTCTTCAATTCACTAAGAATGATATCTTGTATTTTATCAAAGGTTTTTTCGGCATCACTTTTGCCCATGTTGCAAGCAGTAGCTATTTTAGCGACTAATTGTTTTTTGTTCATTTTAACCCTTTTGATTCGTTGATATTTTAATAATGTTTAAAAAACATAGGAAATCAACATAAATGTAGTATTTGCTTAATTTTCAAACACTACATGTTGATATGATTTATAAGGCTTTTTTAATAAAGTACTGTTTTATATGACTTTTTAGAAAAGACCTAAACTTTTCAGGTCATTAAAGGTCGAAAAAAACATTAAAGAAAAAAGCACAAACAAACCAAATTTAAAGAAGTAAGTTTGCACTTTTTCACTCAAAGGTTTGCCTCTAATGAACTCATAAAAATAAAATAACAAGTGACCCCCGTCTAATAATGGAATTGGAAATAAATTAATCAGTCCTAAACTAATTGAAATGTAAGCCATAATAGAAAGAAACGGAATAACTCCAAGTTCGGCAACTTGTCCTGAGATTTGTGCAATCTTTATAGGCCCTCCTAACTGATCAGCTTTTTCAGTTCCAATAATCATTTTACCGACATAGCTCATGGTTGATGAAATAGTGAACCAAATTTCTTTTAAAGAATAATAAATTGCTTTTGCAGGTCCTAACTTCTGCCTATTGATTTCATTATTAAGTGGGATAATTTGAATTCCAATCATCTTACGACTTATATTATTGCCTAAATTATCTTTTGTATCTTGAATGATTGATTGAACTTGAAAATCATATTCTTTCTTGTCTCTAAGAACTGCTATTTTAATTAAATTTGTGTCAGATAAACTAATAAACTGCGACACTTCCATCATACTAGTAATTGTTTGATCATTAATTCTAATTATTTGATCACCTTTTTTTATTCCAGCTTTATAAGCAGGGCTATCTATTTTAACATCTTGAATAACTGGAACTGAAAAATCTTTTCCAAAGAACATGTACACACAAGAAAAGATAACTAAAGCCAAAATAAAATTAGCAATCGGACCAGCTGATACAATAATTGCTCGTTGATATAATTTTTTTGTAGCAAGTAACTGTAATTTTTCTTTTTCAGAAAAAGTAGAAAGCTTTTCAGGTTGGCTTGCAGGATTCATATCCCCAAAAAATTTTACATAACCTCCTAAAGGGATAAGACAAACTTTCCAACGTGTTCCATCTTTATCAGTCCAGCCAAATAACTCTTTTCCAAAACCAATTGAAAAATCAGTAACTTTAACCCCGTATTTTTTTGCATAATAATAATGACCATACTCATGCACAAAAACTACAACAGAGATTAAAATTATGAATGGAATGATAATATTAATTATAGACATAATTTAAATTTAACTTATCGATGATAAAATAACAATTGCTCCAAAACCTAAAATAATTAATCCCGAAATAATATTAGAGCGTCTTATAAAAGTAGAATTGACCTTATTTTTTAAAAATCTTGCAAATTCAACTAATATTAACCACCACGCCATTGAACCTACAAATGCCCCTGCAGAGAAATTTAAAATTAAATCTGAATTAAAGTTTTTAAATGTTAAATGCATATAAGATAGTAATGCTATAAATCCAATATAAGTTAATGGGTTGCTTATAGTAATAACAAATCCTGAAATAATATCTTTTGGCCATTCATTATAATTAACTTTCTTATCTTCAATAATTACGGGTCCACTAAATAACATTCTAATTGAAATAAAAATTAAGCATAATCCGCCTATAATTCTAAGTATATCTCCGTTTTGTAAAAAAATATTTGATATTGTGCTTAAACTGTAAATGGCAATGAATGCGTAAAAAGCATCTGCAAACGAAGCTCCAAGGCCAACCGCTAGTCCAGATTTAATTCCATATTGTAAAGTTTTATTAATGCACATTAATGCGATAGCGCCAACGGGTAAGGCAAGACAAAATCCCGATAAAATTCCAATAAAAAAAGTTAGCATTTAATTAGTTAAGAATTAAAAAATTAAAAACGCCACTCGTTTACTTTGTCAAAAATAAAGTCTCTAAAACTTTTAATACGTGCAACATTTTTTAAAGATTGTGGATAGACAAAATGCGCTTCATATTTTGGTCCTTCTATATTTGGCAAAACTTTAACAAGAGTACTTTTTTCTTGAACCATATAATAAGGTAAGGCTGCAAGACCTACTCCGCTTTCAACAGCAAGTAATAAAGAATAAATATTATTCACTCGCATTACTGGTTTTCTTTTTGATGAATCTTTTTTACCAACTTTTAAAATCCAATCTGTTTGTGACAATGGTGATGGAGTTCCTTTTCCATAAACAATAAACTTATGTTTATCTAAATCTTTCACAGTATTTGGATAACCGTTTTCTTCTAAATATTTAGGTGAACCATATATATGATAGTTAATATCAATTAATTTTTTCTGAATATAACTTAGCTGCGTTGGTTGTCTCATCCAAATAGCAACATCAGCTTCACGTGTACTTAAATCTAACTCTTTATCTGTTACAATTACTTCAACTTCCATTTCAGGATATTTATCCATGAATTCTTTAATTCTAGGTGTTAACCAAATGCTTCCAAAACCAACAACGGTTGTCACAATTAATTTTCCAGACGGTTTATCTTTTTTTTCCATCAAAGAAGTCTCAACTCCTTTTAAATGAATAATAACTTCATTTGCTGTTTTAAAAAGTATCTCGCCATCTTCTGTTAGGGAAAGACCTCTTGCATGTCTTTCAAATAAAGATGTTTTTAAAGTTTGTTCTAAAGATTGGATTTGACGGCTAATTGCTGATTGGCTTAAATTTAAAGTGCCTGATGCTTCGGTAAAACTACCAGCTTGAGCAACCGCGTGAAATATTTTAAGTTTATCCCAATCCATAATTATTGATTAACGTCGATAACTACTCGACCTGCAACTTCCCCTTTTAATATTTTATCATATGAGCTTATAAGTTTTGACATGCTCCACACTTCTGTAATCTCATCTAATTTTTTCATATCAATTAAATTTGCAGCTTGTGACCATACAAATTCTCTTCTTTTCATTGGGGTATCCACTGAATTAATTCCCCATAATTTAACGCCTCGAATAATAAAAGGCATAACAGTTGTCTCTAATTTAAAACTATTAGTAAGTCCGCAGGCAGCAACAATTCCTGTAGGTTTGGTATGTGTTAAAGCTTTAGCTAAAATTTTTCCTCCTACTGTATCCACTACACAATCAAAAAGCCCTTTATCTAAAGGTCTTGTTTCGCCTTCAAGTTCTGATCTATCAATCACAACACTTGCGCCTAATTTCTTTAAAAAATCTGTCTTATCTTTTTTTCCTGTAAGCGCGTGAACTTTGTAACCCATTTTTGACAAGATCATCACGGCCACGCTGCCAACTCCTCCTGTTGCTCCCGTTACAAGTACATCATTCACTTTCTCACCTAACAATATTGTCTCTCTTGCTTGAACTGCAAAGGAACATAATAAAGCAGTAAAACCTGCTGTACCAATTGCCATGGCATGTTTAGTTGAAATATCTTTTGGAACTTTTACTAAAAAATTGGCATCTACTTTTGCATACTGAGAATAGCCACCGTAATAAATCTCGCCTACTCTCCAACCAGTCAAAATAACTTTATCGCCTGCTTTAAATTTTTCACTTTTACTTTCTTCAACAGTACCAGCAAAATCTATTCCTGGAATATGAGGGTAGTCTTTAACTAAACTTCCACCATTCTTTAAAATCATTCCGTCTTTATAATTAAAGTCCGAATAATCAACTTTAACTAAAACATCACCGTGAATTAAAAAACTCTTTTCAATACTTTTAACTTCTCTTGTAAATTGATCGCCAGTTTTTTTTATAATAATTGCTTTAAAATTACTCATGATTATTTTTTTTCTTTAAAAATTTTTTTCCACAATACCCACAAACAACTTCGGATTTTTCACCAAAATTATAATATACAGTTGGGTGACCCACATCATCATCGCCACCATTGCAAGAAACAGATTCTATATCTGCATCAACAACAACTTGATCTAACATTTATTTCTGACCGATATACTGTAAGAAACGATTTTGAAGATTATGACTTTCTTTAAACATGCCAGTAAAATAATTTGTGACAGTAGTTGCTTCATGTTTTTTAATTCCACGAGATGTCATGCAATGATGTACAGCATTGATGCTTACAGCCGCCCCGTGTGCTTTTAAACCTTTAAATATTGTATTTGCAATTTCCATAGTTAATCGTTCTTGAGTTTGTAATCTTCTCGAATACGCCTCAACTACTCTTGCAAGCTTACTAAGGCCCACAACTTTTTCATGTGGAATATATGCTACATGAGCAACGCCAACGATGGGTGCCATATGATGTTCACAATGACTATAAATTGAAATATTTTTTTGAATAACCATATCGTCATATCCATCAACATCACCAAATGTCTTTTCTAAATCTTTATAAGGATCTATTAAATAACCTGAGAAATATTCTTCAAAAGCTTTAACCACTCGTTTTGGGGTCTCAATCAATCCTTCTCTTTTAGAATTATCACCTGCCCAAGCAAGTAAAACTTTAATAGCTTCTTCAGCCTGTTCTCTGGTAACCGCTTTTTCTAACTTCTTTTTTATTAAATCAGTAACGTTCATTAAAAGTGATTATATTTTTTGTTAAGTTATAATATATACTAAACGCTTAGAACAAATTAATTTTCATAAATGTTTAAAAAAAGAACCTCAATTAAGCAAGTAGAAGAAGGCAAGTATTTAAGCCCTAAATTCAACAAAGAAGGCTTGATTCCAGTCATCACTACTGATTACAAAACTAAAGAAGTTCTCATGCATGGATTTATGAACAAATTAGCATTACAAAAAACAATTGAAACAGGTGAAGCCTTCTACTGGAGCAGATCCAGAAAAGCTTTGTGGCACAAAGGAGCAACTAGTGGCTTTGTTCAAAAAGTAAAAGATATTAGAATTGATGACGATCAGGATGCGGTGTGGATTACTGTAGACATAGGCCAAGGCGCAAGTTGTCACGTAGGTTATAGATCTTGTTTTTATAGATCTGTACCCACTAAAACTAAAAATAATATTAAATTAAAATTTAAAGAAAAAAGAAAAAAAATTTAATCCAAATATTGTCTATAAAGGACAACCTAATCCTACAAAACTATAATGACAAATAATGTAAATGTCTTGGCTCCGTTTGGTCCAAAAATTGCGAGACTAAAAATTCCAAAAAATCTTGTTAACAAAATAAACAAAGAGATTGATAGAATTGTAGATAGTAAAAATCTTTCAAAAAAATTTGATTATAGCAAACAATTAGTTGGACAAGTAAGTCAAGAACTTCAACTACCAAAAGCTTTTATTAATAAATATTTAAAAAATTTTTTATTTAAGATTACTAAAAGCTATATCGAAAAATCAGTTAATAAAAAAATTACTAAATTTAAAATTAATAATGTTTGGGTAGTTCGACAATTTGAAAATGAATATAACCCCATTCATTATCATGATGGACATATTTCAGGAGTTGGTTATTTAAAAATTCCAAAGTCTTTAAATGAAGACACAAGATCTCATAAACATAATCTTAAAACTCACGGGACAATAGATTTTATTCATGGTTCAAGAGCTTTTTTAAATAAAAGTATTTACAATCATCAGCCAAAAGTAGCAGACATGATTTTATTTCCAAATTATTTAATGCACACTGCTTATCCTTTTCAATCTGGTGAGGAGCGAAGATCATTCTCATTTAACGCTGAGATTGATCAAAAAATAGCAAATGTGTTTAAGCATGAATAAAATTCCAAAACAAAAAAATGTCCTTGGTGAAGATATTGAGCCTTGTTCAATGAATCCAGTTACAGGTTGGTTTCGTGACGGTTCGTGCAACACAGATAAAACGGATGTGGGTGTTCACTGTGTTTGTGCAAAAGTAACGAATGATTTTTTAAATTGGTGCAAAGAAAATGGTAATGATTTAATTACACCTCATCCTGAGTTTGGATTTGAAGGATTAAAAGATGGGGACAATTGGTGTGTTTGCGCTAGTTGGGTAAAGCGCGCAATTGATGCTGGTCATGGATGTAAGATCTATATTCGTAGAACCCATTTGAAGACTTTAGAAATCATACCTATGGAGACTTTAAAGAAGTTTGCTGTGGATATCTCTTAATTCAACGTTCCA